>JBBDRU010000123.1:0-7437 GCA_040905305.1 Salibacteraceae bacterium | reverse complement strand
TAAACGATCGATGGCGATTTCTTTACGATGGACTTCAACATATTCATGCCTGCTTCTTCATCGCGGCTGTAGTAAGAGTGACTGTTAAAAACAGAACCGAGGAAAACATAATCAAAGTGCTGGGTGTTTTCACGCAGGCTTTCCAGGCTGTTGAAGGTGGTGGTAATTACCAGGTTTGGGCTTCTCATCTTCAATAGAAAACGCTTCCAACGGTTCTTCCACTTATTCGAGCGGTGCTTTCGATGGAGGTGAATTCCTTTGAGCTTGTATTTAAGGGCCAATTTATAATGCCCATGAATAATGATGCGATTGTGGAACATTTCAGGAATGTCCTTGATCAGGGTTTCCAATTCAGATGATTTCCATTTCGGTTTGCGCAAATGCAAGGTTTGAAGTCCGTTTTCAAATAGATGAACAATCCTTTGAACTTCGTTTTCGCGGTGAGTTGGAGACGTAATTACGATGACCTCCATATTTTAGGTTTTGGTTCAGGGTTAGATTACATAATTACACAAAAATGCTCGCCCAAACAATAGCGGATTACCACTAGTACCGAGATGGTGTGTTCATAAATAATGATTAGCTTGCCAAATGCTTGCTGAAATCCCTGGTTATCTGTTCGAGGTTTTCTTCCAGAGCATTTCCTATTACAATGAGGTTTGCACCGGCATCCCAGCGCTCTTCAATCATTTCATAGTTTCTAATTCCACCGCCCACCACTAGTGGCGCGTCAATGGATCGGGCAACTGCATTTATCATTTTTGGTGAAACCGGGATTTCAGCGCCACTTCCTGCATCGAGGTAAAAAAGTTTCATACCAATTAGCTCACCGGCCTGTGCGGTGCAGGTTGCTATGTCTATTTTGTCATGAGGAATGGGCTGGGTATTACTCATGTAACTCACCGAGGTTGAACGTCCTCCATCGATAAGCATATATCCTGTTGATATCTTTTCGGCTTTCATACTTTTCAGTTTTGATGCCGATAACACATGCTGGCCGATCAGTAGATCCGGATTTCTACCGGAAATAAGGGAAAGCAACAGCACTGCATCTACCTCGTCAGTGAGTTGGGTGAAATGACCTGGAAACAGAACTAAAGGCACATTTATAGAGGCTTTGAGCATTTTGGCCGCACGCTCAATGTTGCTTTTAAAAATCAGGCTGCCACCGATGAACAAAAAATCAGGCCGCAGCGGCTTCAAGTCCGCCACAAAATCGATCAGTTCGTCTTCCGAATGCTTGTCAGGATCAATGAGAACCGCTAGCTTTCGGTCGGTCTTACTTAAATTAAATTTTCCGTTTTTCATGGTCGATCCATCGAAATGTAAGAAACAATCAAAGGTTCAAATATGCAAGAAACCATCGAATAGTCCGCGTTAAAATGCGGATGACGTACTTCTCCATCGCAAATCACGCGGTCATTTTTTTGCTGGGGTCGTTTTGTGAAAAGGTGGTTTTTAAACAATACCTTATTTGTCGGGATTACCTTAAAAAGGCACTCTTTCAACCCCCACACTTGAAGCAAGGGCTCACTGAAGTTTAATGCCTCAAAAGCCGCTACTTCTTCTTCAGTTGTAAAGCGATGCTTGATCCGTTCTATATCTCTACCAAGTAATTCTATGTCAATCGCAACCGGCCCTTTTTCAGATAAATAGATGGCCATGAAATCGTAGGTGTGACTGATGGAAATGTGCAACTCACTTCCCACCAAACTGGGCGCTCCGGAAGCATTACGCTGGATTACTACATCAGATTTGAAATAATCAGAAACAAGGGCATCTGCACATGCAAGCTGCGCTTTTCTCTCCAAAGAGTAGTTTCCTTCATAGGCATTTAATTGCACAGGGTTCAATTGCTCGATCACTTTTCCGATGCGAGCAATAATTATTTCAGCACCTTGATTCGGAGTGAACTTATGAAGGATTAGACTGTTCAAACCCATAAGTATTAATTGCGAGGTTAGTACCTTTGCATAAAATTTTAAATAATGAGCGAAGTTACAGAGCGTTTGACTTATAAAGTAAAAGATATTTCTCTTGCAGATTGGGGAAGAAAGGAAATTCAACTTGCCGAGGCAGAAATGCCCGGGCTAATGGCGTTGCGTGAAGAATATCGGGCGAGCAAGCCTTTAAAAGGTGCGCGAATAGCAGGCTGTTTACACATGACTATTCAAACAGCAGTGTTGATTGAAACCCTGGTGGAATTGGGTGCGGATGTTACATGGTCCAGTTGCAACATTTTTTCAACACAAGATCATGCCGCAGCTGCGATTGCCAAAGCTGGTATTCCTGTTTTTGCATGGAAGGGAATGACAGAAGAAGAATTCGATTGGTGCATCGAACAAACCTTGTTTTCATTTGAAGGTAACAAGTCCTTAAATATGATTTTAGATGATGGCGGTGACCTCACCAATATGGTTTTTGATAAGTATCCTGAATTAACGAAAGAGATCAAAGGCCTTTCTGAAGAAACAACCACAGGAGTGCATAGGCTTTATGAGCGCATGAAGAAAGGCACTTTGGTGATGCCTGCAATTAACGTTAATGATTCTGTGACAAAATCTAAATTCGACAATAAGTATGGTTGTAAGGAATCATTAGTGGACGCTATCAGAAGGGCTACCGATGTTATGATGGCAGGGAAGGTTGCAGCGGTTGCTGGATATGGAGATGTTGGAAAAGGATCAGCAGCATCACTTCGAGGAGCGGGAGCACGAGTCATTGTCAGTGAAATAGACCCGATCTGTGCGCTTCAGGCAGCCATGGATGGGTTTGAAGTGAAGAAGATGAAAGATGCCGTTCAGGAAGCTGATATTATCGTTACCGCCACTGGCAACAAAGACATCATTACGGGAGAGCATTTTAAAACTATGAAAGACAAAGCCATTGTTTGCAACATCGGCCATTTCGATAATGAGATTGATGTGGCATGGTTAAACAAAAACGCATCAACAAAGGATGAAGTGAAGCCGCAGGTAGATCTTTATACCCTCAGCAGTGGCAATCAAATTATCTTATTAGCTGAAGGCAGGTTGGTTAATTTAGGTTGTGCAACAGGACACCCTTCCTTTGTAATGTCAAATTCATTTACCAATCAAACCCTGGCTCAACTCGAACTTTGGACAAACAATAACCAATACGAAAACAAGGTTTATGTCTTGCCAAAACACCTTGACGAGAAGGTGGCTAAATTGCATTTGGCAAAAATTGGAGTTGAATTGGATGAGCTATCAAAGGAGCAGGCTGAGTATATCGGAGTCACTGTTGATGGTCCGTATAAGCCAGAGCACTATCGCTATTAAACCCAAAGTGATTAGCAATTAAATTGAAAAAGGGAGCCGGGTGCTCCCTTTTTTAGTTTGTAATGATCAGGTTAGAACCGTCAAATGAAGTATTGTAAGTTCGCAATGGTTGAGAAGCGGGGCCGTTCAATACTTGCCCATCAAGCAATAGCCATTGCGAACCCGAACACGTGTCGGTGCACGAAGTAGAACCGGTGTCAACAATAACCTTGCACTTGTTGGACACCTGATAAGGCGCCTGCCTGTCGTAAGCCTTCACCTCCTCATGATTTACGCGGTATGCTATTATGCCATTATACCCACCATCCAGATAAATCCAACCATTTATAAAATTTAGGTTGTTGTATTGTGGTAAGTTCGTACTCAAGTTGATATCAACCCTCACAGCTGGAACGAGGTGTTCATTTGGTGTTTTTTGACAGTTACTCAATGAAACCGCCCCAATAATAAATATGAATAGAATAATTCTTTTCACTTTAGTAATATAGTTTCGCAAATGACAAAACTACTTATTAGATACCTTTTAATTTTCACTGTTTTCAGTTGCATGCAAATTCAATCTGCCGAGGCTCAATCAAAAAAGAGACTGAGGGAGTTAGAAAGAACAGAGCAGGAGCAGGCAGCCGAAAAAAACGCAGCCGATGAAGAAGCTAAGAAGCGTCATATGGAAATTCAGTCCAAGCAGACGCGAAAGGAAATGAAGAAGTATAAAAGGAAAAGCAAGCGACTCAATAAAAACAAAAGGGAACCTTTTTATAAGCGGTGGTTTAGAAGAAATAAAAGATAAGCATGGACGACATCGGTAACATTATATATATCCTCTTCATATTAGTGAGCATCTTGGGAGGTGTTTGGCAGAATATTTCCAAACAGAAAAAGGAAAAGCAAGAGCGTAAGGTGGCTTATGAACCGGTATTTCAAGACGATGAACTGGAACAGCTCCAAACAGTGAAATCAGAGAAAGACCAGGAGGCAGCCGAAAAACTGAAATCGATGGAAAGTGCTGCCCAAAAAGCTTCAAATGAGCGAAGACTGAAGCGAAGAAATCTATTGGAAGAGAAAGAACATTTAGAGCGGGAAGCATCGTTAGCGGCAGAAATGAATGCGGAAGATTTTGACCCTAAGAAGGCTGTTATTTACAGTGAAATCCTAAATCCCCCGTACCTATGAAAAAAATAAAAGCACTGATAGTTGATGATGAAGAGCTAGCCAGAAAAAACATGGCTTTTATGCTCAAAGATCACTGTAGCAATGTAGAAGTAATTGGCGAAGCATCTAATGTGAGAGAGGCGAAGAAGCTGATCAATGAAAACAACCTCGACCTACTGTTTCTTGATATTGAAATGCCAAATGGCTCCGGCTTTGACTTGCTGGAGTCTATTGAAGGCAGTAGTATTGATTTCAAGATCGTGTTTGTTACCGCCTATCATGAATACGCACTAAAAGCATTTAAATTTTCTGCGGTTGATTACTTGCTCAAACCAATCACCCCTGAAGATTTATTGGCAGCGGTTGATAAAGTGAATCCGGGGAAAGATCATGAGCCTAGAGAGAAAATTGAAAACCTCATAAACAACATATCAAAGCGAGGCGAAAGCATCGATAAACTGGCGCTTCCCAGTATGGAAGGTTTGCAATTTGTAGAGTTAGATGAAATAATTTATTGTGAAAGCCAAGACAACTACACCAAGTTTTTCCTTACCGATGGAAGAAGGATCATGGTTTCGAAAACCATAAAGCACTTTGAAGAGATGCTTGACTCTGAACGTTTTTTTAGAGTACATCGATCCAACATCATAAACCTGAAATACATCGATAAGTATGTGAAAGGAGAAGGTGGCTATGTGGTTATGAAGCAAGGCAACAGAATCCCGGTTTCACGCAGAAGAAAAGAATCATTTGTTCAGCTTTTTCAACATGAATAGAGAAAAGAATATACCGTAGTTTAACTATGTGTTACCGTATTCTAATCTGATTTAGAAAAGTTCAGAATAATTAAGTTCCTTTAACATTCAGAAAATCAGATAAACGAACAAAACTTGATAAGACAAAGGCTGGGTAGAGTTCAAAAAAAAGTTAATCGTATTATTACTTTTTTATCTTTACCCGCCATTTTCGGGAGCATCATAAAATGCTTTCAAAACCTATCTAAACGACAGCGAGTCATGAGAAAATTGTTACTTTTTACCGTTGGGTTGTTCATTTCAACTCTGAGTGCTTTTGCCCAGAGTGGCCAAGGAGCTATAAAAGCTACTGTAACAGAAGCAGCCAACGATCTTCCAATACCCTTTGCGAATGTTGCGGTTAAGCAAAACGGGAGTTTGATCACAGGCGGTTCAACCGATTTTGATGGTGTTGTTGAAATCAAGCCAATTCCACCGGGTAAATACGATGTGGAAATTACCAATCTTGGCTTCTCACCAATCAGAGTTGGCGGGGTTCAGGTAACTGCAAACAAGACAACATTTATTCCAAAAGCGAGTACGGCTATGTCTAGTTCAGCCATCACCATGGAGGAATTTGTGGTGATTGAATATAAGAAGCCACTGATTGAACAGGACGGAGCAGCAACCCAGGAAACGGTGACCTCAGAGGAAATTTCAAGGATGGCAGCAAGAAGTCCAGCGGATTTGGCTGCAACGGCAGGAGGTACTTACTCAAAAGATGATGGCTCCGGATCCTTAAATGTGCGCGGTGGTCGATCAGATGCAAATTATTATTTTATTGATGGTATTAAAGTAAGAGGTTCATCAGCAATCCCGCAGTCTTCCATAGAACAAGTTACGGTAATAACCGGAGGTTTACCTGCGCAGTATGGTGATGTTACCGGAGGTGTGGTTTCGATTACCACGAAAGGGGTTTCTCGAAAGTATGCCGGTGGATTTGAAATATTATCTTCAGGTATTCCATTCGGTGAAAACGCCTATGTTGGTTTAGATCCTTACGGTTATAACTTAATAGAAGGAAGCGTTTCAGGTCCGTTGGTGATGCGAAAGGACGATGAAGGCAAGAAAGAACCTTTAATCGGCTTTTTTCTGTCAGGTAACTTTAATTCAAACAGGGACTCCAGACCTTCAGCAGTTGGAGCCTGGAAAGTGAAAGACGATGTTTTAGCTGATTTAAAGGCTAACCCGCTTCGACAGGGTTTTGCGGAAAATTCAGTTATTCCAAATACGGATTATTTACGATTAAATGATTTTGAAAGGGTGGATGTTCGTCCAAATACAAGTAATATAGGTGCGAACCTGGCCGCAAAGATTGATGTGGCAACCACTTCATCTACCAACCTGACTTTCGGGGGTAGTTTGAATTATTCCAAGGGAACGGATTATGGTTACGCCCAATCCTTGTTTAATTATGAAAGCTATCCCGAAGTGACAAACTTAGACTGGAGAGCCTATGCGCGTTTTACTCAACGTTTCAAAAACAGTGAGAATCAAGATGAAAGCTCTTCATCGTTGATATCAAATGCATACTATACCATTCAAGCTGATTATAGTCAGCAATTGGATAGAAGGTGGAATCCGGATTTAAAAGATAATGTCTTTGAATATGGATACATCGGTAAATTCAATACCTATCAAGATGCAGCTTATCAGCCCGGTGTTGATAGTTTGACTCAGATTACAGGATTAATCCAACAAACGTTTGAGGATACATTGATCACTTTTGAACCAGGAACTGTTAACCCTGAATTGGCACGTTTTACTCAACGTTATTATGAGCTTAACGGCTGGCAAGGCTTTGATGAAGAAGGGAATCCCTTATATGACCCTACTCGTAGTGATGCATATTCAAATTACAATAATATTCAAGGAGGTGGAGGCTTGATCAATGGTGATGGACTTGACAGCAGAAGCCGTAACATTTATGGAATGTGGGTGTATAATAATGATGTCACCAATCGTGGTAACGCCAGAGTCGATAATTACTTTGAAGCCATTACGAATCAGTTTCGAATTTCCGGACAGGGATCAGCTGATATTGGGAATCACCAGTTTGTTCTGGGATTCGAGTATGAGCAAAGGGTTGACCGCGCGTATAGTTTGAGTCCAAGGAGGCTTTGGGAAATCGCAAGGTTGCGATCAAACACACATGTTGATCAGCTTGACTTTAACAACCCTATTATTGAATA
>JBBDRU010000122.1:0-7444 GCA_040905305.1 Salibacteraceae bacterium | reverse complement strand
CGGAAGCTCAGGAAGACACCTACGGTTTTACGCATTAAAAAGAAATCCTGAAAGGGTTTTAAAAACCTTTCAGGATTATACGATTAAATGCTTTACATAGCGGGGATGCTTTGGGGTAAGAAAAAGTGGCAAGCAGCCTATAAGGAGACACAGAATCTGCTCACCCAAAAAGGCCGGTGATTAATGGTACCAAAAAATCAGAGCGAGTGTGCTGGTGCAAGAATAGTCCAGAGATTATATTTTTCACTTCCACTTTTTCTTGAAAAAAAGTGGAGTAAAATTCAAGGCTTAGGTAAACTCAGCGACCCACAGTGCATTTGTGTCCTAAATTTTCCAGCCGTTCGGCCTTCTGCCTCACTTCCCGGGGAAAATTTTACGGACACAGCATGCTGTGGGTACCCCGCTTCTATTACCTAGGCCGTTCAACGCCTTTTTCATGCTTTGTGCATTGGCTTCAAATCTTGCAACAATGTCCATTGGAAGTTTCCGAAGCCTTCGCAGCAATAGCGGGGATGCTTTGGATCAGCGTAAGTGTGGGTGCGGAAAGAATGTTTTCTGCTTCCAACAAACGTAGCGTCAGTCTGAGGGATGGCGGTGTCCCCTTCGACCATTCCGCTTGGCGCGGAAGCTCAGGAAGACACCTACGGTTTTACGCATTAAAAAGAAATCCTGACAGGTTTTTAAAATCCTGTCAGGATTAAGAATGTTTTACAGACCACAAAAATCACAATTCGATGGGTCTTGTTTTCGGGTGATGTATTGTCTCTACTTCGAGCGGAGGTCTAATAATTTTTTTCCTCCAAAAGCGATACCCGCTGCAATGAGAAAACTCATTCCACCGTCAATCGGAATGCAGGGCGGAGGCCAACATTCTGCGCCACCACCACCAACGGGTGGTCCACCTCCAGGTTGAGCCAACAGCGCTTCAGCGCTAAATACAAAGAGTAAGACCAATAGGCCGAGTAGAAGTTGTTGTTGCTTTTTCATTATTGCAAAATTACTTTTTTCGTCAATGTTTGCCCATTGATACGAATATTTACGAAATAGACACCAGCGTCAACGCTGTTCAAATCTATAGACTCTCTTGAGTAACCAACGGTTGCTTTATTCTGATATACCGGTTGACCCATTACGTTAAACACCTGAATGTTTGCAGAAGCCGATCGATCGAGGTAAAAGTCTGCATTTACGATCTTACCCTGATTGAATACGCGTATTTCATTGTCTGAAAAAGAGGTAGGTGCCACACAATCTTCATAGTCGTCTTTGCTCATCAGTAGTGTGAACACCAACACTTCAGATTCATCTTCAATATCAAATTGATAAGATGCGCCTGTCGCTAACTCAATTTGCTCACCTGTTTCCACGTTCAGTAAGTTGAAGCATTGGTACTCATCAAATTTTGATAAGCCCTTAAAGTTCATTACAAAACTTCCTTTTTGTCCGCTTTCAACGCGCAACGGCACTTCGATGTGGTTTTCTTCAGGATTGATGTAATTGACCATGGTCTCGCGACTGCCATAGTCCATCGAGATTTTAATGGCGCGTTCGTCCGGAACAACTAACGGAGCAATGTCACGTATATCTGCACCGCTAAAAGACTGATCATCTTTTTCGAGGAAAACAGCACTTCCGAAAACTGTTTCCTGTCCGGTGCCTTTCACTTCAACTTTTAGATGCTCGTGGTGATTGTCTTCTTGTTTGAATAATTCGTTGGTACTCAAATCGCCTCTGAGGTGGATGGAAGGATCCAGCGACATGTTGAAGCTGGAATTACCAATTATCCATACGCCCTGACCTGGCGGGATGAATGTATTTGGACCCCTGAAGTTGTATTGAGAACTGTCGGCATCATAATACCAAAATCTATTTCCATTGATGTCAGGATAATCGGCACTGATTTGTGCAAAATCTAAAAATCCCGGGAACGGATTTCCGATCAAATTCCAACCTGTACCTGTATGATCAATACTGATGTCGGTTGTAGAAGTATTTAGATTGTTGCCTTGAAAATCCCACGCTTTAGCATTCCATTGTACCAGATCATCGGCTAAAAATGCTTCATAACCGCGACCAATAGGCATGGCATCGGTTACATTTCCAACGGCAACGTATTCATCAACTCCTTCATCATGATACCAGATGGAAATAAACCCTTCACCTGAGGTGGACACGGCATAGCCGTCTGCTCCGGTAACCCCACTGATGAAAATTTCATTATCAAGGTCTGCGATATTGGTATTGATTCCAGCACTTGCAATGCCATTCCAATTGGCTGCGCGTGCTGACATGAAGCGTTCTACGCGGAATGAGGTTCCTGAAAGATCGCCCGATTCGATGGGTTTAAGGTGGCCTTGACCACTGGCATCTGATATAAAAGCCAAAGTGGTTGTTCCAAGATCAAACGAGCCGTCTCTCAAGGTTAATCCACCGGAGATGCCTATTTCACCTGTACCGTTTACCGACACACCATCTTCATTGTCAACGATGAGGTTACCCAACGCCATTGTTGATCCTCCGGCATCATCTATGGTCTGGGCATTTCCCGGCTCTCTTCTGATGATGAATGTACCGGCAGGGTCAGACGATATAGACCCACCGTTTTGAATATTGATATCACCCTTAACGATGAATGTTGCGCCTGAGCTGATGGTGATTGATCCGGAGCCTGCAATTTCTACGTTAAACGCGCTTTGCGTGCCACTCACAGTTACATCAGATTCAATCACGACATTGTAAGTACTGTCCGGTGGTGGTGTGCCGTCACAAAACCATATACCTGCATCAGACCATGAACCGTTAAAAACAGCAGTGCATTCTTCAACATCACCGTCATTACCTACCGTGAAAAAGGTGTTGGTACTTAGATCCACGTTGCTAAAGGTGACCAGGTTTCCATTGATGCTGCTTGGCGCAATGGTGGTAGCGTTACCAAAATTACCGTCTGTATCGGTCAGTAAAAAAGTTTGGTTGATGTCCGGCCCTAAAGAAATGCCGGTAAGGTCAAACGTGATATCAACGGTTCCAAGGTCACCACCTGTTTCATCAGAGCGCCATTCGCGATCTAAAGTGGTGCCATTGCCTGAGGTAAAACCAGACGGCACCTCCGATGTTTTGGATGTAAGAGAAGCCCCATCATGTCCCCACATCAGGTATTCTCCATCGTCAAGGTCATCCGCTCCATTGATGCGCACAATGGACGTGCCCTGTGCATCGGTGTGGTTGTCACTGGAAGATTCTTGCCCAATGCCGGCTACTTCGTTTCCATACGTTCCGTCATGCGCAAATTTGTCATTTGCTATGGCAAGGGCATATTTGGAGGAGAGGTGGTTATTTATTATCATTCTCTGGCTACCATTTAAAAAAGATCTGTAAAGCAAAACCTCAGCGATGGAGCCATTTAAATTACCACTGCCATTATGTGGATTTCTTCCTAGTGTAATAGAAGTGTTTGTAGTAGTTGTTGAGGTGCTTGTGTTATTTGATCCAAAAGTTGAATTATCCAGCTGAGAAACCCTATCACCTGAACTCGAATTCCAAGTATTGGTTAAAAGGTGATAACCACCGCTGTAGCTAGTTGATAAAATATTGAAACTTCCTGAAGTTAACCGCAAGAAAGATTGAAAGTTTCCGTTTAGTATTCTGGTTCCGAATTTGTAATTTCCACTGGAGTAGTTGGTGCCTAAAAAGAGACCATTCTGGGATCCGGTGTTGCCGCCTCCAACTATAATCCAAGTTAACTCATCTTGATTTGAAAGTTCTGAAAAACCTCCTGATTCTAGATATGCAACACCATCAAATCCGATGGAAGGCAATCCGTTAATTTGGTTTGTTTGAAAAGAGGGTGGAGAGGAAGCCCCTGAGACTGAGTTTCCATTTCCTGATTGATCAGTCCACGAGGTTACCGAAGCTCCGTTTGAAAAGGATTCTTGAGAAGCGTCCAGCCACATTACCAGATTATTAAAGCTTTCGACACCGCCTGGGCCTGTTTGCCCAAAAAGAAAGAGGCTCGAGCAAAAAAAGCTGGTAATAAATGTTAGTAGAGTTTTCTTCATGACTTCGATTATTTGGTTCAAAATTACTAAAGTGTACGTTATGGGCATGATAATGTTTCACCTTATGTAAATTCGCACCCTTAAACCGCTTAATCGTTGACAGAGCAAAAGGAAATTATTTCGAGGAAAGACATCGTCCGATTTGTAGGTATTATCCTGTCTAATTGGTACTATTTTATATCCATACCGCTGATTGCATTTGCCCTCACGTATATCTACACACACCGTATTGCGGATATTTATGCCGCTAAATGTCAAATTTTGCTAAAATCCAACGAAACCTATGATTACCAAAGCGAAATTTACCGTGGCTTAGGTTTTAACTCGAAGTATGCCTCTTATGAAGAAACGGCCAGCCAGATGCGGGTGATCAAATCGACAGGTTTGCTGGAAGAGGTGATGAACCGCATGCCGTTGGACGTGTCCTATTTCATCGTTGGACGACTCAAGGTGACTGAGGTTTATAAGCACATGCCATTTAAGGTGATCACCGATGAACGGTCTTCGGCCTTTTCTGGAATGCGATTTTCGGTATCCATCATTGACACCACCCGCTTTCGGCTCAGTTACGAGAGGGAAGGGGAAGAAAAAGAAGGGGTGTTTGCCTTTGGGGAGCTGGTGCTAAACGATGGCTTGTATTTCAAATTGGTTCGGGAAGCCAACCTCAACAAGGTTTCGCTCCCTTCGTTATCTCGGATCGATTATCAATTTGTGGTGCATAAAAAGCCCAGCTTGATCAATAAGTACCAACGTGCCCTTGAAGTGGCTAATATTGATTACACTAGTATTGTTGAGATCACACTGAAAGATGAGATTCCTGACCGCGCAGCGGAAGTGCTGGATACGTTGGCAAAGATCTACGTGCATAACACCCTGGCCAATAAACGTCAGGTTAATCAAAACACCTTGAGTTATATCGACATGCAATTGGATGAGGTGATCGGTATTATTAACGAAATTGAAAACGAACTCGAACGGTACAAAGAGGACAAGGCAATTCTCAACTTAAGCAGGGAAGAGGAGACCTATTATAGCCGTTTGGTGCAAATGGACGGAGAGATGAGGGCGTTTGAACGCCAGGTGGAAGCGTTGAATGACCTGACCACATATTTACTTAAGGAGGAAGACATCGAGAGCTTATTACCACCAAATTTGTTTGTGGCGAATACCGATCCTGAATTGGCAGAACAAGTAAAAGAACTCTACGAAGTTCGGGACGCTTATACGGAAATGTTAAAGTCCAATGCAGCAAGCAGTCCGAAAACCGAAGCAGTACTAGAAAAAGTAAGAAAGCTAAAAACGAATATTATCCGCTACATCGAATCGCAGAAAGAGGCGGTAATGCAAGCTCAGAAATCGTTAAAAAGAGATATCGATGCTATGGAGGCACGCATCAAGAACATACCTAAAACACAGCGGCAGATCATCAACATTGAACGTAGATTAGCGGTCAATGAAGAATTGTATTCCTTCCTGCTTTCGAAGCGTGCAGAAACCGTGATCGCACGGGCAGGAATCGTACCTGAGACCAAGATTATCGAAAAATCACGACCGGTTGGGGTGGTCTATCCGGACAAGACCCGCATGAATTTGATGGGTGCGCTTATGGGCTTCGGACTTGCGGTTATTATTGTGTTATTGAAGGAGTTGTTTTTCCAAAAGATAAAGAGTTTGGGGCAGTTACAGGCATTTACAGACATTTCTATTCTTGGCAGTATCCCCCGGCAGAAAAACTTCTCTAAAACCTACCGTTTAATGAGTGGAAGTGAGCGTTCAGATCTGGCGCAGGCTTTTCGCTCATTGCGAACCAATCTGCAGTTCATTGCACCAAATAAAGCTTCTAAGACCATTTTGGTCACATCCTTGCTGCCAGGGGAAGGAAAGACGTTTACGAGTGTTAATCTGGCGTCTGTGCTAGCCATTGCAGATAAAAAAGTGCTGTTAATGGATTTTGACCTGCACAAGCCACGCCTTGCTAAGGCCATGGAACTTGATAATTCAAAGGGGATCAGTTCTGTTTTGATTGGAAAGCATTCTGTAAAGGACGTTATTCAGCATACGGAGGTGCCAACATTAGATGTTATCACCTCGGGTCCGGTTCCGCCCAATGCTTCCGAATTGATCATCCGACCTGAATTAGAAAAAATCATGAGGTTTGCGAACGAGCACTATGAGTACGTCTTTTTAGATACCCCGCCCGTGTCATTGATTTCAGATGCCCTCATTCTGATGCAAGAAACGGATGTGAAAGTATTTGTATTGAATTCAAAATCGACTTCAAAAACCTCCCTGGATTACATCGATCGCCTTATCGAGGTAAACAAATTAGTCGGAGCCACGCTGGTACTCAATGAAGAGCAGATTTCTAAAATCGATTATTACTATAGCCGCTACGGGTATGGGGGCTACGGTTATGGAGGGTACGGATATGGAGGCTATGGTGAAACTTATGGAGATATTAAATAAGCTTTTTTGCCTTGAAAAGAATTTATGAAGCATTTGTTCGGGTTTGGCATTGCACTCCTCAGGGTTCACGATCCAGATTGCTGTGGTTTGTTGTTTTGCTTTGGGTTTCTGGCTTATTTGAGCTGGTGGGGTTAGGAATGTTGATTCCGTTCATGAATAGTTTACTTCAAACTGCGGATGATTCAAAGCTCGCAGACTTCTTTACGGATTATGGTGTTTCAAACTATAATATGGTTCGCGTATTTTTAGGAGGCAGTGTTGTGCTTTTTTTTATTGTTAAAAATTTATTTTTTCGAAGCGTAATAAAAAAAATAGCTCGTTTTGCTTTCGGTTTATACGCCAAAACCTCGAAAGAGATGTTTGAAGTGTATCTGAACAAACCCATATCCAACATAAAAAATGCAAACACAAATTACATAATTCGAGATATTGATACTGTCCCGAAGCTTTTTGCTCAGCAAATTATTTTTCCATCGCTCAATCTTATTTCCGAACTGACGGTGCTTGTCACCATCACCATCGCCTTATTGATTTACGATTTTCGCGTAATTCTTTCTATTGTACTAATTGTTATTCCACCGTTTGCGTTTTATTATTCCAGGGTGAAAGATCGAGTGGATTTTTTATCGAAAAGACGGCATGACTATACGGGGAAACTGCGAAGGAATCTTCAAGAAATGTTGTTTGGGATTAGTGAGGTGCGTGTATATCAAAAGAGCGAATTTTTTAAATCCAGTTTTGAAAGAAAGGTGGATGAGTTAAAAAGTATACAGGCTCAATTTCATTACTACAGTGCTGTTCCTCCTAAGATTATTGAAACGGCAATTGTAATTGGAATTGTTTTCCTTTTTGGAATAGTGGTCTATTTATATGTTTCCATGGATCAGATAGCTTTGACCCTTTCGATCTATGGCCTGGCTGCT
>JBBDRU010000121.1:0-1255 GCA_040905305.1 Salibacteraceae bacterium | reverse complement strand
CTCTATGCCACTTTTCAGATTTCAGGCAAGAACTACTCAGGGCAAGCTCATTCAACGGGAATTTGAAGCCCCCTCAAAGTCAGATGCCAAAAAAAGAGTTCAACGTGCCGCACTGGCTCGCTCTCTGAAGGTGCAATCAATAGATGAAAAAAAAACCTATCTCTACAGAGTCAAAAAAGATGGCCAATCTGCACTCGATGGTGAACAGATGGCATATAAACCTGAAGAGGTTGAAAGAGCCCTGAAAAAAATGGGATACAAGGTCGATTATGTCAGGCGTAAATGGTTCGACCTGAAAGGATCCGTACCCGGCGATGAAATTGTTACCTTTATCCGGCTATCTGCCGACTTGCTACGTCAAAAACTACCTTTTGATCAAATTTTAACACTTCTTTATGAAGATACCACTCACAAAACGATGAAGTCGGTTATCAAAACCATTCAGAAAGATCTTCGGGATGGTAAAGAGAGTACAGAAGTTTATGGCAAACATGAGCATGTTTTTGGTAAATTTGCATCCTATATGCTGGGAGTAGCTTCCACCAGCGGGAACATGGCCAGTGTTTTTGAGAGTACCTCAAAATTTATTGAGAGAGATGCAGATTTTAAGAAGAATCTGAGACGCTCTCTGATGATGCCCATGGTAACCGTCATCGCCGTGATCGGTGTATTACTCTTTTTTGTCGGGTATATCTTCCCAAAAATGGCGGAGATGTTTCTAGAGTTTGACATTGCACTACCTCCTATGACAGCTCAGACACTTGAAGTCAGTTACTGGCTGCAAGCTAATTGGATATTGATTGTCCTCTTTTTCGCTATCCCATTAACCGTTTTAATCACTATGTGGAAAAATCCAAAAGGCCGGCTCAAACTAGATAAATTTTTGATCATTATGCCCATTATGGGCGATCTGATGCATAAGATCAGTATCGAGATCTTTGCACGGGTTTTTAATACGCTTTATAGCGGATCCGGAAGAAATGTCGAGGTTATTCGAATTGCCGCAGAAGCGTGCCGAAACAGCTATATTGAATATCAAATAAAAAATGTATCCATCAAATTAATGCTAGACGACGGAAAAGGCCTGATTGAGGCCCTGGAAGCTTCCAAAGTATTCCCAAAAAGTGCATTGAGCCGGTTTCGGTTAGGTGCAGAATCCGGATCTCTAAAAGAGAATGCGGGCCAACTTGCCGATTATTACGAAAAACAGACAACCTACAAACTGGAATCTGCTATTGGCACCATAAACCTTGTG
>JBBDRU010000120.1:0-1263 GCA_040905305.1 Salibacteraceae bacterium | reverse complement strand
ATTTGACCTGCAAGAGACGACACTGTTTAAAATTTTAGAAAACGAATTTGAAATTCAGGTCGATAAGGGATGCTACCGTCTGGAAGCAGCGGCTGCTGATGAAACACTGGCTTCTCACCTGGATATAGAAAAACATACTCCCGTGCTGTTGATCAACAGGATATCGTATACCATCGGGGATAAACCGATTTACTTTCAAAAAAGGTATTACAGGAACGACAAAATGATTTTTGAGATCCGCACCGAGAGGGGGAGGTCCGATAATAAGAAACAGAAGACCGCTCCAGTAA
The DNA here is from genome assembly GCA_040905305.1 of Salibacteraceae bacterium. Taxonomy (GTDB): domain Bacteria; phylum Bacteroidota; class Bacteroidia; order Flavobacteriales_G; family Salibacteraceae; genus SHAN690. The sequence goes on along the minus strand of JBBDRU010000120.1, from coordinate 973 downwards.
GTGAGTTTATCACACACTTGAATACCTAAGATCAAGCAAGATTCCATGATACAGAAGCGGACCATGCCTTCGGAGCACCATGAAATTAAATACAAAACATATATCCGTATTTCTTCTCGGTTTCTTTGTGATGGCGGGAAGTGCTTTTGCACAACAGTTCGATCGCCGAACTTTTAATCAGTATGGAGCAGAACTGCTCTATCGGTTTGGCGCCGGAGAAGATTTCTATATCGGTGGCCGCTACAACCTGGTTGATGGTGAAACGGCCAACGGAAATATCGAAATCGACCGCTTTAACATTGGCAGTGGCTGGTTCCTTACCAAAAATGTGCTGGCAAAGCTGGAGTATGTGACTCAGAACTTTGAAGGTGAAGGATACTCCGGTACTAAATATGAAAATGGAAAGTTTAACGGGATCATGGTCGAAGCCGTTATCAGTTTTTAAAAATAGTTTATAATCCCAATCATTTATGGCGCAGTGATAAATTGCGACATAACTTCACATAAACTGCGAAGAATTTCTGAATCCAACACTACTATTAAATTTTAATCCGTAAAGCACTCACTGCCCTGCCAATTTTCTTAATGGACTCGGCGTACAAGAATTCTCTCGACAACATTCCCATTTACATTAATTAAACCTTCAGTGAGTCTGCCTTTTCTGACGTAGCGGGACAACATAAAACTTCATGATTATAGTATGAAAAAAAAATCCCAACAAACCGAACATACCCGAAAACGGTATAATGCCACCTCCGTAGTGTATGATCTCATGGAATGGCCGGTTGAGCGAATATGGTATAACAAATGGCGCAAACTGCTCTGGAAACATGTAAAAAGTCCAAAAGTGTTTGAAGTCGGGGTGGGAACCGGCAAGAACATACCCTACTACCCAAAAAATGTTCAGGTCACCGGTATCGATCTGTCTCCCAAAATGCTGGAGCGGGCAAAGTCGGCACTTTCCAAATATCTA
>JBBDRU010000119.1:0-1266 GCA_040905305.1 Salibacteraceae bacterium | reverse complement strand
ATGCTGAACCTGTGTTTTTCAGTTATCCTCATGTTGATGAGATGGATGCGCTTGTAGATCAGGTTAAGAAATCAGACCAACCCGTTTATGATATCACCACTGTTGATGGAATTCAACACACTCTTTGGGCGGTAAAGGAAGACAACAAAATCAAAACCATAGAGCAACTATTTGATAAGCATGTTCCTTCCATTTATGTGGCTGATGGTCACCATCGAACCGCTGCCGGTGCATTGGTGGGAAAGGAATTTCGAGAAAAAGCCAATGGCAGTGCAAATGATGGTAAGCGATACAACTATTTTATGGCCGTTTTATTCCCCGATAACCAGCTCAACATCATCGACTATAATCGTGTTGTCAAGGATTTGAACGGGCTTTCAGAATCTGAACTTCTGGAAAAGCTCTACGCCAGTTTTGAGGTGGACAAAATGAACGGACAATATCGACCTGAGCGATTGCATTCCATCGGTATGTATTTAGGAGGATCGTGGTATCGACTCACCGCAAAAGACGACACCTATGATGACAACGACCCTGTTGGTGTGCTGGATGTGACCATCCTTTCAAAGCATGTACTTGAACCTTTATTTGATATTGTTGACTTAAGAAGGGATAAGCGAATCGATTTCGTAGGTGGCATTCGTGGTTTAGGTGAATTGGAAAAGCGCGTTGATGCCGGAAACATGAAGGTTGCATTTGCGATGTATCCCGTTTCTATGCAACAACTGATCGACATCAGTGATGCTGACTTGATCATGCCTCCAAAGGTTACTTGGTTTGAGCCTAAGCTGAGGAGCGGCTTGTTTGTTCATGAACTTGAGCGATAATTTGCAGTTGTAGTTATTAAAGTCTGAAAGCCTTGTTGATTTCGATTAGCAAGGCTTTTTTTGTCGAACACAATCAGATATAAACATGCGTTTTAATATAGATCCATCATCCACTGCAGCCTGGAAAGAACTAAAGTTCAAACAGCAGGAAATCAGTTCAAAAACGTTAAAGAAGTGGTTTCACGATGACCCGAAACGCTTTGAAGAATTTTCTGACGAACACCATGGATTGTTATTTGATTACAGCAAAAACCGCTTGGATAAGCATACGTTGAATCTTTTGCTGCGACTTTCAGAAGAGTGCAAGGTGAGAGAAGGCATCGATCAAATGTTTAATGGTGAAAACATAAATGAAACAGAAGATAGGGCTGTATTGCATTTTGCGTTGAGAAACAGAAGCAATGTTCCGGTTATTCACAACGGTAAAGATGTGATGCCA
>JBBDRU010000118.1:0-7521 GCA_040905305.1 Salibacteraceae bacterium | reverse complement strand
ATTTTGAGGAGAACCTCAGGCTAGATCCTGAATCCGATACCTTGTCAAACATGTCGTTTAAGTGGTGGGAATGGGAAGTGTCCGTGTCAAATCCCGATTCAGCTGAAAACAGCTATAAAGTTTCTTATGCTGAACGGACGGATTGGTTAAAACAGCAGCAAGATTTGGGTGAATCTTCATTTGCTCGTATTTACGGATATGAAATGGGATTGAATAAAATGCGTAATTCCTCCCTCAACTTCAGGGTTAATTATCGCACGTTAGAAATATTAAATGAGGAACTTTCAGGCTTGCGCCCTGAAAACACCTTGCTCTCCAGGGTTGAATATCAGGCTCGAATACTGAAAGGGGCACTTACGTCATCAACGTTTTATGAAATCGGTTCAGGATTGGAGAACAGACGGGAGTTTGTTTACATCGAAACCACTCCCGGACAGGGAACACACATTCACATTGATTACAATAATAATGGTGAAAAAGAACTCGATGAGTTTGAGCTAGCCGTTCAGGCAGATCAAGTGGCAAGCGCCAACTATATCAAAGCCTTTGTGCCTACTAATGACTACATTAAAGTGTTTCGAAATCAATTTACGCAATCCTTGTTTTTAAGACCTGCTGCGGTTTGGCGCGACAAAAAGGGAGCTAGAAAGTTGGTGAGCTATTTTTCGGATCAGTTTTCGTTTTCAACAGACCGCAAAACACTTACCCTCGATCTGGCAGATCAATTCAACCCGTTTTTATTCGATATTGCCGACTCTCTCTTGCAATCGACCAACAGCAATTTGCGAAATATTTTCTATTTCAACCAGAGCCATCCGGTTTTTGGAGCAGATTTCACTTTTCAGCGATTGGATGGAAGAAACCTACTTACCAGCGGTTTTGAGTCGAGGTCAACCGAGCGATATTCTCTATCGTTTCGCTGGAATTTCACTTCCATATTGAGTTTTGAAGGCCGGGGTGAGCAAGGCGATAAACAATCGGCTTCAGATGCGGGTGTTTTAAGTTCGCGGAATTATAACATCGCCTATCGTGAAGCTGAACCTAAACTCGTTATTCAACCGGGAGCCAAATGGCGATTGAGCTTTTTGTTTAATTATAAAGAACAGGAAAATACACTGAACATTCCTGAGGCATTGACCGGAGGAGAAAAATCGTTCGCTCGAAAAACAGGATTAGAATTTACATTAAGCTCACCGGATAGGGGCAATCTTTTCGTTACAGGTAACCTCATTCAAATCAACTATTTTGGCGCGCCAAACAGTCCTGTTGGGTTTGAAATTTTAGAAGGCTTGCAACCGGGATTGAATGGCACCTGGGGGGTTTCATACCAGCGCACTTTGGCTAATAATTTGCAAATCAACTTGAATTATAACGGCCGCCAATCGCCTGGGTTGAGTATAATTCACACAGGTGGGGTGGAGGCACGCGCATTTTTCTAGTCGGGAATCATTTCAATTCAAAATCGGTTGTTCCGATTAAGTAATCTTCTGCATACACTTCAACAATGTATTTTCCTGATTGAGCCTCTTTTAGCATATCCCAATAGAGGCAAATGTCAACCTCTTCGTTTTCATACATTATCTCTTCTTTACGAGAGTAAAGCCCCTCTTTGCCGTCATAGGTAAACATGTAGTCTTTGCTTTGATCAAAAGCCAATACTTCGCCATCAGGGCTAATAATGCGGAGGTAAACTTCTTTTTTTCCTGGCTTGGTCACCTCGTTTTTGTCGATGGTGAAGCAGGTTTTGATTTTATCAAGCCTTCGGGCGCGATTGGTTTCTCGGTGAACATTGTTGAATTTGACGCGTTGCCCCATCGAAACAAGATCCACAGCTTTTAACTTAGAACCGAGTTTCACCTTTTCTGCCAGCTCTTCATTTTTGGTGTTCAACTCTTTGTTTTGATTTTGCTGTGTATTTAGTTTGGACGTGATTTCTGCTTTTTCTGCGATCAAACTTTGATTGGCTGTGTTGAGCGAGTCTATTGTTACGAGGTAGTTTTTCATCACTTCTCGCAATGTTTTAGCTTCTTTTCTCAATTTATGGATGATCCAGGCATCGTCTTTATGCTTTTCTGCCTCTTTCATCAATTGCTCAATTTCTGCTTTTTGCTCAGCGATTTGGGCTTGCATTTCTTCATTGTCAGTAGAAACAGAGTCATAACTCGCCAGCATTTCTTCAAGTTCAATCGTTAAGGCATCACGCTCGGTAGTGAGATCCGTGTTGTTGGTCACGAGCTCTACGTTGTCCTGCCTTTCCATGTAAAACAATATCAACGTTGCTGCATTGGTTAAGGCGAGTAAAATGACCAATATCAAAAGTGAGCGGTTCTTTTTTTCTTTGTTTTCTGCCATGGCTGAACGTATTTGTTTAATGCAAAGCTATGAAGCTACACCAATCGAAAACGCTTGTTGAAAACGATTTTTCGGCTCGCTATTGTTAGCGTGGCAGATTTTCAAGTTAAGTTTCAATGTGCTAGCAATTTTAGCATTAAAATGTTCTAATCACTTTTTACAAACACTTACATGATGGTTAATCGGCCGTGTTTTTCGTCTTCCTCACTCGCTACTTGTTACACTCACGCTGACTCTCCTGTCTTTCTGCGCAAAAAGACTAAACAAAACCTGTTTTTCGTCTGTTTTCAATGAGAACTTGCGTTCGATCAGCCATCATTCCAACCTTCATATTTATATTCGCATAACACACACTTTAATTATGGCTGAAAAGGATTTAGAGAAGATTTTTCAAGATAAAATTGACAACGAAGTCAAAATCGAACCCAAAGATTGGATGCCGGATGCTTATCGCAAAACCTTGATACGGCAAATTTCTCAACACGCACACAGCGAGGTGGTAGGCATGTTGCCAGAGGCAAATTGGATTACCCGTGCTCCAAGTTTAAAACGCAAGGTGGCTTTGTTGGCTAAAGTGCAAGACGAAGCGGGTCATGGACTCTACCTCTACTCTGCAACCGAAACGCTGGGAATAGAACGAGACGAAACCATTGAAGATCTGCATTCTGGAAAAGCAAAGTATTCATCGATTTTTAATTATCCAACCCTCACATGGGCAGATATTGGAGCCATTGGTTGGTTGGTAGATGGTGCCGCCATTATGAATCAAGTGCCTCTGTGCCGATGCTCCTATGGGCCTTATAGCCGGGCAATGATTCGAGTGTGCAAGGAAGAAAGCTTTCACCAGCGCCAGGGGTTTTCTATTATGCTGGCGATGGCAAATGGAACTGCTGAACAGAAAAGAATGGCTCAGGATGCCATCAACCGATGGTGGTGGCCCTCTTTGATGATGTTTGGGCCAAACGATTCAGAATCGGCACATTCAGCACAAAGCATGGCCTGGAAAATCAAACGATTTTCTAACGATGAATTGCGTCAGCGCTTTTTAGATATGACTGTTCCTCAGTGTCATCTGCTTGGCTGCGAAGTTCCGGATCCTGATTTAAAATGGAATGAAGAAACCGGCCATTATGAAATGGGTCCCATTGATTGGGATGAATTTTGGAACGTGGTAAAAGGAAATGGCAAATGCAACAGGCAGCGCTTGCGCGATCGTAATGCAGCTTATGACAATGGAGCTTGGGTGCGAGAAGCAGCTATGGCTTATGCAGAAAAGAAACAACAGCGAAAAGAAGCAACGCAAGCGGCCTAACCAATAATTAGTGTAAACGATGTCAACAAAAAAAAACTGGCCTCTATGGGAGGTTTTTATAAGAAGTAAAGCTGGGTTAAGCCACAGACATGCGGGCAGTTTGCACGCAGCAGACGATGAAATGGCACTTGAAATGGCGCGGGATGTTTACACGCGAAGAAATGAAGGCGTAAGCATTTGGGTTGTGGAGTCTAAAAGCATTAAAGCCTCTGACCCTGAAGACAAGGAGGCGTTGTTTGAGCCGGCATCAGACAAAATATATCGTCACCCAACGTTTTATGACTTGCCGGACGAGGTAAAACATATGTAATCAGCCTTTTGCCAAGCCCTTTTTGTAAGTTGCTAATGCGCGAAGTCGGGCTTGTTTGTGATCGACAATAGGTTGCGGATAGGTTTTGCTTTCCAAGTCATTCACCCATTTTTTTATGTAAGCTTTTTTGGGGTCGAATTTTTCCGTTTGTAAATAGGGATTGAATACTCTGAAATAAGGTGCGGCATCCACTCCACTTCCAGCAGCCCATTGCCAACCACCGTTATTAGATGCCAATTCAAAATCCAGAAGTTTTCGTGCGAAGTATGCCTCGCCCCAACGCCAATCGATGAGGAGGTGTTTGGTAAGAAAACTGGCTACAATCATACGCACACGATTGTGCATTAATCCGGTTTCATTGAGTTCGCGCATTCCTGCATCTACAATTGGATAACCTGTATTACCTTGGCACCAGGCGTTAAACTCTTCTTCGTTATTGCGCCATTCAATGCGATCATATTCGATGCGAAAGCTTTCATTGACCACTTGCGGAAAGTGCCATAAAATGGATTGGTAAAAATCACGCCAAATAAGTTCATTAAACCATTTAGTATTGTGCTTATGCCCAATTCTGGCCATTTCACGAATGCTGACTGTGCCAAATCGCAAATGCACCGATATGCGCGTGGTTCCATTTATTGCAGGCAAATTTCGGGTGTTGTGGTAGTTTTTTACCACGCTTAAATCTACATCGGCCTGCGGCCAATCGGCTTCGTGTGTTTGAAATCCCATGGATTTGAGGCTAGGAATGATGCTTTGTTTGCTTTTATGAAGCTGGTTAAGGTATAGCTCGCTGGGGTATGATTTTAAGTGATAAGAGGTTACGGCTTCTTTCCATTTTCGTGCGTAGGGAGTATATACCAAATAAGGGTCTCCGTTGTCTTTGACCACTTCGTTTTTTTCAAATATCACATGATCTTTGAACGCTTTAAACGGGATGTTTTCCTGGGCTAAAAGCTCATAAATGGTTTTATCTCGTTTTCTGGCATATGGTTCATAATCACGGTTTGCATACAATGCGGAAATAGAATGTTCTTTGATCAAGGATGAAAATACTTCTACCGGTTTTCCGTGAAATACCCAAAGACGCGCTCCAAGTTTTTTTAAAGATTCGTCAAGGTTTATAATCCGGTTATGAATAAAGCTAACCCTCCGATCATCTTTGTCTTCTAACTTATCTAATATTTCAGTATCAAGTATGAAAATTGGCTGTACGTTCTGTTCACTTTTAAGCGCACGGTAGAAACCTGCGTTGTCTTCTAATCTCAAGTCTCTTCTAAACCAATATAAGGTGATTTTTGTCATGGAGATATTATTCGATTTCATATGTTAGGGCCTGGCATACGAAACGCGTTTTATTAGCTGATGTGAATGATATGCGTTCAATCCACTTGTAAGAAGTGTAGAAATACTTGAGCAATCAATGTATCCATCTTCCTCAATCAATTGCTCGGCTATAATCACATGCTCTACTTTTCCCACGATCAGTCGCGTTTGGTTTGCTTCAATTTTATGCTCTTCCACAAACGAAAGACCAATCTTTATCGGTGATTGTTCAATAAAAGGTGCATGAAAGCCTGCGATGTGTTCTTTGTTAAAACCGATCTCCGCAAACTCGTCCTGATCAGCAGTATATTTTGCTGAAGTTTGATGCGTTTTCTCTAAGAGTTTAGGCGTGCTGTGGTTTATGGTGTAAGTACCACTCTGAAGTATGTTCTTATAGGTGTGACGAGGAACGGTATCGGGGCGTAGAATAAAACCCAACAAGGGCGGATTGGCTCCGAGGTGAACCATAGAGTTAAACAAGCCGATGTTTCCAATGCCTTTTTCGTCCTCGGTTCCGATCATCACCACTGTGCGTGGACCGCTGATTGTATTGAAAAAGGTGTTCCAGTAACTTCCTTCTCGTGTTGCCCAATCATTTGAATTGAAGTGTTTTTCCCTCATCATTTAAGTCTGCTCATTCCGCCATCTATTCCAATTACCTGACCCGTAATCCAGCTTCCGGTTTCAGAAAGTAAATGCACGGCCATGGAAGCGATGTCTTCAGCTTTTCCAATGCGTTTCAAAGGGTGCTTGTTTTCGCTTGCTTCGCGTCTCTTGTCATTAGAAATCAAGACTTTAGCTAATGGTGTATCGGTCAGGCTCGGGGCAATGGCATTGACTCTGATGTTTGGAGCCAATTCTGATGCGAGAGATCTGGTCAATCCTTCAATAGCTCCTTTTGATGCGGCTACTGAGGCATGAAATGCCATGCCTTGATGAACAGCCACAGTGCTAAACAGCACAACCGACCCTTCGCCTTTTTTCAAAGCTGGCAAACAGGTTTGTATGCATTTCACCGCTCCTATAACATTTAAGTCAAAATCAGATGAAAAATCTTCAATAGTGAGACGGTTAAATGGCTTGAGGTTAATACTTCCCGGACAATAGACCAAACCATTTAATTCGGTCAAATCATTTAATTCGCTTACGTCTTTGAGAATATCAAGCGATATGTGCTCAACAGGAAGGTGGCTGATTTCATCGTTATTTCGGGAGGCAACAATTACTTCATGGTCTTTTTGTAATAACCCTTCTACAATAGCCTTTCCGATGCCTTTGCTCCCGCCTATTATTAAGAATTTCATACAGAGGTTAAATTCAGGTAGGTTAAAAACTCATTTCGCTTATCTTGCTTCTTGAATTGACCATGGTAGCTTGCTGTAACGGTGCTGCTTGAAGTATCTTGGATTCCTCTTGATTTTACGCAGAGGTGTTCGGCATCAATTACCACAGCCACATCCTCTGTGTTCAACACTTCTTTTAATGCACGAGCTATTTGCTCGTTGAGGCGCTCTTGCACCTGAGGCCGTTTGGCATAGTATTCTACCAGGCGATTTATTTTGCTAAGCCCGATCACGTTGCCATTGCTTATGTATGCCACATGGGCTTTCCCAATGATAGGCACAAAGTGGTGCTCGCAATAGGAATATACTGTTATGTCTCGCTCAACAAGCATTTCCTGATACTTGTAATTGTTTTTGAAAAGTTTTATCTCAGGCTTGGTATCTGATCTAAGTCCTTTGAAAACCTCGTTGACAAACATCTTTGCAACGCGTTTAGGAGTATCCTGAAGGCTTTCATCGGTAAGGTCCATTCCAAGTGTTTCCATTATATGCCTGAAATGGGTTTGAATCTTAGAAATCTTTTCGTCAGGACTTAAGTCTTGGGCATCATTTCTCAGTGGAGTGGAAAGTCCATTCCAGTTGTGCTCGTAGTCAAGCTCATCAAGTAAATCTTGATTATTCGCCATCGTATTCAACGTAATTTCGTTCTGTTTCATAAAGGGTAATGCTTAATTCGAGGTTCCGATCAATGCGGTGTCGAAGTTTGTTCCAAATAATAACAGCAATGTTTTCAGCTGTTGGATTTAACGTTTTAAAATCAATAACATCCAAGTTGAGGTTTTTGTGGTCAAAGCGCTCCACTACCTCTTCTTCCATGATTTCCTTTAGTGTTTTTAGGTCGATGACATAACCGGTTTCTGGGTTGACCTCACCTTTCA
>JBBDRU010000117.1:0-7599 GCA_040905305.1 Salibacteraceae bacterium | reverse complement strand
GTTGGATGTTCACACCGGCACCGTTGGTAGAAAACTTGGCTTATTAAAAAGAAAACAAGACGATTGGAAAGCCGTGGAAGAACTCACTTCTGCCCTGCGCAATTTTGACCAAACAGACCCAGTTAAATATGACTTCGCATTATTTGGTTTGGGGGTTGATCAGAAACTTAATCCTTGATCTGAGATTTATGTGGTGGCTTAATCCAGCCCAGGTGCGTGTGATGAAAACCATCTTCATGTTTTAAGCCATAACCGAAAATCCGATCCATCGCGATGTGGGCGAAAAAGATGATCCCAAGCAGCTCAATCCATCGTAAATCATACAAATAACCTATTGCCAGCATGGATATTGCAATGCCACGATGATGAAAAACGTTATAAACCCATGCTCCTATTTTAGCATCCAAAGCATACCCTAAGATGCCAATATCGGGAAGGAGTAAGAGCGCAGGAAACCACCACCAATCAAACTCGGTTAGGTAAAAGGCATAAATCGAAATGACAAACAGCGCAAGCTCTTCGAGTCTCAGTAAATATTTCATACTCCAAAACAAGGCATTTAACATATTATGAAACAGCTAAATAATGAAGGGTGGTTGGCTATTTAGCTAAACGGTCAGTTTAACTTCCTCAAGGTTTTCCAGCTAAAATATAGTCCGATCAATACAAGAATAGCTCCAAGTAACATTGGCGCACCGGGAAGGTGAACGGGTGCTTCTGAAGCGGTGAAAAACGCGAAAAGCCCGGTCATTACAGGTGGCCCAACAATAGAAGTAGCACTCATCAAACCCGTTAGGGCTCCTTGCAACTCACCTTGTTCGTTGGCCGGCACCTGATTTGACATGATTCCCTGCAAAGCCGGCCCTGCAATTCCACCCAGAGAATAAACGATCAAAAAAGGATACATCATCCATCCCATATCAGCTATTGCAAACAAAACTAAACCCGCGGTATAAAGCGCCATGCCCACATAGATGGCGTTTACCTCGCCCAGTTTTGGAATGACCCATCTTATCAATAACCCCTGAATCAATGCACTGAGCACACCTACAAATCCCAATGAAAGCCCAACGTCAAACTCACTCCATTCAAAGCGATACATGGTGAAATAACTCCAGGTGCTCTGCACCGCATGCGATGCGATATAAACAAACACCAAGGCAAATATCAACCCGATGATCAGCGGATAGCGTTTTAGTGCAATCAAGCTCCCAACTGGATTCGCACGCTTCCAGTGAAACTTTCTGCGGTTGTCTTCATCCAGCGACTCAGGCAATACCAATAAACCATAAAGCCAATTGACAAGCGTTAAAATTGCTGCAGCATAAAACGGAATTCTAGGCCCAAATTCTCCGAGTAAACCTCCTATGACTGGTCCAACTATAAACCCCAAGCCAAACGCAGCACCTATCAATCCAAAGTTTTGCGCCCTTTTTTCCGGTGGACTTACATCAGCGATGTAGGCTGCGCCAGTTGTGAAACTCGCCCCGGTAATTCCCGAGATTACCCTACCGACAAACAGCCAACCGAGGGTTGGAGCCAGCGCCAAAAACAGATAATCTACCCCAAAACCAAACAAGGAAAACAAGAGCACTCTGCGCCTGCCGTATTGATCGCTCAAAGCACCGATGACAGGGGCAAAGAGAAACTGAAAAAACGCATAGGCAAAAATCAACCAACCGCCATATTTTGCGGCTGCGCTCATGCCCTCTCCCGTGAGCTCCATGATTAAGCTTGGCATTACGGGAATAATAATTCCTATTCCAGTCACATCCAGCACCAGCGTGATAAAAATAAAACCTACCGCTGCCTTTCTATTCCTCATGCAGTGAACTTTGAAAAATAATACTACGAAAGTGGTGAATGCCTATGAACTATGAACACATTTTATTTGCCAATGGCGCGTTTCAACCGATCATTGATGGCACGTCCTAATCCAAAATCAGGAAGTCGCTGAATTACAATACGTCTGATATCACTCCTCCCTTCCCAGTGTTGCAATGCCCGATAAAAATTACGGGCAGCCTCCTCATCACTGGCATTTCGGCTCAGATGAATGAGGTTTTCTTGATGTACTTCAGGTTTTTCCAGATCATACAAGATAAAAGCGGTTTGTTTGATGGAAATCGCATTTAATTCCTCTTGGCTATCAATCGCAATCACCTCCTTTCCAGGTGAATAATGTCTGATCAACATGCCGGGAGCATCTGGTTTTGACGATGATGCTTTGACCTTTACCGGGCCGACCAATGTTTCAATTTTTTCCAAAGAAAGACCGCCCAATCGGTACACCACAACCTCTTTATCTTCCATCCCAACGATGGTTGACTCAATACCTACATCGCAGTCACCGCCATCCAAAATCATGTTTATTTTTCCTTCAAAATGCTGTTTTACGTGCTGGGCTGTGGTTGGGCTAACATAACCAAATGGATTTGCACTGGGTGCTGCCAACGGGAAGTTTAATTTCTCGAGTAAGGCCAGGGCCATCGGGTGATTTGGTATGCGAATCGCCACGCGTGGAAGCTGAGCCGTAACAAAATCTGAAATAAACTTTGTTTTTGGCAATAGCAAAGTCAACGGTCCCGGCCAATACTTTTCTGCAAGTACATTCAGTGGCTGAGGAATCACTAATTGCCATGACGCGATTTTCTCTAAACTGCTGGTATGTAATATTAACGGGTCATAAAACGGTCGGTTCTTTACTGCAAATATTCGTTTAACTGCTTGCTCATCAAAGGCGTTTGCCGCCATTCCATAAACCGTTTCTGTTGGAATCGCGACTAGCTCACCTCCTTCCAATCGCTTTTTTGCCTCGTCAATATTCTGACTGATCAAGGTCATGAGAAGGCTGATTTATAACGTTTATTCCACTCATACCATCCATAAATGCTCAGAAAAAAATAGAGCACCATCAGTCCGCTGTAAATTTCCAACCCACGCGACTGGTAAAGCCAAACACTGATAGCATTCACGGCTATCCAATAAAACCATGATGACAGCACTTTATGGACCTCCAGATATGTTGCCACAAAACTAAACGAGGTGGTAGTAGCATCAACAGCAGGATTTGCCGCATCGGTTTGGGTTGAGAAAAACCAATTGAGCCCCAAGGCACCGATCACACCGATTATAAAAAAAGGTAAGCTTCTTTTAACGGACCATCTCTGAATGTACTCACGAGCCTTACCGCTGCCCCAGACCGACCATCCATAAATGCCTGCAACAACATAAAACGCGTAAAGAACAGCCTCCGAGTAGAGTTTAGCATCGATGAACAAGTAAACACTCAGCGCAGATGAAACAACACCAAAAGGCCAGCACCAGATATTTTCACGAATCAAAAGCACCAAAAACAACAACCCGAATGCTACGGAAAAGAGTTCTATGATCAAGTTGATGCTCATCAGGCTGCAAAGATGCCTTTTAGCCTTTGAATTTTACACCGAGGTCTGAAACTAAAATTCCCAACATAAAATTTTATCTTCATCGCCAATAATTAATCCAATGCGATACCTAACCCTATTCATTTTTCTTTTTAGCCTTTTTATAGACCGAGGACTCTCTCAGGAAATCACTAAAACCGACACCTTTTCCGTTTTCTTTGAGACCGATGTTTACGATCGATTTGATGTTGAGAAAATCATACAATTTGCTGACACAACGGAAGAATTACTTCTTGCCAGGGTTTTTGGATATGCCGATTATGTTGGCGATGCAGAGGCAAATCAGTTACTTTCAGAACAGCGGGCAAATGCCGTTGCAAAAGCGTTGGGCAATCATAAAAAAATAAAGATCAAACAACTAGAAGGAAATGGCGAAGTTTCCTCTTCAAAAAAATCTGCTGATGGAAATGCTAACGATCGCAGGGTAGATGTGATCGTCACACGAACGATCGTTGTTCCGGAAAAGGCAAAAGCCTTGCCTACGCCAGAGGACGACACCTACGATATTACTTCAGAAAATACTGAAAACATTGTATTGGAGGGCTTGTCGTTTATTCCTGGTCGCCACTACCCCACTCCTGATGCCATGCCGGTGTTGGAAAAGCTCGTAAAAACAATGAAGAAATATCCGGAATTACACATCGAAATTCAAGGCCACATTTGCTGCGCTTACAATGTGGAAGACGGTATGGACAACGATACAGGTGAGATGACCTTATCAAAGAACAGGGCGAAATTTGTGTATGACTTCCTTGTTGAACATGGAATAGACAAAGCACGTTTGGCCTATGTTGGGCTGGGGAGTTCACAGCCAAAGGTATATCCTGAGGCAACCGACTCAGACCGACAAGCAAACCGCAGAGTAGAAATGAAAATCATCAAAAATTAGCACTATGAAGCCGAGGGGAATCCGTCCAATTTTTGGTGGTTTAGACATTGCGTTGGAAGCAGCATCGTTGCTTGCAGTCATTGTGAGTATAGTTTTACCGATCGCGTTTGCCAGTGAGCTGCCAGACCGAATCCCGATTCATTTTGATGAGACAGGCCATGCTGATCGATGGGGTAAATCCGGAGAACTGTATTATTTCACCGGCATAGTGCTGGTGATTTACATCATGCTGACATTGCTAAACCGAACGCCCCACCTGTTCAATTATCCCTTAAAGATCACCGAGGAGAACGCTCAGGAGCAATACACCATTGCTGTGCGATTGTTGAGATGGATAAAGCTAATCACTACGGTTGGATTTTGCGCTATCGTCTATCGGCTTATCCATAATGCTATGGATGGATCCGATTATTTACCCCCGTTTTGGATGTTTATTTTCATCGGATTGTTATTCGTAGCAATTATCATATACTTCGCAACCGTTCAAAAAACAAAAGAATGAAGCCAACGCGATCAAACTTGTTTCGGGTTATCGTGTTGCTAGATTTGCATAATCAAGTTAAAAACAAACAACAATTATGAATAAAATAGCAGTCATTGGAGCTGGAACCATGGGGAACGGAATCGCTCATGTTTTTGCTCAATTTGGATATGAGGTCAACCTTATCGATATCAAACAAGAAAACCTCGATCGTGGGCTGGTAACTATAGAAAAGAACCTAGACCGGCAGGTGAAGAAAGAGCAGATCACCGAAGCTGATAAGGCAAAGATTGTGGGGAGAATTGCTTTACAAACAGACCTTGAAGCAGGTGTGAAAAACCGTGACCTTGTGGTGGAGGCCGCAACGGAAAACGTTGATTTGAAGCTCAACATTTTCAAGCAATTGGATGAACATTCTCCGGCCTCTTGCATATTAGCAACCAACACTTCGTCCATTTCCATTACCAAAATCGCAGCGGTTACCAGCCGTCCTGACAAAGTAATCGGAATGCATTTTATGAATCCTGTTCCGGTGATGAAGCTGGTAGAAATTATTCGCGGTTATGCCACTTCTGATGCTGTAACCAAAACCATTATGGATGCAAGCAAAAGCCTAAAAAAGGTACCGGTTGAAGTAAATGACTATCCGGGTTTTGTGGCAAATAGAATTTTAATGCCGATGATCAATGAAGCCATCATCACCTTGCACGAAGGCGTTGCAGGCGTTGAAGAAATCGACACGGTGATGAAGTTGGGCATGGCTCATCCGATGGGGCCGTTGCAACTGGCAGATTTTATCGGGTTAGATGTATGCCTAAGCATCATGAACGTATTGTATGATGGGTTTGGCAACGGAAAGTACGCACCTTGTCCACTGCTGGTAAACATGGTTACCGCTGGCAAGCTTGGAGCAAAATCAGGCGAGGGATTTTATGACTGGAGCCGCGGAGCAAAAGATTTAAGTGTTGCCGAAAACTTCAAAAAGTAAAATTCAATTAACGATTAACAATGTTAAGCGCGAAGCCAAGGCTTCGCGCTTTTGGTGATTGGAGATTCCCTGATTACATTCCCCTCAAAGCAGTTTTGTCAGACTGAAACCAACGCCCATGTTACTGCCATGAGTTGGGAAGCTATAGATGTTCCAGGATAAGGATTTTTCCTTTGGCTTTCTGTTCTTAATTAAGTTCCAGCTGCTCAATATCATCGTACTCGTGCCTATCCCTATGTTTATTAAATACAAATTCATTTGAGCAGGATTAATACGATCTTGGCCTAAAGACGTGCTGTTTCTTGGATAACTCTTAACTCCCAGTGCCACCTGCCCTGCTCCCGTAATGAGTCCTAAAATCGGTACGACCTTACCATCAGCACCGTCAGAAATTTGAATTCCGTTAATTGTGTTCAACGATAAATTAAGGCCACCGATCAGAGATGAAGAAATTCCATATAACGGGGGAATATAGTTTGACGGACTATATGTAGGTTGGATCATTGCACATTCTTCTTTGGTCAGGCCGCTTGATTCAATCCAACTGTCAACGGTCTTATCGTTCATCGCCAGTAAATATTCATATTTGAATTTTGCATTGATTTTTTCTGCCGTTTGCCTTCCGGCTGTTTGTTCAATTAAATACCCAACAGCACAAATATTTCCGTCTTTGTCAATAAAACAGGGTATCCTTTGGTCTGGATAATCATAATTTTTTGGGAACACACCTGCTGACCAGTACTCATTTAATAAGTCAAGAATCCTGAGTCTGTTTTCTTGTTGCTCTACGGTTAAATCGGAAAGACCCTTACTTCTCAAATGCCTTTCAACATATTGTAAATGAGTTTTAAGTCTTAAGTGTTCATTTGTTTGATCAGTAGGTTGAGTCCCGAAGGTTGCTAAAAAGCTGATGTCTCCAATTACTGCGTTAACGGTCGGTTCAACAGTAATTGATCTCTTGTTGCAACTCGCAAGAATGGTCAGAACATAAATGGTGAGGATAAGTTTCAATGTCTTCATAACGTGAATTTTATTGGTTTCTGAACTATTTTGAAATGAGCGATAACACACGAAAGGTACAACTTGTCAAAAACGCGCATCAAACCGGTGGAATGAAAATGCGTTCTTCTTTAGCACCGTTGCTGTTCATACGCACAAAGTAGTATTCACCGTTAACAGCACAATTCTTTCTGTCTTTCCATGCTTCTCTTTTTATTGCGATAATGTGTTCCCCGTCCCCAGAAATGGTAAAACTTCCGTAAGATTCATCTGCACACGATTTTTTTAGCAGACGCACTTTGCCGTTATCAGGGTCAAGTGTCTTTATGCCTCTTGTATCTTGAAAATAAATTAAGTCATTATTTGGATGATGCTCTAGATCTTGAATTGACCATGAAGATGTTTGGTTATTTCTTTTCATTTCAAAAATCATCTCTGAATTAGTCATATCAGTCAAATTATATTCACTGATCCCTATCGTATTTTCTGAATATGAACCGTCCGTATGTAAAATTCTTTCATCACTACCCCAAGAACTATACGACCATGGGCTGCAACTATAGGCCTCTTTTCTACATATTGAGTCCAATTCTTCACCATTGAGGTCAATTATGATCATTTTGTTTAATAGACTTAACTCTGGGTTTTCTCGTATATCGTTCGCAGTGTTCTCCATATTTCGCATGTATATTAAACGATCACCATTCGGATTGATTTTCGGGTATAAATCCCGTGGGTTGAAAGAAAGTTGTTTCAACCCACTACCGTCAGAACCAATCCTCCAAATTTTCCATCC
>JBBDRU010000116.1:0-7601 GCA_040905305.1 Salibacteraceae bacterium | reverse complement strand
TTCATGATGAAGTTACATTTGCGTTCAAAATTACAATCTCTGACATGGCTTTACGTCAAATAATCAAATCACTTCAAACAAATATTTGTTTATTCACAATGACGGTGGCTCTGGCCGCATGCAAGCCGGAAAACAAACTTGCCATTTCCGAGCCCGACCAGGGGGTTGAAATTACCATTGATCGCTTAGATCAGCAATGGTTTGAAATGAGCGCGGTTGATTTCCGCAAAAAACACAATAAGTGGCAAGCCACCTATGGCAGTCTTTACCAACACTATGTAGAAGATGTTTTGAGCCTTGGAAGCGTGAATGACAGCAATTTGTTTACCTCAATTAGAAGGTTCACGACCGACCCAGCTATTGCTGAGGTACAAGACTCTGTTCAACGGGTTTTTCCCGAACTTTCTGACCTGGAAGAAGCGTTTTCGACCGCTTGGAATTATTACCAATATTACTTTCCAGACAAAAAGGCTCCCTTGCACCTTTCGTTTATCGGTGGGTTCAATACTCCGGCAGCTCTTTCTAAAGAAGGTATTGGCATTGGTCTTGAAATGTTTTTGGGTAAGAATACAGCCTTTTACGAGTACTTGCAACTACCTGTCTATTTGAGGCAAAATATGACTCCGACCCATCTTGTTCCAACCGTGCTGAGAGGATGGATTCAGTCTGAATTCCCGCAAAAGGAAATAACGCCTACCTTGATTCAAACAATCATATCAGAGGGAAAGGTGCTTTATGCAATGGATGCTATTTTTCCGTTTCACCACGACTCGCTCAAAATCAACTACACTGGTGATGAAATAAAATGGGCTGATCAACATCAAAAATACGTTTGGGCTCATTTTATTGACAATGAATTACTTTTCAGCACAGACCCAAAGACCATTCAAAAATTTACAAGTGATGGTCCTTTTACCGTTGATCTGGTCAAAGAATCACCCTCCAGAATGGGGCACTACATCGGTTGGCAAATCGTACGGCATTTCATGGATAGACAAGACACTATTGATATGCCGGCATTGATGAAAACCGACACAGAAACCATCTTAAACAAGAGTAAATACAAACCATAGCAACAATCATATGAGTACGATTTCAGAAATAAAATTTAAAGTGGCAATGGATGAAAACCAAATACCCGATGCCATTGAATGGACAGCGACCGACTCTGAAGATAAGGGTAAGTGCGATGCCGCCTTTTTGACGATTTGGGATAAAAATGAAAAAAACACCTTACGCATTGACTTGTGGACCAAAGACATGATGGTTGATGATATGCAAATCTTTTTTCATCAAATGTTGCTGAGTATGAGCGACACATATCATCGCGCCACAGGTGACGAAAACATTTCCAAAGAAATGCGCCAATTTGCTATGGAAATGGGTGAAAAAATGGGCGTTATAAAACGAAATAATGAAGCCTGATTCATTCCAAATCATTGCTTTACGATCATTACCTTAGTCGATTTTAATGCTTTTGGTGCATATTTGTAAAAATTTAAACCTATTTGATATGAATTATTATTCAACCAACTTGTTAAAGTCAAGCGCAATTGTTGCGTTTGCCATTTTAGGGGTACTTACGCTCTCAAACTGTAAAAAAGACGATGAGGAGGAGGAAGCGAAGGCGCCAACTGCTTCTTTTACCTATAACGTTGAAGGCCAAGAAGTAACTTTCACATTCACCGGCTCCAATGCCGACATCTATGACTGGGATTTTGGTGATGGATCATCAAGTTCAGAAATGAACCCTGTGCATACTTACGCTGCAGCTGGCACTTACAATGTAGAAGTAACAGTTGAAAACAGCGCTGGGTCAGACTCTGACGATGAAAACGTTACCATTGAGGCTGAAGCGGCCACTGCTGAAGCTCCAGAACTTAGCTTTGGCGATGCTGACGGTGCTTTTTACGCCATAAACTCCGTTTCTACGCAGGAAGTTGGTGGTTTAGAGACAACCATTAAATTAGGCACAGCAGTTGCCTGGTTTGTTGATGGTGGAACTAGTTTTGTAAGCGTAGGAAACGTAAGCTTTGCCAACAGCAATGTCTCAGATGATTTGGAAATTCAAGACAACAACTCATATGTATGGAATGAAAGCGCCATGTCATCGTCCGGTTTTAGCAATAATGGCGTGGAATGGAGCATACAAGGAGGAAGTGGTCACTCGGCAATAAGTGGATTAGGAAACCTCTTTCCTTTCCCAAAAACCAAAAAAGTGGCTGAAAGCTCAGATGCTATCTCAGGAGGAAGCGATTATACCCTCAATCATGATGGGCCAATCACCGATGCAGATTCAAGCATTTTTGCGGTGCATGGTCCGGACGGTTCAGTTATGCGCACCGTGAATGGAACAACTACTTCAGTAACTTTTTCTGCTTCAGAAATGAGTTCTGTGGGAAGCGGACAAGGCATCCTACAGATTGCATCATATAAAATTACCAATCAAGAGTTAGGCGGTAAAAAATACTACATGGTCAATGAAACGGTAGCAAGCAAAACAGTCACTATCGAGTAGATTGATCCACTAATCAACTCAGTTGAGCCCGATTCACAAGAGTCGGGCTTTTTTTATACCTCTCCATAAGCGAAGCAAACATTCGATAACTACTTTCGTTTCATTAACGTGAGTATAGAAAACATTCATATCGTCCCTAGCCATAAATGGTTGGCTCAACACCAAGGCCCCATGATTATTGCCGGCCCCTGCAGTGCTGAGTCAGAAAATCAGATCATGCAGGTTGCCGAACACTTCTCCCAATCAGGCAATGTTTCGTTGATCAGAGCGGGGGTATGGAAGCCAAGAACAAGGCCCAACTCATTTGAAGGAATTGGAGCTACCGCATTACCCTGGATTAAAAAAGCACAGGACGTTTTTGGTATTCCATTTATCATTGAAGTTGCCACAGCCGATCACGCTAGAAAAGCTCTAAATGCAGGCATTCACCACCTTTGGGTCGGTGCACGAACAACCGTAAACCCCTTCTCCGTGCAGGAAATTGCTGATGCGCTCGAAGGAACAGATATTCCTGTTTTTGTAAAAAACCCTCTTAATCCAGACCTGCAATTGTGGGTTGGTGCGTTGGAACGTTTTTCTAAAGCAGGCTTGCATAAACTTGTTGCTGTGCACCGTGGGTTTAATACCTATCAGGATCATGTTTTCAGAAATTCTCCCAATTGGGAAATCCCGATTGAGCTAAAAACAAAGCTGCCTGAACTTGAAATCATTGTTGATCCAAGCCATATTTCGGGCAACAGAAGCCTGCTTCACGAGGTTTCTCAAAAAGCGCTGGATCTTGCGTTTGATGGTTTGATGATTGAAGTGCACCCGGAACCTAACAAGGCAATGAGCGACCCAAAGCAGCAATTGGCCTTAGCAGATTTTAATGCATTTATTACAAGCTTGGAAACGAAGCGTCAATCATTCGGTGATGCAGTAAGCATTGATAAGCTGGAACGATTAAGAAGTTTGATCGATGAAATCGACTACAACCTGATCGAAAACCTGAAGCGCAGGCTGGAAATTGTAGATGAAATTGGCGCATATAAAGCCGCTTCCGGTGTTGCCGTGTTTCAGCTTGAACGTTGGCTTCAGATTCTGACAGATCGTCAAGCTTATGCGGTTAACTCTGACGTAGATCATGAATTGATCAAAGAACTGTGGTCGATCATTCATTCGGCATCCATAAAAAAACAAACTAAAATTATAAATAGCATCTCCCTCGAAAAGAATAATTTCGATGCATGATGCGACTGCATTTAATGTTTCTCTTTCTGATACTTGCCCTACCTGGAAGCGCTCAAGAAGTTAAAAACCTCAATCCAAAAATCAGCATCATTGGCGGTAATGCTTATTACACGCATACGGTGCTACAAGGTCAGGGTCTTGAATCCATTGCAAAAGCCTATCACGCGTCAGAAAAGGAAATATTTTTGGCAAATCCCGACCTAAAAGGAGATCCTGAAGTAAACACCTACTTGCTCATTCCTTATTCAGAGGCTTCTTCAGATAAAATGTCTGCATTTGACCTGAAGTTGGATAGCCCAGTAAATACAATAAATGATTTCAAAACACCATCTCAAGAGGCTCAGAGTCTTGAATTAGAACGCAACGCTAAACCCCAAATTGAACCTGATGAGTTAGATGAACTAAGTGATCTCTCAGCCAGTTTAAAAGAGGGGTTAAATCAGCTTGATTCATTAAAAGAGGGTATCGAAAAAAAACCGTTTTTAACCGATGACGGCTTACCAAAACACAGCCCTGTTACTGCTTTCGTAACTAAAAAGCCTGTCAGGTTTGTTGTTGATTCTAACAAAACCTTGAGCATATTGCTTGACTCCATTTTGCACTTGATGCTAACAGGTCAACACCCTGATGGAGCAAACGCTTATTTAAAGGAATACTTTCTGATTCGAATAAACGATGAAGGTATTATCACCAACGTAAGGGACGAACGAACTGAAACCAATGAAAACACTCGTTTTATCGAGCCAAACAGTTTGAAGGGTTACCTGCTCACCGATTCCTTAAACAAACTAGACAGGCAGTTTATTCCAATTGGTTTTGTCATCAATATTAAACGTGACACACATCTAGTGCGCTTCAAAAAATATGGAATAAAAATGAAGTCATCATCCGTGAGTTCTGACATCGAAGCAGGCATTTTTGATTTTGGATCAGAACGACTGCTTCGAGGCCGTCATCGTGTTTATGTTTTTCAATACCATTGCT
This sequence comes from Salibacteraceae bacterium, assembly GCA_040905305.1. Lineage (GTDB taxonomy): Bacteria > Bacteroidota > Bacteroidia > Flavobacteriales_G > Salibacteraceae > SHAN690. Next base: position 2,869 of record JBBDRU010000116.1, on the reverse strand, counting down.
ATTTAGCTACCTATCGTAAATTTGAATACAATCCATTTGGAAGCATTGACCAAAAACTCTACCTGAATGATGCGTGGAAAATAGAACGCGCGGAAAGATTTAGAAGACACTTTTTATTTTAGGCATATGCAAGAAAAACGTTGGCTGTTAAAACCAATACCGGCAGAGGAAGATATTCAACACTTAAAAAAGGCCATCAACGCGAGTGACGCACTTGCTAAAATATTGGTTCAAAGAGGGTTGTTGGATTTTCATGCGGTTAAAACCTTTTTTAACCCTGACTTAAAACAATTACACAACCCATTCTTGATGAAGGATATGGATGTGGCGGTAAACCGAATCTCCGATGCCATTGAAAATCAAGAAAATATACTGGTTTATGGAGATTATGACGTGGATGGCACTACGGCCGTTTCACTACTTTACGATTTTCTTCATCAGGAATATCAAAACGTCAGCTATTACATTCCTGACCGGTACAAAGAAGGTTATGGCATCAGCACTCAGGGAATTGACTTTGCCGAAGACAATGGATTTTCTTTAATAATCGCCCTGGATTGTGGAATTAAGGCCAATGATAAAGTGGCCTACGCCAACGAAAAAGGTATTGATTTTATCATTTGCGATCACCATTTGCCTGGAAAACAACTCCCAAAGGCCGCTGCTATTTTAAACCCGCTTCAAGCCGATTGTAAATATCCTTTTAAATCATTGTGTGGTTGCGGCATTGGTTTTAAGTTGGCTCAGGCGCTTACCATAAGCTGGAACCTTGATATAGAAACACCGTTCAAGTATATCGACTTAGTGGCGATTGCAACTGGTGCAGACATTGTACCTATGATTGGTGAAAACCGCATCTTGGTATATTTTGGCATGCGCGCAATGGAGCGATTGTTGCGACCGGGGTTGGCTGAGCTTTTAGAGAAAGCAGGACTGGCAGAAAAAGCTCGGTTGTCAAAACATGAAATGACGGTTAGCGATATGGTTTTTAAAATTGGTCCGCGTATAAATGCTGCGGGTCGTATGGAGCATGGAAGTATTGCTGTAGAACTATTAACCGCTAAAACCTCGAGTCATGCACAGGATTTCGCGGCACTACTTAACCAACATAATCAGGATCGCAGAGACGAAGACAAAAAGCTGCTCGAAGAAGCAATGGAAATGATGGATAAAACACCAGAAAAGGCCTCCTATAAGTCAACCGTGCTATTTGCGAGCCACTGGCATAAGGGTGTTATTGGGATTGCTGCATCACGCATTCAAGATCATTATTACCGGCCAACCATCATTCTGACCGAATCAAATGGCATGGCATCAGGATCCGCTCGTTCGGTGAAAGGCTTTGATGTTCACGCAGCCATAGAGGAATGTTCCGACTTACTCATCAATTTTGGCGGTCACCCTGCAGCGGCTGGCATGACCTTGGATAAACACAACATTGAAGCTTTTCGAAAGCGATTCGAAGCCACGGTTACGGCTCAGATAAAAGAAGAGCAGCTCAGTCCTTGCATCGACATTGATCTCGAAATCGACTTTGAAGAGATCACTCCAAAATTTTACAACCAATTAAACCGGATAGCTCCTTTTGGCCCACATAATATGCGTCCTGTTTTTGTAACTCATAACTTAAAAGATACTGGAAAATCAAGGTCTGTAGGTGAGGATAAGTCTCATTTAAAACTGGAAGTACAACCAATTGATAATGGTCAACAAATAATGAGCGGAATTGCTTTCGGATTTGGTCACCTGGCCGAAAAGCTTAAAAAAGCCGGGTCTTTTAGCTTAGTTTACTCCCTTGAAACGAACGACTTTAAAGGAAAAAGAACCACTCAACTCATGATCAAAGACATTCGTATTGATGAATGATCAGCGGCTCAACAGCCTGTAGCTTAATGCCAAACGAATCTGGTGGTTCCGATCGTCAACTACATCGGTTCCAAAATAATTATTGTCCGTAAGGTCAAACAGTCCATACCTAAGCTCAGAAAATGCGCTTATTCGTTGGGTCAACTGAATCTTGTAACCGATAGACCCAGCCACATCAAAACTCGCATATCCTTCTCTTTTAATTCCTTGAACATCGGTTCTTGTTACCTTCTCATCGCGCTGATCTGATTCAACCGTAGTGTGCTCTAACACATTTTTATAACCCAAAAGTGGACTAAAGTTCATTCCAAAATAAACTGAATGGCGCGCGCCAATGTTGTAACCCACCTGAATTGGAATATCGATGTACATTAAGTGTTCAGGATCAGAATAAATGTTTTCGCTAAAACCTTCATGCACTACCCTTCTGGAAGCAAGAGCATTTCTACCGGTTAAAACCGCCCCTGTTCGCGCATAAAGCTTTTGATGGAAATGATAAGTGGCCTCAAAGCCAGCCAGCCAGCCTAAACCTGTTTTTTGGGCGGCATCGTTCAGGTTATTAAACCCGCTTACAATGGCCATACCACCAACTAGTGAAATATCCACTTTGCGGATTTCCTGCATCAGCCCTTCGTTTGAAAGAAGCCTCTGCTCAGGACTGTAATCCGTTGAATTTAAATCAACGCCCATAATGCTGAATGGCGGCATTAGCCTCAACGAGCTACGTTGGTTTAGCCCCGACACTGAGATGCTTTTAAGGGGCGCTTTTGTTGAAGCTTTATGGGTCAGATTAGTAGAGCCCTGAGCTTCCTCTATAGCACTGTTTTTGGCGCTACCACTTGTTTCTAGTGAAGCAACAATCTTGTTCTTATCCAAGCGGCTGGCTTTGTTATTTGTATTGCCAGAAGTTGATTGATCTTCGTTTATTCTGTCAGCAACATCTTCCTTTAAAGTTTCCTGCTTTTCATCCGAAGATAACTCTGCTTTTCTGTTCTGGAATATT
>JBBDRU010000115.1:0-7700 GCA_040905305.1 Salibacteraceae bacterium | reverse complement strand
TTTAGTTTCGATTCACGAGATTAAACTTGGGTGTCCCAGTGCGGAAGTCAGGAGGAGAAATTCTAAATACTCCTGTTTTAGTTTGTTTAGGTGGGTTTTTAGTGCCTAAAATTTCTTGTAGTAAAAGCAATTATCAAAAAAACACCGGATAACCTATAAACTTGGATTAGGCAATGTTTTGAAAATACAGACCGATCATCAACTCTAAAAATCAACTAATTTCATAACTATGACTGCCAACCCTAAAGTAGCCAATATAGTTTCTGTATGACTTAAACCATTCCGCTTGGTGCGAAAGCTCGGGAAGCCCATCAAAAATCAGTGTGAGTGTGATAGCGGAGAAGATACCTACCTTGAAGTAACAACGACAAGAAGCCTTCACAAAGAAAAAAACCCAAACTCAATTCTCTTCAAACGTAAACGACTGAATCCTTCTCATCATCCAAATAGACACCAACGTAAAAACCACTCCTAAAACTCCAACCTTCCAAAAACCAAAAACATACGTTCCTCCTTCTGGAATAGTTACCAGCACTCCAGCAACCATACTTGCGATGCCTGCAGTCATATTCTGCACAGAAGAATTGAGGCTCATAAAGCTTCCACGGTTTCGTGGCTTAATAACAGAAGTAACAATGGCCGTTGAAGGCACCATGCGTCCTCCTATCAAAACAAAAAACAATCCGGTAACCACCAGCGCAAGCCACAATGGAACGGGTGGAAGATTTGTTAAAACAATAATTGGAATCAAGGAGAGTGATGCCATGATTGTGAATACCTTATGTTTACCAACACGGTCTGCCCAGCGCCCAACCCTCGGATTGGTAAAAATAGTGGACAATCCCCCTACCAAGTAAACCAAGGTGATTTCCTGACGTTCAAACCCAACATTGGCAACCAGGTAAGGTGTTATAAAAGGGATTACTGCAAAGTGACCAAACATCAAAAGCATCGTGTATGTCAGCGCCATCCATTGATTAGCGTTTTTCGGAATATTCTTTATAAATTCAAATGAATCGATTCCAGGTTCAGGGTTATCTAAATGCTCCCGCACGGGTGGCAATGTAAAGTAAACGGCTATGGCATTTAAAATGCTCACTGCACCCAAGGCTAAAAATGGCCAATTCCATCCATAATTAAATGCGAAATACAATCCAACAGGAAGCCCTAGCGCAGAGGCCATAGAAAAAGCGGTCATCACAACTCCCAATCCCCATGCCCTTCTTTTAGCGGCAATGGCGTCACTAACAATAGCAATTACGGTGCTGCTGATAACACCTCCAAATGCTCCAGTAAAAATACGGGCACTGATCAACCCGTGATATGAATCAACCCATCCACAGAGTAGCGTTCCAACTGCAAAACCGGCATACGCAAGTAGAAAAAACTTTTTTCGATCAAAGCGATCTACAAAAAAGGCAGAAACCAAACCCGAAACACCTGCCATCAAAGTATAGCTTGCCACCAAAAAAGAAAACTGCTGCGAGTTGATGTATAATTCTTCCATCAACATCTCTCCTAACGGCATAATGATCATGAAATCCATGATATGCGTAAATTGAGATGCAGCAAGTAAATAGAGAATGATGCGTTCAGACTTCAACCCGTTCTTTTCTTTATTTACATGTATCTACATACAAAGTGCAAAGGTGAAGATTAGTTTTAAAAAAGGAAGTGTATTCTTAAGAAATAACCTCCTTTGTATCCGGCACATCAAGTTCCCCTTCTGAATGGGCTACAATGGTTGATACGGACGCATCACCAGTGACGTTGACCACCGTTCGGCACATATCCAAAATCCGATCAACTGGAAAGACCAACGCGATCCAGGCTGGATTCAATCCGACCGACTCCAAAACAATGATCATCAACACCAAGCCGGCACTAGGAACAGCAGCCGCACCAATCGATGCCAAAGTAGCCGTAAAAACGATGGTAAGCTGTTGAATTAGGGAAAGATCAACCATGTGAAATTGGGCAAGGGCAACCACTGCTACAGCTTGATATAGACTTGTTCCATCCATATTAACGGTCGCGCCAATGGGTAAAACAAAGCTTGTAGTGCGTTTAGAAACGCCAAGGTTATTTTCAACTGCGTGGAGCGTTACGGGCAGCGTTGCAACGGAAGACGAGGTGCTGAAAGCAGTGAGCTGTGCTTTGGAAATACCCTTCATAAATTGACCATAGCTCATCTTTTTCACCCAAATACTCGTTAGACTGGGATAAAAAATAAACACCATAAACGCCAGACCAAGAAACACGGCCAGCGAATACCAGAGCAAAAAGGAAATCAATTCTGTTAACTTGCCCGGGTCGTCACCTGCGGCATTGACTACAGCCCCTGCAAGCAGGCAAAAAACGAAGAATGGCATGGCTTTCATGACCACGTCCACCATTTTTATAAAAACTTCATTAATGCCATCCACAAAATCCACCACCGGTTTTGATTTATTCTCAGGAAGCATGACCAACACAATGCCAAAAAAGATGGCAAAGAATATCACCTGAAGCATTTCCATATCAAACAATGCGCGGATGATGTTACTGGGAACAACATCAACAAGAGGCTGAAGTGGTCTTGACTTTTTGGTTTTATCAGCTTTAACCAGTTTGTCTTCCACCCATTCGCTGTCTTTATCCTCTCTCAATTTTTCCCTGATCGCAATGGTTCGCTCAGAAAAATCATCATTGCATACATAGCAAACACCGTCCAGAAGAGGGATTCCATTGTCTTGAGCCCAAACTTCATAAGAAATTCGGTTATTGGTCATCAGGTCTTCAGATATCTTATCACCCGGGCTGAGCAGATTAACTGCAAGCAAGCCTATGGTAACCGCAATCATTGTAGTTGAAACGTAAAGCAACAGGGTTTTTGCACCGATTTTCCCAAGCTTAGAAATATCTTTTAAAGCTGTTACCCCTGAAATAATGCTAAACAGAACAAGCGGCACAGCAATCAGCTTCAAGACATTGATAAAGATTTTGCCAAACGGGTCTATATAGTCTAGTGTGAACTCATTCCAGCCCATGTTCACAGACAACAAGGCGTAAAACGTGCCCAAAATCAAGGCAATGATTACCTGCCAATGAAGTGGTATTTTTTTCATCATGATTGCGAAGTAAGGAAAAATGCCTGTTCGCCACACAGATGCTCTTTATCCTGATTTACGTCTCTGCTTAATGGCTAATAATTCTTCGGGTCAGCAAGACAACAAAAAAGGAGAAGAACACAACTCCAGCTTGCACGTTGAATGTGCTTTCGGTCATGGAAATGATAAAAAACAGAATAGCAAAACCTGTAAGAATGGGTTCTTTTTGCCTCCATGCTCTATAAAATAAAAGAATAAAAACTCCGGTAATCATCATCACTCCTGGAATACCCAACGCGATCCACGTTTGCAGAAATAAATTATGTGCATTCAGATGTTTTTCGGCAGCATGCGCATACTTCTTTTCTAAATATACCTCATCCAGTCTATCCTGAAAATCACCCGTGCCTTGCCCATACCAATCTTGCGAACTGATTATCTCTAGGGACGAAGAATAGACTAACGCTCTAACAGCCGTGCTTTCAATAGCTTTTGGGTTGAGTTCATCACTTTGCACTACATTCAAAATGTTTACAATGCGCGATTGAAGCAACGGTGCATTCTGAAAAATCACTCCAATCAAACTCATCACCGCCACCAGCACCAAGATGGGCAACCACTTAAACCGGGATTGTTTTACATAAAGAACAGTTAACCACATAGCTAGAATAAACCACATGATAAAGCCTGTTTTAGATCCGGTAAGAACAACAACCACTGAGAAAAAGATGAGGATGATAATGTTAAGCACGGTACGTTCTAATGTTCGCTTTACCAATGGCCACTCCAACCGCATAATGATAAGCAGTGAAAAAATAATGTAGAGCGCGAAGTAGCTCGGGTGAATGATCACTGAAAACCGCGTTGTGATAAAGTGGTAATAAGGCAGGTCAAGAATGAAGTATTTGTATGAACTGTTGAGCAAACAAAAAACGGAGGCAACCATGGTTCCCAATACAAACATTTGCAAAATGCGCTTCAGGTTGGTTTGCCGTAAAAAGCGAAACCCCATGAAAGCAATAGGAAATGCCATCAAACTAAGCTTGACTTCAATATCAAACCAACCACGGCTCTGATTCTCCGTATAGAGCAATCCGATAAGATGAAGCCCAAAGAGAAGCAACATGAGCACCGATACTTCACTCATTTGCACCCTACTGTATCCTTTGATAATCGCAAAAAGAGATAGCGAACCAAACAACACGATAAGTGCAGGAACAATACGCGGATAAAGCGGAATGAGAAAAGCAATGGCATAAAGCAAATAATTCTGGAGAAGAAAAACGCTATGCCTATTGAACAAATTCATTTAACTCCGCCTAAAACCTCAGCTATTTGCTGAGCCGCTTTTCCTTTTCCATAAAGATCAAGTGAGAAGTCAAGTTGAGCGTCTTTCATCGCCTCATAGCCCTCAAAAATTCTATACTCATCAGCACCAACAATCTTGTTGTAACCGTGCTCTACCAGTTCTGTCCATTCTGTTTCATCGCGCATGGTAACACACGGATTAGAAAAGAAAAAGGCCTCCTTTTGCAACCCACCGCTGTCCGTCATTACCAATGATGCGGCTTTTAGCAATTCAATCATATCAAAATACCCAACAGGGTCTATAATGGTGAATTTCGTTTCTAGCCCGCTGTTCTTCAATATATTTCGCGTTCTGGGATGCAATGGACAAATCACCTGTTGTTGAACATTAACCCTATTTAATGCAGTAACTATCGACTCCAACCGCTTGGGGTCATCCGTATTTTCGGCACGATGGATGGTGCAGAGCACAAAATCCATAGGATTGTTCAGAGAAGCTAAAACGCTGCTTTTATCTTTGGAAAACTTGGCGTAGTAAAGTGCAGCATCCTGCATTACATCACCGGTTCTGTGAACTTTACAGTCAAAATTATCAAATCCTTCGTTTTGCAGGTTTCGTACGGCCGTGTCGGTCGGGCAAAACAGATGATCACTAATTCTATCTGTTAAAATTCTATTCACTTCTTCCGGCATTTTCATGTTAAAACTACGCAACCCAGCCTCAACATGACCCACGGACACATGAAGTTTTTTTGCAGCTAAAGCGCCCGCAACCGTGCTGTTGGTGTCGCCATAAACCAACAACATAGTTGGGTTTTCTTTTATGATAAGCTCTTCAATTCCTTCTAGCATCCTTCCCGTCATAGCGCCATGCCCTAATGAGTTGATGGCTAAATTGTATTTTGGTTTTGGAATTGCCATCTCCTCAAAAAACACTTCACTCATATTGGCATCAAAATGTTGCCCTGTGTGAACGATCACTTCCTCAATACTGGTTGAGTCTTTCAATACCCGACTCAATGCCGCAGCTTTCACAAATTGAGGACGTGCACCAACAATCGTAAGTAGTTTCATAGGTAGTTTTCTGGTTTTTAATTTCCTTTGAATTTTAACATCACTGAGATGGTTTGCCAGATGATGTTTATGTCGAGTAAAAACGATCGGTACTTGATGTAGTATAGATCGTATTGCAATTTTATTAGCGCATCTTCATCCGTGTTTCCGTATTTATGACGCACTTGAGCCCAACCTGTTATGCCGGGTTTCACTAAATGCCGTGAGTTGAAAAAGCTTATTTTCTTCACCAATTCATCGCAGAAAACCGGGCGCTCGGGTCGCGGGCCAATCAGGTTCATCTCCCCCATCAATACATTCCAAAACTGGGGTAACTCGTCAATTCTTGTTTTCCGATAAAACCTGCCAGGAACCGTTATTCGAGGGTCATTATCTCCCGCCCAAACCGCACCTGTGCCTTTTTCTGCATTCACGATCATCGTGCGGAACTTATAAATGGTAAAAGGTTTGTTGTCTCTTCCTACCCTCGTTTGAGAGTAAAACAATGGCCCACGACTAAAAATTAAGTTGGTAAACCATACAAACGGAGTGATAAAAAGCAATCCTACTACCCCAATAACTCCAAAAACTATATTGAGAAATCGATTCACCATAAGGTAAAACACATCTTTCTTTTTGGAGTAATATTCATAAGTCAGGATGTATTTGCCGTTCTTTTTCTTGACCAACAATTTGCCTGTAACCGCTTCATAAATCATATTTACGGGCGTTACTGGTATGCCATAACTCTCACAATTCACAAGATGGCCAAATAAATTCCCACCAACTGACTTGGAGGTATATGCTGCCAACACTATTTCATCAATACGGAGTCTTCTTGCATAGGTAAATAGATCTTCACTGGTCGAAAGAACCTTTACTCCTTCGTAAACCTTCCCCACTTTATTGTGATCATCGTCTATAAACCCGATCACTCTGTAGCCCGTTTTATGAAAAACATCATCGGTTTGAAGCACCTTTACGACCTCTCTTCCAGACCAGCCTGCTCCTGTAATAAGCACACGCTTAGTAAGAATCGGATGACGAAAAACAATGGAAAAAACCCAGTGCCAAAGCGTCAATAACAACACCACCAAGCCGATGAAGACATAAAACGGTAGTCGGGTAGAAGGAAAAAGCGGACTTAGAAAGGGAATAAGCATATAGGTAGCCGCAGTAGCTAAAGCCACCAGCGCAGTTCGTCCAATCAGGACAGCAGTTCGCGGGGCGTTTATGGTATTGTATAGCTTAAAGGCATTAGAATATACCAACCAAATAACAAGTAGAAGTATATACCAACCCGGATGCTCAACCAGCGTTTTGCGAGGCCAAAGGTCGTAGATGTAGAAGTATTTTAAATACAACAGCAACGCCACTACAAGAAGCACGAGGTCACTGGCTACCAATAGGTATTTGCGGGTTATGAAGCGAATATCACGCGTGGCTGGTCTGGGCAATAGTAAAAGTTTGAATTGCGAATTTATTGGTATTTAGTCCGCTATCTTCTCAAATACTTCATGAATGATTAACATTTAGCATTTAAGAATGATCAATGATGAGTTCTGAGCTATTTAAAACAAGAAAAATTATCTCATATTCGCTTCGTGGAGCAAAAACGACCCAACATTCTTGTAGCTTTTATTCCCCTTGCCGTCCTGATTGTTTTATTAGCGTTGAACGTTTCGGTTTTTGGTGATGGTGCGCTGGATTTTTCAAACCAATTAGCGTTACTTTTTTCTGCTGGAATAGCAGGAGTTTTAGGCCGAATACATGGCTTTTCGTTCAGCGCTTTAATGGATGGCACCATCGACAACATAAAGCAAGCCGTTCCGGCTATCATCGTACTGTTGTTGATCGGTTCATTAGCAGGAAGCTGGTTATTTGGAGGAATCGTTCCAGCCATGATTTATTATGGACTGAAAATTTTAAACCCTGATTATTTTCTTTTTACCGCTTGCATTATTAGCGCTGTTGTGTCCATATCTACAGGCAGCAGTTGGGGAACGATAGCAACGGTAGGTATTGCCCTCTTAGGAATTGGCAGAACCATGGATTTTCATGAAGGCCTGGTGGCGGGTGCCGTGATTTCGGGAGCCTATTTCGGTGATAAAATGTCTCCTCTTAGCGACACCACTAACCTTGCTCCAGCAGTGGCTGGCACAGATCTATTTACACACATTCGCTACATGACGATCACAACAGTGCCAAGCATAGTCGTCACATTGATTATTTTTCTCATCATTGGTCTCT
>JBBDRU010000114.1:0-7747 GCA_040905305.1 Salibacteraceae bacterium | reverse complement strand
ATTGATGATGGCCTGATAATCTTCTCCGGCCTCAAGCATATCTTCATCGTCTTCTTCATAGTGCCAATTTATGATGATGCTGGTATTGTTATTAATCGACTCCAGCTTCTTAAATACATCGAGGATGCACTTGGATGAACTCGTGTTAAAATACTCTAGTTGCACATTAACTTTGGTTTCAGTTTTAGAGCTTGCACCATAATTTCCGATCCAATCTACAAGAGGCTTGTAAAATTCAACGGCATTCTCTGGGATAGAACGGCCCTTGATCTCAAGCACACCTGATTCGGCATCGAAATTTACTGTTGGTGTTTTAGGTGTTCCTTCAATTTTGATTGGATCCATCTTGTTTGTTATTTAGTTAAGGGGTTAAAGGTTTGTTTTATACTTTAATTTTCAAAATATATAGACCAAAGTCGTCATTTACTTCGGCAAAGTTATAATCTAATTTGTTCTTGGATTTACGGGCAATATCAATCATACCAAGCCCTCCACCTCCATGAACACTGTATTGACCATTGTCCAGCACTTCTTTGTAATAGTCTCTAAGACCTTCTTTGTCCAATGCGTTTATTTTATCTAATCGTGCTCTCAATGGTGCAATATTATCAGTCTCGATGTAATTAGCGGTTAAAATGTGGTATTGATCTTCTTTTCTGCCCAATACAAAACTCGCTGATCGGTTCTTTGCACCTTCCTTTAGCTCACTTCCATCAAACGCATCGGTGTGATGATATAGGTTTTGCAGCGATTCCACCAAAATGTTATAAACTTTGCGCTGCTTTTTAAAGTCCTCTTCAGTTTCTTCTAACTTTTTTTCCACATCGCTCAGAATTTCACTTATGCGAGATTCGCTTACTTCACCATGAAAGTTAACAAGCAACTCCGCTTCTGACATATCTTTTGTAAAATCCTTGATGATCTTATTTTCCACTTAATGTAGGACTAAGGTTAAGACAAATATAGGCCTTAATAAAAAGCGATAATACAACGATTTTTTTAAAGCTTTCAGCATTGGGTTGTTAGTTAAGGAAATCAATTACAAAAAGCCAACTTAGCTTTTCTATTTTTGCCGCCTTAAAATTAATTTAGAATGAACAGAATATTATCAGGTTTAATCGCATCTATCTTCCTTTTTTCGGGCAATGTTAAGGCCGATGAGGGCATGTGGCTTCCTATGTTGATCAAAAGATTGAATTACGCAGACATGCAAAAACACGGACTTCAGTTGAGTGCTGAGGAGATTTACAGTGTTAATAATGCAAGTCTTAAAGATGCCATTGTGGTTCTTAATGGCGGTTCGTGCACAGCCGAAATGATCAGTTCTCAAGGACTGGCTTTAACCAATCACCATTGTGCTTTTGGTGTGATCCAGGATAACAGTACCACAGACCACGATTACCTCACCGATGGCTTTTGGGCCATGGCAATGAATGATGAACTTCCTGCAAAAGATATGACGGCCGGTTTTCTCATTGAAATGAGGGATGTAACCGATGAGGTTTTGGGTGACATTAGCATTACATTAAGCGGAGAGGAACGAAATGCTGCTGTGAGATCAGCAATTCAAGCCGCTGAAGAAAAAATAAAAGAAGATGTTGAAGCGCACTATAACATTCAAATCAGAAGTTTTTTTGAAGGAAATGAGTATTATGCTTTCGTATATGAAACATACCGTGATGTGAGATTGGTGGGAGCTCCACCTTCTTCCATCGGAAAGTTTGGTGGCGACACGGATAACTGGATGTGGCCGCGGCACACAGGTGACTTCTCCATGTTACGCGTTTACATGAGCCCTGATGGTAAACCTGCTGATTATGCTTCTGAAAACGTTCCATATCAACCAAAACATTTTCTGCCTGTGTCGTTGGATGGTGTTGAAAAAGACGACTTTGCAATGATCATGGGTTATCCAGGAAGCACCGATCGTTATTTGAGCTCTTATGGTGTTGAGCAAGAACTAACCGTTCGCCAACCCAATACCGTTAAAGTAAGAGAAACACGTTTGGCGATCATGAAGGAAGACATGGATGCCAGCGATGAAACACGGATCAAATATGCTTCTAAATATGCGGGTGTGAGCAACTACTACAAGTATTTCATCGGTCAGCAACGCGGTCTAAAGCGATTAAAGGTTAAAGACGAGAAACAGCGGTTGGAATCAGACTTTATGAACTGGGTAAACAAAGATGCTGACCGCAAAGGAATATATGGCTCTATTTTAACCGACTGGAAAGAGGCCTATGAATCTACAGATGAAACAGCATTGTATCGAACCTATTTAAATGAATGCATCTTTGGCAGCGAAGCCATTGTTATGGCATGGAGAACTTCACAATTATATTCTCTGCTATCTGCTGATGAACCAGACCAGGAAAAAATTGATGCAACAGTTGAAAGCCTCAAGACCCAGGCAAGTAAATTTTACAAAGATTACAATATGCCAACTGATCAAAAGGTTACGGCTGCCTTGTTGGAGTTTTTTAGCGAGGACATACCAGAAGACCTGCAACCTGAGTTTTTCAAAAAGTATGTTTCAAAATACAAAGGTGACTTCAGTAAACTGGCTGATAAAATGTTTTCTAAAAGTCTTTTCGCCTCTGAATCGGAATACACGGAGTTTCTAGATGACCCTAAAGCAAAGGCATTGGATAAGGATATGGTTTTTGAATTCATGAATGGATTTTTGAACCACTTCAGGTCTGAAATTTTACCAAGTATGGGACCTGCACTGGCTAAAATTGACAATGCCAACAGACTTTTTGTAAACGGTTTGCGAAAAATGAATCCAGATATCAACTATTATCCAAATGCCAATTCAACCATGCGGGTAACTTATGGTAATGTACTTGATTATTATCCGGCAGATGCAATCTACTATAACTATTACACTACGATGGAAGGTATAATGGAAAAAGAAGACCCCACCAGTGATGAGTTTACAGTACCTTCAAAACTCAAAGAACTATACAACAACAAGGATTTCGGCAGATATGGTATCGATGGTGAAATGAGGGTTTGTTTCTTATCCAACACAGACATTACCGGAGGGAACTCGGGAAGTCCTGTAATAAATGGCAAGGGCGAACTCATCGGTTGTGCGTTTGATGGTAATTGGGAAGCGATGAGTGGTGACATTGCATTTGAACCCGATCTTCAGCGTACCATTGCGGTGGATATTCGTTATGTGCTCTTTATTGTTGATAAATATGCGGGTGCAAAGCACCTGGTTGATGAAATGAAGTTGGTTTCCAGTAAAGACCCAATACCTTCCACCTCTTCCGATTCAGGTTCGGAAATTGATCCGGCAGAATTGAAAAAAGCCAAACTAAACAAAGGAAAAAAAGGCTTGTAGAATATGTCTAAAGAATGGTTTGAAACGTGGTTCGACACCCATTATTACCATTTGCTATACAGAAATAGAAACGAAGTTGAAGCGCGTCAATTCATTGATGCGCTTCTTCTTTTTTTATCTCCAAAAGCAGGTGCAAAGTTTATTGATGTGGCCTGCGGTAAAGGGAGGCACTCCAAATACTTATGCACACGTGGATTTGAGGTGATCGGAATTGACCTTTCTCAAAACAGCATCAATGAAGCTCAGGAAGAATTTAAAACAGATCCGAAAATTGAATTTTTTCAGCATGACATTCGCAAGCCTTTCCCAGTATCTAATTGTCATTATGCTGTGAATCTGTTTACCAGTTTCGGGTATTTTGACAACGAGGAAGAGCACTTGCAAGCACTATGCAATATTCACGATAGTTTAATGGAAGATGGTGTTTTTGTAATTGATTATTTAAACACCTCTGAAGTCTTGCTGAACCTCAAGAAAACAGAAACGAAACAAATTGAAGGAATAACATTCAGCATAAAGCGTTACCTCGAAGAAAACTCTATTGTAAAATTGATTGAGGTAACAGACAAAGAGAAAAAATTTCAGTTTGAAGAGCGCGTTCGAGCGTTTTCAAAACAAGACTTAGAACGTCTATTGACCCGGGCAGGGTTTGAGATTAAGACTACTTTTGGCAATTATCAACTTGATCCTTGCACAAGCGAAAGTAAACGTGTTATCATAGTTGCTATAAGGAAAGCATGATCGTTTATATACTAGGGTTAATACTGTCTTTTTTAGCGGGTGCTTGGTTCATTTATAAAGCACCCACTAAGCGCTCGTGGATATACCTTTTTCTTTCGGCTGGTGGTGCCTACCTCATCACGATTCTATTCACTCATATTTTACCGGAGCTTTTTGAAGAGCTCGGACATAAAGCCGGTTATGTGCTTCTAATTGGTTTTTTGGTGCAGATCTTCCTAGAAAACTACTCAAAAGGTATAGAACATGGACATGCTCATTCTTCAACCAGCAAAACCGCACTCATCATATCTTATACTGCACTTTGCCTCCACGCCTTAATCGAAGGAATGCCGCTTGCATCAAGCTTGTTTTCAAATATCATCAGGTATGATAATGAACTCACCGTTGGAATCATGTTGCACAAAATCCCTGTTGCGATAACCCTATCTTCTTTGTTGGTTAAAAGTGGAGTACGAAAAAACGCAGCCCTCTTGTGGCTTATCGGTTTTATTCTTTGCACGGTAATCGGTTCATTCATACAACACTACTTCGGAAGTGACTCCTCAGAGTTGATGTTTTTGAGTCTTGGCCTCACCGTTGGTATTTTGCTTCATGTTTCCACCACCATCCTTTTTGAAAGTAGCGACCATCATCGTTTATCTACAAAGCGCGTATTGGTCATAGCTATTGGTGTGATACTTGGTGTGGCATTATAACCGCAATTTGCTTGCTACGCCTTTTTTGCTTCATTCCAGATGTTGTCCATTTCTTCCAAACTCATATCTGAAAGCTTTTTATCAGAACTATTGGCTTTTTCTTCAAGAAACTGAAACCGGTGTATAAATTTCTTATTCGTTCTCTCAAGAGCATCTTCCGGGTTCACTCCTATAAAGCGTGCGTAATTTATCATACTGAATAAAACATCACCAAACTCTTCTTCAATTCGTTCTTTCGAGCTGTTTTGTTCTACCTCTGTTTGTAATTCGTTCATTTCTTCTTTAACCTTTTCCCATACTTGCGATTGATTATCCCAATCAAAGCCAACACCTCTGGCCTTTTCCTGAATGCGATTAGCTTTAACCATAGCCGGCAAACTTTTCGGCACCCCTGAGAGTACTGACTTTTTCCCCTCCTTTAATTTGATTTGCTCCCAATTTCTTTTGACGTCTTCCTCGTTTTCAACCTTGACATCTCCATAAATGTGCGGATGCCTTCTCACCAACTTATCGCTTACGCTATTAAGCACATCCGTAATGGTAAACGCATTTTTCTCACTTCCTATTTGGGCGTAGAATACCACATGCATGATCAAATCGCCCAATTCACTCTTGACCTCTTGTAAATCGTTATCAATAATGGCATCACTCAATTCATAAGTTTCCTCAATGGTCAAATAGCGCAGTGATTCAATGGTTTGTTTCCTGTCCCATGGACATCCTGTTCTCAATTCACTGATGATGGTTACGAGTCGCTCAAATGCTGCCAATTCTGGTCTCATAATTATTTAGTCTTGGATGTTTATTTTGCGTCTTCAAAAGAAGCACATCCTTTGCAATTTTGCGAACGTGAATACCCGCGGATACATATCATCTTTACTGCTTGTTATTTCGAGCACATTAGCTCAAGCCCAGTTGTCGAATATTGGAATTGAATCACACGCTGCGAGGGGGTTCTTACTGCCGCACCGTCAAAATATGGCTCATTTACCTATGGGGCCGTCTCATTTTGCAGAGTTAAGGGTGTTTATTCAGACCAATACGGATAAAGAATGGAAACGTCTTTACAGACAGCCCCAAATAGGTGCTACCTTCAGAGGTTTTAACCTCGCCAACAAGGATTTACTCGGATATGGCTTGGGGGTCGCTGCCTATTTATCCACCCCGGTGATTATTCAAAACAGATTCATCTGGCATCTTGAAGTTGGTGCCGGGCCGGGTTTT
The DNA here is from genome assembly GCA_040905305.1 of Salibacteraceae bacterium. Lineage (GTDB taxonomy): Bacteria > Bacteroidota > Bacteroidia > Flavobacteriales_G > Salibacteraceae > SHAN690. The sequence continues at coordinate 1,732 of JBBDRU010000114.1, read as the reverse complement.
ATTTCCAAACCATTTGATCTTGAGGATAACTATAAGAACATAGCAATCGGCAGCCACGGAAATGTATTCATCATGCTCGGGCAACGTCTCACCTACCACGCCACCGACCGACTTGATCTAGCAATAGGCACTGCCTTTAATCACTTTTCAAACGCGGCCTTTTCCTTGCCTAATTTAGGGTTGAATTACCCGACTATTTCCCTCGGTTTGAGTTATCGGCCTTCAAGGGTTGAATCTGATAGCACGGCAATCGCACGAACCAAAACTCGCATAGAGAGCAACTGGCTATTCAGCTTAAATGGTGGAGTAAAGCAAAGCATAAAGCCTTATAATGCAAAATTTCCAACGTTTTCGCTGACCTCTGACCGAATATTTGGCATCAGCAGAAAAAGCTCCCTTGCTCTGGGTTTAGACTTCTTTTATAATGAAGCCCTTTACCAATATAGGAATGCTTTAGGTGAAGCAATTGATCCACAGCAAAACATTCAATCAGGAGTGCATTTTGGATATGGACTGCATGTTGCTGATGCCATGTTATTAATTCAAATGGGAGCCTATGTTTTGGACAGCTATAAACGCGATGGTTTTTTGTATCACCGGGTGGGAATACGCTACTTTATAACAGATCATTTGGGAATGAGCTTATCCTTAAAAACACACTTTTTCAAAGCCGATTATTTTGAACTGGGACTTACATACCGTATATAAAACACTTATATACAGCTCAGTTGTTTTTCTTTTTGCTTGCAAAAAGGACAAGGCTGGCTGCATGGACATGCGTGGTGATTTAACGGAAAAAACCATCATCTTAGACGCGTTTAGCTACATTCACTTAAGCGACCGTATGAGCATAAGCTTTGTGGAAGACAGTTCTGATTATGCAGTAATAACCGCAGGCGACAACGTGATTGATGGAATCCAGGTGAAGCAAAGCGGTCAGCAAATAGCAATATCAGAAATAAACACCTGCAACTGGATTCGTAAAATTGATCCATTACCTCATGTAGAAATCCACTTTACAGAAATGGCTCACATCTACTCTGAAAACTCAGGTCGCATAGGTTTCATGACCCCATTTACACGCGACTCCCTATTGGTTGAGGTGATGGATGTTTCAGGAAGTATAACCCTCAATGTTGCCTGCCAAGATTTGAATATTGTCGTTCATACAGGCGCAACAGATGTTTACGTGGAAGGAACGTGCAATTATGCCTACATCTACAATTCCGGTTATGCTCCCATCAAAGCACAAGATCTAAAAGCAAAAACCGTTTCAGTGCATAACAACAGCCTTGGAGATACCTATGTAAACGCATTTGAAACCCTGTATTACCAGATTTATCATCAGGGAAATGTGCACGCATCGGGTGAGGCAGAAATCATAAAATGGCACCAATCTGGCGGAGGACAAATCATCCGAGAATAGACCCAAAACCTGATACCACAAGTTTTAACAAAGAATGAGGCTTTCAACGAGGGCATAAACCAGATTGATCTTTACTTTTACACCATGAAATTAATTCTTTTAGCAACGGGTTTAATTGGGTTAGCATTTGCAGGAATTGCTATCAAAATATGGGGCAAAAAAAACGGTGAGTTTGCTGGAACGTGTGCAAGCAACAACCCATTGCTTAAAAACGATGAAGGAAGTTGCACTGTTTGCGGTGCGCGGCCTACGGAACAATGTCAAAAAGATTAACTACCTGTTGATTAAAAATAAGATTTAGTATCC
>JBBDRU010000113.1:0-7773 GCA_040905305.1 Salibacteraceae bacterium | reverse complement strand
GAAGGTTTCGCTTAAGGACTCCAGGTATTTGACCGCATCTCCTTTTATCACACTGTGAACTTCACTGCAATTGTTTAATGCAGCATTCTCCATGGCGATATCAAGCGCTTTTGAAGACGCGTCAAAGCTGATCACTTTTTTCGCTCCTGCCAATGCTGCGGCAATGCTGAAACCACCGGTGTAACTAAAAACATACAAAACATTCTTATCACGAGCGTATTTGCCTATTAATGCTCGGCTTTCCCGTTGATCTAAAAAGAACCCTGTTTTCTGCCCGTTGACGACATCAACATTAAAGATCATATCGTTTTCCCGGATTTGAATTCGTTCAGAAACGGCACCTACCAAAACACTTGTGGTTCCCTTTCCTGTTGGTTTATGGATGGTGTTTTTAAACCCCATTTCAATAAGGGTTATGCTCAATGTTTGCAGCAACCTCTCCATGCCCTTTGAATGCGGTTGAATAACAGCAGTGTCGGCATAAATATCAATGATCAAGCCCGGTAAACCATCACCTTCACCATGCACCAAACGATAAGCGTTTGTGTGTTTATCAGGAAACCCTAAAACCTCACGCAATGATTTGGCTTCATTCAATCGCTGAGCAAACCAATGATCATCAATCGTTTCTTCACTTAAAGACAAGACTTTTACAGCGAGCGAGCCGGATGAAAAATGCCCCTGAGCGACAAATGCTCCTTTTGCATCAAGTACGTGAACTAAATCACCCTCTATAATTCCTTCATCTGCCTTTTGAATAGCACCTGAAAATATCCAAGGATGCATGCGCTTTATGGAAGCTTCTCGCCCGCTTTTAAGGGTTACAGTTCTTATCATCCTCGTATAATTATGGTGTATTTATGAAATAATTCAGGAGCATCTATCTCAAGTCTATAAACGCCCCAATCCAGGCCTTTTGTTGGAAGTAAAAATGATCTATTTCCTTTACCTGTCTGAGTTTCAACTTTGCTAACCGATTCTCCACTGAGGTTGTTTAAGCTCATTTTAAACGGTCCATTTTCCGCAAAAAACAAATCCACATTTATAGCCTTCCCTTCCCGCACAACTTCAGGAATTTGGCTGGTGATTTGGGTTTTTAACCCTGTCATCAAATTGCTGTCGTTGAGCATTTGGTTTACAGAATCAACCCAGCCAAACATGGCGGTGAATGCAGCCTTTCGATCATTGATAAAATAAGGATGTTCAGACTGTAACAAACTCGACTTCACCCACTGTCCGGCAACTTCCAAAGAATCGATAATCGTCAACGCGCTATCTTGCTCGTTGGCACTGATCACTCCATAAACAGAGGTTTGATTTACCCCAATAACACTACAGGTTTTTCTTGGCGAGATCAACACACCCGGTAAACCAGATTTAATCAATCCGCAAACGGACTCAACCCCATTCTCAACAGCCATAAATGAGGTGTTTTTCCATGTCAGCTCAGTGCCAATTTTACTCAGGATCAAGTCAACCGACTCCGGAGTCAACTGGCTCTTTGGATTGTTTTCTAAAATGATCAATGTTGCTCCAACCGTATCGCCCAACCAGAGGATTTCATTCATCCACGCTTCAGAATTCAATGGATGAGCCTCTGAACTATAAAAAGCGAAGATTACTTTGCCTGCCGAATCTTGAGGGTGATAGTACATCAAACTTATTTTAACCCCTTTATTGATCCATGTTTCAGATTGAAATGGTTGAGCAATTAGATGCTGACAAATAAGAATCAAACCGATTGTAAACGTTTTCCTCATGGGGCGGCAAAATTAGTAATGCATAGTTGCCAATTAACCCAAGTGGTATTTATACTTTCGCGCCCCGAAAGAAAAATAATTATGGCAGGAAGAAGAACCTTTACAATGGTGAAGCCTGAAGCAGTGGAAAACCACAATTCAGGTGCAATTTTAGCTCAAATTGAAGCTGCAGGTTTCAGAATCGTAGCGATGAAAAAACTTCAACTGAGTGCTGAGCGAGCAGGGAAATTTTATGAAGTTCATAAAGAAAGACCTTTTTATGGTGAGTTGGTTGAATACATGTCATCCGGCCCAATTGTGGCTGCTCTGCTTGAGAAAGACAACGCAGTGGCCGACTTTAGAACGTTGATTGGCGCCACAGATCCAGCTGAAGCGGCAGAAGGCACCATCCGAAAAGCTTTTGCAGAATCAAAAGCAAAGAACGCAGTGCATGGAAGTGACAGTGATCAAAACGCAATTATAGAAGCAGGTTTCTTCTTTAGTGATTTAGAGCGGTTCTAGTGATGAAAGCTGGGAACAAGTCCTTTTTTCTGTCGTCCATCGATCGGTTGCGCTCCCTTGATAGCGATCAAAAGCCCGAGTGGGGAAGTATGACGCCACAGCACATGGTAGAGCATCTCGTGGGTTCATGGAGGATTTCAAACGGAAGGGCACGCGTTGGATTGATGTTTAGCGGAAAGGAATTGGAAATGCGTAGGGATTTTCTATTTAGCGAAAAGCCCTATCAGCGTAATATTCAAAACCCAACGTTCAAAGACGGAACTTTACCACCCCTCAGAAAACCCGACCTTAACGCTGCCATTGATCAGTTGGAGGATGAAATGAAAACGTTTTTCGACTATCATGATAAAAACCCCGTGGCTGATGAGGTTCACCCAGTGTTTGGTTCGTTAGATTACAATGGTTGGCTGACTTTTCAAACCAAGCATATGAAGCATCACCTTTCGCAATTTGGACTTTAAATCTTAGCATCAAACATGTCATTAACCGATGAAATTGTTAAACGCAAAACCTTTGCTATCATTTCTCACCCGGATGCAGGTAAAACGACTCTAACCGAAAAGTTCTTACTCTTCGGAGGCGCCATACAGACTGCCGGTGCGGTTAAATCCAATAAGATCAAGAAAACCGCTGCCTCCGACTTTATGGAAATCGAGCGCCAACGAGGTATTTCGGTAGCGACTTCGGTTATGTCTTTCGAATACAATGACTTGCTGATAAATTTACTCGATACACCTGGTCACAAAGACTTTGCGGAAGACACCTACAGAACTCTTACCGCTGTGGATAGCGTAATATTGGTTATCGACAGCGTAAATGGTGTTGAGGAACAAACCAAGCGTCTTACGGAAGTTTGTAGGATGCGTGACACACCGATCATTGTTTTTGTCAATAAAATGGATCTGGAAGGGCAAGATCCGTTTGATCTGTTGGAAGAAATTGAATCAACCCTCAAAATTAAAGCGCAACCGTTGAGTTGGCCTATCAATCGCGGTCGATCCTTTAAAGGAGTTTATAACCTTCACACGCAAAACTTGAATCTTTTTGAGGCAAATAAAACCAAGTTAGCTACGGAAATGCTATCGTTCAAAGATTTAAACGATCCAAGACTTGATGAATTGATTGGAAATGACGCAGATCAACTGCGTGATGATGTTGAATTGATCAATGGAGTTTACGAACCATTGGACAAAAATGAATACCTTAATGGACGCGTGGCTCCTGTGTTTTTTGGTAGTGCCATCAACAATTTTGGTGTAAAAGAACTCTTGGATACATTCATTGAGCTAGCTCCTACTCCATTACCCAGGCCAAGTAATAAAGGTGATATAGAGCCCACGAGAGAAAAGTTTAGTGGATTTATTTTTAAGATTCACGCCAACCTTGATCCAAACCACCGTGATCGAATTGCCTTTTTGCGTGTTTGCTCAGGTACTTTTGAGCGCAATAAGTTTTTCCACCACACAAGGCTTGGAAAGCAGTTTCGATTTAACAATCCATACAGTTTTCTGGCTCGAGACAAAAGCATTGTTGATTATGCCTATCCAGGAGATGTTATAGGACTATATGACACGGGCAATTTTAAAATTGGCGATACATTGACCGAAGGTGAAGACTTTACATTTAGAGGTATTCCAAGCTTTTCTCCAGAAATTTTCAGAGAAGTGATCAATAAAGATCCATTGAAATCAAAACAACTCGATAAAGGTGTACGTCAATTAACTGATGAAGGAGTGGCTCAGCTCTTCATTCAACAGCCCGGAAGTAAAAAGATCATCGGCACGGTTGGTGAACTGCAATTTGAAGTGATCAAATATCGTTTGAATAAGGAATACGGAGCGAGTTGCGATTTGGTACCAAAAAACTTCCACAAAGCTTGTTGGATCACGACCACAGATGAAGAGAAGTTGCTTGAGTTTGTTCGCTTAAAAGCATCCGAGGTGGCTTTTGATAAGGACGAAAATCCAGTTTTTTTAGCACCTAGTGCATGGATGCTTCAAATGGCACAAGAAAATTATCCAGAATTAACATTTCACTTAACAAGTGAATTTAAAACCAAAGCTATTGCCGAGGGATAGTTTATTTGCCATATATTGGCTGCTGCAAACGTTCTTTATCTCGAATAGCCCTAATAATGGGGATTTGAGAAATTTGATCGTATGGAATATTTATTATTTTTGACGCTTTACAGAACAAGTGTAATAACGCTTTTGACATGAAAAAAACAAACCTTAGCCTATTCTTTGCCGGCTCAATGCTGATGTTCCTGGCATCATGTGGAGGAGAAACGGAGAATAAAGAGGCCAAGCCACCGGCCGAAGAGCAACCTGTAGTTCAATCAGCAGACCCTGTAGGTTTTGGCGATCAAGGAAGTACTTCCTATACCGTGCCTAGCCCAAACGAGTTGTTTTCCATCATCAAAGAGAGTAAGCTACCTTATAAGGAAGGGCTTATCTCAACGGAAACAAAAAACTACAGTTCAAGCACGGATCAGGCGTTGAACTTCGGACGTGTTACAGCAGACATTGCTTACACCGCTTCATACGAGCGTTTTCAAGAATCCATGGAGAATTTTGAAAACCTCAGAAAAATCGGTTCTGACTTGGGCATTTCCTATGTTTTTGATGAACTTATGGTTAACCGGGTGAAGAGTAATATGGACAACCCAGATTCCCTTGAAGTAATTTCAACCAGTTCATATCAAAACATAATTGGCATGTTGGAGCAAAATGAAAAGGGCTCAACACTTGCCATTATTGCTGCCGGAGGGTTTGTTGAAAGCATTTACATTCTTACCTCTCTCATCGGTGAGTATCAGGAAGACAGCGAAGTCATCACCAAGTTGGCCGATGAAAAAGTTGTAATGGAAAACGTTATTGACTACCTCAAAATGTTTGAAGATGAGCAACGTGTTCAGGAGGTGCTATCAGAATTGAATCCGATCAGCGATATCTTCTTAAACTTAGAAGAAGTAAGCAAGGAAGTCACACGAAAGGCAGAAGGTGATAGAGTTATTTTAAGCGGAAATAAAGTGGTGATGTCAAAAGATGAGTTTGATGCCCTCAAGGAAGCTGCTACCAACTATAGAAATTCATTTGCAAATGCAAGTCAAAGCTAAGAAGATGGGAATGAGAAAAATATTTGTACTAACGACTTTGCTAATCTTTTCAGGAAGCTTTTCTCTTGAAGCTCAAGATTGCAACAACTTTCACAAGCGAAAATGCTACGGCTCTGATAATGCCTACATGAACTATAATTCACAATCCAAAAGTGGAATGTTCGTTTTGGGTCATACCTCTGACTTGGTGTTTGTTGCTCACTCTGGTCAAGATTATCGAATCAGCCTATGTCAGGACAAAAAAGTTGAAGAACCTCTGAAGTTTCAGGTGCTTGATGGCCGCAGTGAAGAAGTGCTTTTTGATAACCAAGACGCAGCCCTGGATCTACCTGAACCAGCCGAAGGAGAAGAACCCGGAGGCTTACCCCAGTTTTTCGAGTTCAGTGCTGACGGAACAAAGAAGATCATCATTCGAATTACAGCTCCTGGCCCACCTCCAGAAGAAGGTAACGGCAATAAAAGAGGCCGACAGCCAGAACCCGATCCTGATGATTTGTTCTGTGTGGGTGTATTGCTTGAAAACATGCCTTCTCCCAAACTCGGCTTTTAGATTGAGTTAAAAGTTTTGTTAAGCCTCATTTTTTGAGGCTTTTTTTATGACTTTATAACTATTAACTTTCTGATGAATCTCTGATATTGATTACTGAAGTGAAGTATATAAAATCCTTCTGTCCAGGCGCTGGTATCTAAAACGTAATGTGTAACACCATTCGAAATGTTGATTTGTCGATATTGGCCTCCATTGAGTTTAACAGCTTCTAAACGCAGATCCTCCTCAAATGATTGAGGTAAATCGATAAAACATTTATCTGAACACGGGTTGGGGAATAAAGAAACGTCATAATTCTCTATTGTCTCGGGAAACTCAAATAACTCTAGCGAAAAAAGCTCGGACACTCTTCGGAAATTATTTGTGAGCCCACCGAATGTATAGAGCTTATTCTTTCGAAATAGTAAACCGTGGCCTCGAAGAGGCACTGAATCAGGCAATGAACCAAGCTCAGTCCATTGCTCATCTTGCGTTGAAAATGCATTTACTTCTGACAAAATTGTACTGTTCTCATCAACGCCACCTACTACTATCCCGCCTCGTTTGGTACTCACCGCTGCAGAATAACTTCTCGCCTCTCCGGGGAATTGCTCAATTTGCTCCCAAAGATCATTTGGTATATCGTATTTCCAAAAGGCTTCATTTACCCCCCCATTCCTTCTCCCATGACCTACGTATCCCTTTCCCTGAAAGGCAAAAGCAATCATTTCATCATGACCTCCACCGGGAAATGATGAACGTTGAGTCCACTCATCGCTTTCAAACGAAAACTTCCAAACTTCATCAAATTTTAAACTATCGCTCCTTCCACCGACAATGTAAGCAGCTTCGGCTGTTTGAAATATAGCCATCGCAGCTCGAGGGCTCCAGGGTGCATTCCCAATAAGTTGCCATTCGTTGATTTCTGAGTCAAATCGAAAACAAGAATTCAAATAAGCTCCATTTTGAGACACACCACCAAAAACAAAACCGTAATGGTCATTAGAGCAGGAGGCTGCATACTGCCGTGCCTCACCGGGTAGATCATGAATTGCTGTCCATTCTTTTGTCATGAGACTATAACTCCACCAGTCTTTCTGCACTGTAAAAGTTTGATCGATCCCAGAGCCAGCATAAATAAAATCGTCTATAATAAATACCGATCCGTCATCTACTGCTCCTCCTGGAAACTCCGTTTCAATTTTCCAATTAGATGCAGACTGAATCTCCTGGGAAAAGGAATTATTTGAATAACATAAAATGTAAAATAAACTAATGAAGCTCTTCATGGAAATCTCCAAACGATAAAACACCGTGAAAATTTCATTACATCATTTTGAAACCACCGATTTCTGCAACCTTTTTCTCGACCTGAGGCAGATCTGTGGGTTCAGTGCTTTTAAATTCATTTCTTATCGCATCGATCCACTTGCGTGATCGATCGTTTAGTTGAAAGTCATCGGTCATCATTCTTCCCCTCATTACAAGAATACCCAAATCAGCTCCTTCATAAAGATAATCACCAGCTTTCATGATGCGAAGAAAAAATGCTTCATTCTCCTTTTCCACCGCTCTTCTATGAGTGTCCATTCGGTCAAAATGAACCTTTCCATGCTGATCCATACTGTAAATTCCTGAACGAGGAGCAACCTTGATTTGCCTAATGCTATCATCAGTGTGCTTGATGACCATTTGCCCCCATGAATCGATATTCTCCGGCAAGTGCCAACGTTGGTTTATAGCATTAATGCTCAACTCATAATCCCTATCCATCCATTCCATAATATGAAAAAGGAACAAAGGCACATCTGCAAGCGCAAACACGGCATGATTGGTAATTGAACTGGCTCCGGTGATTCGAGGGT
>JBBDRU010000112.1:0-1306 GCA_040905305.1 Salibacteraceae bacterium | reverse complement strand
GCAACAACATTCGCGCACTTTTTGAAGACGAAGAGGGATTTATCTGGATTGCCACGGAAGACATGGGCTTAAACCGGCTTGACCCGATGACCGGCACCGTAGCTGTAATTCAAAAAAATGACGGACTCTTCGAAGATGGATTGCATAAGATGTTGCTCGATGATTATGGAAGAATGTGGTTCAGTTCAAATCAGGGCATATTCTGGGTACAGTTTGATCATCTTCAACAGTTTGCCAATGGAAATAGAAACCGTGTGCATTCACAGTACTATAATGAACAAGACGGAATGCTGAACCGCGAAGCCAACGGCGGATTTCAAAACTCCGGTTTTAAATCGAAAGATGGACGGTTATTTTTTGCTACACAAAATGGAATTGTGGTTATTGATCCAGGTCAAATCGATACACAAACAACTATTCAACCTGTTATTCTTGATGATTTCATTGTTGATGGTGAATCAATCTATACCGGTGATACGGAAACAAATCTGACTAAAAATCAGCGAAGTTTTTCTATCCAGTTTACCGCGCCTTTTTTTACTACTCCCGACCGGATTCGTTACCGTTACAAACTAAAAGACTTTGATGATGATTGGAATGATGCCGGCAGCCGTCGGGAAGCCATCTACACAAACGTTCCGGCCGGTACATATCAATTTTCCGTAACGGCCGGTCTGGGGAATGAGGAATCCACCTCTATTGAAACCACTCACGCTGTAATTATTTCACCATATTATTATGAAACTACGTGGTTCTCTGTTACAATTTTTCTTCTTTTCGGTTTGGTGATTGCCGGAGGTTACCGATTACGGGTAAGGCATCTCATCAGAAAGGAAAATGTTCTTGAACGCATGGTTGCGGAAAGAACCGATGATCTCAGATCAGAAAAAATTAAAACAGAAGAACAGGCTGAACAACTCAGAATTCTGGCTCGGGAAAAAAACAGGTTCTTTGCCAATATATCTCACGAATTCCGAACTCCATTAACATTGATCATCGGACAAATTGAAACCCTGCTCGATTCTGAATCAGACCGAAACAAAAAATTGAAACTGAATTCGGTGAACAGCAATGGTAAAAAGTTACTTTCCCTGATCAATCAGCTATTGGACCTCTCTAAACTGGAAGCGGGAAAGATGGAGCTGCATACGAAAAAGAAAAATATTATATCATTTTTAAAAAACCACCTTTTTTCGTTTGAATCCCTTGCTCAGGCTGAAAATATCAGCCTTTATTTTTCCTCAGCACGAACTAACATTGTTATGAATTACGATGCTGATAAAATGGAAAAAGTGTTTTTTAACCT
>JBBDRU010000111.1:0-7820 GCA_040905305.1 Salibacteraceae bacterium | reverse complement strand
AAAGCACCATGCCGTAATGATGTGATTTATGGCAATCACGATCTATTAAAACGATATCATCAGGATGCAGCAAAGCCTGCACAACAATTTTATTTGCTGTGCTTGTGCCGTTGGTCACAAAAAAGGTTCGTTTGCTTCCAAAAGCGCGAGATGCCAATTCCTGGGCTTTTTTCAAAGGCCCAACAGGCTGTAGTAAAGAATCTAACCCCCCGGTAGTCGCACTGGTTTCTGCAAGGAAAATATTTTTTCCATAAAAATCTCCCATTTCCCTTATCCAGTTGCTTTTAAAAATACTGTTTCCACGAGAAATTGGCATTGCATGAAATACTCCAGTTGGACGCTTGCTGTATTCTACAAGTGCATTATAAAATGGAGTCTCAAAACGCTCAAAAATTCCTTTTAAAATATTGAGGTGCAAGTCTGTGAGATCTTCTTGCCTGTAAAAAATATTTTTAAAATTTTCCAGGGCTGCATCCGGAAGTTTATCAATGCTTAAATCAGTTACTAAAAACAGATCTAGCTCAGGGCGCAATTCTTTAATCTTATCACCAAGATAAATACCAATGGTTGAAGATTTTTTCGCCTCGGTTGAATCGCTGAGCCATGTTGTTACAAATTGCCTCAGGTTTTTCAGACTGTTTTCACTTCTGAATGGAAAGGAATAACGAATAACACAGCTTTGAATATTATGATTGAAATTTAAAGCCATCAACGCATCCTGAAAAGTGCGAACCACCACAATATCATATACAAAATCATCATTGATATTTCGCAGCTGCCGAAGCTGATTGCGCAGTTCATCCTGATCATCTTGCTCAATATCGTTAACGACCAGCACCTCAAAATAATGCGAACCCTTCTTGGGATCAGCTACATACTCATCTTCGCTTTCATTGAAACTGAACGACTCGGGAATATCGTGGTAATAAGCGCGGCTCACGAGCAGTCTCACCAACTCCTCCACACCGTTTGAGAATGCCTTAAACTCTCTGCGTTGCAATGCTTCCTTAAGTCGATCCAACCTGCTGATTCCCGGAAAAGCCCAATAACATTCAAGCTGAGACAGCTCTTTTAAACAGTTTTCAGAACGCTTAACCAGAACGGACATTTCTTCATCCGTAGTTCCATTTCCATCACATTGGTCAGACAACTCTTTGAGTTCATACCATAGTTTGGTTCTATATTCCGAAATGTTGTAGTACTCTCTGTAGGATAATTTCCCTTTTCCGGTACTCGTTTTTGTCTGAATGGATTTGGTTTCTGGCATTAGTGTAGTTTATGAGGATCAGGACTAATGGGATAAATAGTAGGGATATCTTTGCCATAAGCCACTTCCAACGGGGTGTTGCGCTTTGGCTTTTCAAGTGAGCCTAGAGAATCTAAATAAGGAAACCTTTTACCTTTTTCATAGATGTCGAAATCCAATGTTCTATCTCTCCAACATTTTAAGGTTTGTCCGAGTCGTAATGTTCCTTTTCTACGGCTTTGTTCAACACGTTCAATATCGATTTCCAGAGGAACCAACTCTTCATTGGTATGTGCCTGATAAATGACACGCCCATCAGGCCCGCAAATAATAGACTGACCATTTCCTCCTGCTTCCAGACCATTAATATCAAACACAAAACACTGGTTTATCGCTGCCGTTGCCCTCACTATGCTCAGTTCCACTTCACGATCAATGGTGTTGGTTAGTGTTGGATGAAGAATCACCTCTGCTCCATTAGCTACCATAGTTCTCGTGGTTTCAGGAAACCACATGTCATAACAAATGGAAACACCGAATTTAGCTACATTAGGAACATCGAAAAGTAAAAATTCATTTCCTGGAGTAACACCTTCCTCGTACGGAAAAAAAGGAAACATCTTTCTGTAGCGACCTACCACTTCACCTTCAGGGTTGTAAACTGTGGAAGTATTGTATATTTCATCTCCTACTTTTTCAAACGAGGAACCCGGAAGAAGCCATATTCCATGTTTTTTGGCCATATCACCGAATTCTTTGTCAAATTCATGGGCAGGCGATGCAAACGCAGTGAGAGGGCCTCTCACACATAATTCTGAGTAAACCACCATTTGCACCCAAGGATAAATACTCATCAATATATCAAGCTTATACTTCATCATCGGTAGGTTGCTATGAGCACCATTTACTCGCATTTGAACTCCCGCTATCGCAAAATTCTTCATTCTTCTCAAATATAAAACAACGCTACCTATTAAGCCCTGTTGGTTAATTTTAATAATTCTTCTTCTATAATATCTAGTCCCCGATTGAGCTGTTTTTCTGTGATCACTAATGGGCTCAACACTCGAATCACATTTTTGTGCGTACCCGCACTGAGCAGAATAAGCCCGCGCTTTGCACAAGCATGCATCAAGTCATGACACAACTGTCCATCAGGTTTCATCGGATCATTTTCTTTTACCAATGGAAAGGCGATCATTGCACCTAAACCCCGCACTTCACCAATTTCCGGACATTTTTGGCTCAAAGCCTCAAACCGTTCTCTGCAAATACCCCCTACTTTTTGCCCTAACTCATTGATACCTATATCCTTCATATACCTAATATTTGCCAGGGCAGCAGCAGCACAAACAGGGTTGCCCGGATATGTTCCTCCAATGGTTCCAGGTGAAGCAGCGTCCATAATTTCTGCCTTACCTATTACGCAGCCAATCGGCATTCCACCACCCATTGATTTAGCCCAGGTAGATAGATCAGGAGTAACATCATAGTGCTGATAAGCAGCCCATTTCCCTGTACGCCCAAATCCGCTTTGCACCTCATCTAAAATGAGCATAATACCAAATTCATCACATATGGTTCGCAATTCTTTCATGTAGGCTTTCGGCATGGGAATAAACCCGCCTTCGCCCAACACTGGCTCTACAATTATGGCTGCTATGTTATAAGGATCGCAAGTTGTCATGAGCGACTCCCGAAGCAAATTAATTTCGCGCATCACAAAATCATCATAACTCTGACCATTTCCGTATCGGAAATGATTTGGATAACGAAAACGATATACTTCAGGGGCAAATGGGCCGCAATTGAGTTTATAGGCCGGTTTTGCAGTTAATGACATCGCCATCATTGTACGTCCATGAAACGCATCTGTAAAGCATATAACTCCTTGTCTTTTCGTAGCCTGACGCGCTATTTTTATTGCGTTTTCAACAGATTCAGCGCCCGTGCAAGTAAGCATCACTTTTGTTTTTTCCCCATGAGGAAAAAGACTGACCAATTCATCCGCCAAATCCATATACACATCATAGGTTGCTACGTTAAAACACGTATGGATCAGCTTGGCGCTTTGCTCTTGAATCGCTTTTACAACAGGTTCAGGACAGTGACCAGAGTTAAGCACACCGATTCCGCCACCAAAGTCGATCAACTCTTCACCATCTGCATTGGTAATAATAGCTCCTTTCGCGCTAACGGCTGTTGATGGATTGAACACACTCACACCATTCGTCACTACTTCTTTCCGCCTTTGAAAAAAGGCATCACTTTGTTTTGTACTCATAAAATTCAACCTGAAAAAGATATTAATAATATCAAACAAAAGTAAGATTCCAAACCTTGATAGCGCTGTTTTTGACGCTATAGTTTATGCTTAAATACAGTGCAATTTGCGACTTCTATTGTATTGGTTATATCAACTTAAACCAAGTATGATTGATGCGCAATTCAGATTTGACTCATGAACGCTCTACATGGTCAAATCAATTATTCATTTCAGCCAAAACTTTCTCAGCGGCAAGCCTGCCGGCCTCAATAATTTCTTCTGCCCGATAGAAATCAAACATACCGCTAACTTCACGCGAAACTTCAAAAAGCAAGTCTGGTTTATGCCTGGCAATATTAATATCAACATTGTAGCTTAACATCAAGTCAATGGTTTGGTTGATAAGGTTGAAATAGTTCATCGATTCTTCTTGATCAAAAACATTGATCTTGTCAAAAAACCGCTTAATGCTATCGGAATTTGGAAGTATGCTTTCATTTTCTGTTTCTATAACCGGTTCGCTGACTTCTTCACTTAACCCATTTTTAACCCTTTTTGGAGGACTGGAATTTACGCTTGAAGCCACGGTCAACTCATTTCCTTCTGCCTTTAAATATTTAAGGGGTAAGTTATTAAGCAAACCTCCATCAACCAACAGCCCGTCATCGGTTTTGATGGGTGTAAAAATAGTTGGAATAGCCACTGAAGCCCGAATAGCGTAGTATATACTACCTGTTCTAAAAACAACTTCTCGTTTGTTCACTAAATCGGTGGCCACTGCGGCAAATGGAATGCTGAGATCTTCAATATTGCAATCGGGTATGAAGTCTTTCATCACTTCAAAAATACGGTCACCTTTAACCAGCCCCTGGGTGCTAAATGTGAAATCGATCAGGCTCAACATCTCGTTTCGATCCATTTCCAAAAACCAAGTCTTTAGCGTTTTCATCTTGTTCATGGCAAACGCAGCACCAATTAGTGCGCCCATAGAAGTTCCGGCAATGCCGTTGATTTGAAAACCATCTTTTTGCAAAGCCTCTATGACACCGATATGCGCTAAACCGCGTGCACCACCGCCTGATAGTGCCAACTGGATACCTTTTTTTCTACTTTCCACGGTATGTGTTATAAAGCTCCACCAACAATTTCTTCAACTACATCCGGATCGAGCAAAGTGCTGGTATCCCCAAGTTTGTCCGGCTCTCCTTCTGCCACTTTCCTTAATATTCTTCTCATGATTTTTCCTGATCTAGTTTTTGGCAACCCGGTAACGAATTGGATCTTTTCAGGCTTGGCGATTTTTCCGATTTGCTCCACAACGGTATTGGTGATTTCAGCGCGCACTGTTTCCACATCATCGGGTAGGTTATCGCAAACTACATACGCATAAATTCCCTGACCTTTTACCGCATGTGGATACCCTACCACGGCAGACTCTATGACCTTTCTGTTGGCATTGATAGCTTCTTCAATTTCTGCTGTACCGAAACGATGGCCGCTCACATTGATCACATCATCAACTCTTCCAATGATTCGATACATACCATCTTTATCGCGTTTAGCTCCATCACCTGTAAAGTAATATCCTTTATAATGTGAAAAATAGGTCACTCTGCAACGTTCGTGATCACCGTAAGTTGTGCGTAAAATTGAAGGCCATGGGTGTTTTATGCATAGATATCCTTCCACATGGTTTTGTGTGATTTCTTTCCCTTCTTGATCGAGCAATACAGGTTGAACTCCTGGAAGAGGATATCCTGCATAGGCAGGCTTTAAAGGGCTGTGATCTCCCAATCCAGAGATCATTATGCCGCCTGTTTCCGTTTGCCACCAAGTGTCAACGATCGGACACTTCTTTTTACCCACATGTTGATAATACCACCTCCAAGCTTCTTCATTTATTGGTTCGCCTACGGTGCCCAAAACTTTTAAGGAATCAAGATTATAAGCATGCACATGATCTTCACCATGTGCCATCAGCGCTCGGATAGCTGTTGGTGCTGTGTAAAACTGATCAACACCATGCTTTTCACAAATTTGCCAAAACCTACCTGGATTAGGATAGGTCGGCACTCCCTCGAACATCATAGTGGTAGCACCTGATATTAGCGGCCCATAAACAATATAACTATGTCCGGTAATCCAACCTATATCAGCTGTGCACCAAAACACATCCTCTTCACTGTATTGAAAAACGTTTTGAAAAGAATATGCTGTATAAACCATGTATCCACCATGTGTATGAACCACCCCTTTAGGTTTACCTGTTGAGCCAGAGGTATATAAGATAAATAGCATATCTTCTGAATCCATCTGCTCGGCAGGGCAGTTTTTACTCATACCTTCAACAGCCTCTCTCCACCAAATATCCCTGCCATCAGCCATATTAGGTGATATACCAAGACAATCGTAAACGATAACTTTCTCAATCGATGGACATTTTTGAATAGCCACATCAACAACCTCTTTCAATACTACTTGCTTGGCTCCACGGTTCAGGCCGTCAGCAGTGATAACCATTTTGGCCTTAGCATCATTTATTCGGTCAGACATCGCATTTGCGCTAAACCCGGCAAAAACCACAGAATGAACAGCTCCAATTCTTGCACAGGCCAAGACAGCTACTGTAAGTTCAGGAACCATGGGCATATAGATCACCACTCGATCGCCTTTCTCTATTCCTTGTGCTTTTAATGCATTTGCAAATTCACACACCCTCTCGAATAATTCACGGTAAGTCCAGCTCAGAAAAGATTCGTTTGGATCATTTGGTTCCCAAATAAGCGCTGTCTTGTTACCCCGCTTTTCCAAATGGCGATCAAGCGCATTCTCTGTTATGTTTAGCTTGCCATTGATAAACCATTTGACATCAGGTGTTTCAAACTCCCATTCACAAACCTTATCATAGGACTTGCTCCAATAGAAGCTTTTTGCGATCTTATCCCAAAATCCATCAGGGTTTTCAACGCTTTCCTTATATTTTGTTTGGTATTCTTCCCAGGAATTAATCTTTAAATTCATGTTCAATTTATTTGAATGTAACAAGTATAAGAAAGCTCTCTAAATTTTAGGTTGGGTGTGTTTTTCAGATGGATGAAGCATGGTGCGATCAGTTTGTTTTCTGGACATTACAAATCACAGCCACTTCTTTCTCCTAAAATAAAACAGCATAATAACGGTCAACACAATCATGGCACCCCACATAATGAAGTAACTGTATTTAAAATGCAGCTCAGGCAAATAATCGAAGTTCGTTCCATAAATTCCAGCGATGAAGGTGAGCGGAATAAAAATCACAGAAAAGATGGTAAGAAACTTCATGATATCATTAAGTTTACTGGCAATGGTGGTATGATAAATATTCAATTGATCTGATAAGATCTCCCGATAGCTATCCGAGGTTTCTACAGCTTGTGAAATGTTCGACTGCAACTCCTTCAAGTGCACACCCACCACTTCCTGATCGATAAAGTCACTGTCAACTTTCGCCAGTGAATTGATCATCTCACGTGCCGGTAAGATGTTTTTTCGCATAAAGTTGATTTCGCGTTTAAACTTATTGATGGTAAGCAAACTCCTGTTGTCTGGATGCTTAAGTAGTTTTTCTTCCATCGACTCAATCCGCTCACCCAATATACTCAAGACATATATATAATTGTCGATAACAATATCAAGCAATGCAAACGCAAGATAGTCTGAGCTTGAATTGCGTATTTTTTTCTTATTGTTTCTAATGCGATCTCTTACCGGATCGAATACATCTCCCCTGCTTTCTTGAAATGAGATTAATATTTGATCCGCTATTACCAAACTCAAACTTTCAACGATCAATTGATTGTTCTGCTCATCATAACGCATCATTTTTAATTCAATATAAAGGCAGTTTTCATACTCATGAACCTTTGGTCTTATGTTCGTATCCAACACATCGGAAACCACCATTCGATCCAGGTTGAAAAACCTACCCACCTCGGTGATGAAAGTCTCATCGTGCAATCCATCAATGTTTAACCACGTCACAGTATTGGTATCCAAATAAGGGAGAGCTTCATCTACAGATTTCAGCGTTTCTTCTTTCATTTGCTTCTCATCAAAGTCTATGAGTCTAAGAAGTATCTGTTCTGTTCGTTTTTCACCTTTAAACTTAGGTTCGAACGGTGATAGACCTATATTGGACCGGTCTTGTGATATAAATCGTGCCATGGCTTATGAATGTAATGAGTTATGAGCTTATTCTTCTTATCTCTAAATTCAAAGAAAGTAATAAAGTATGTGGAATCCATTTAGTGAATCAAAACTTCCTGAGGC
>JBBDRU010000110.1:0-7901 GCA_040905305.1 Salibacteraceae bacterium | reverse complement strand
TTTGTGGTAGCATCGATTCCAGCAACATCATCAAAGTTATCATCCAACCCATCACCATCAGAGTCACTATTTGCAGGGATAGTATTTGCGGTTCCATCGCCATCGGTATCCCAACCTTCAAGTAGGTCGTTCTCACCATCGTTGTCAGAATCTGTGTCTCGATAATCCGCAGTTCCATCTTCATCCGTGTCAACTGGCAAAATAAATGTTCCGCCATTATCAGGATCAAATGCATCAGAAATACCGTCTCCATCTGTATCTACAGCGGTAGCCTGCAAAGGATTATTAACTGTTTCCTGTGCTTCAATATTGTCGATAATTCCGTCTCCATCACTATCGATATCAAGAAAATCCTCGTTACCAGTTCCGTCTGTATCAAACAATGGTAGAGGCGTTCCTGATGTCACTTCACCAGCACCAGAACCATTATCCAAATCATCAATATCATCCCATAGGCCATCCAAATCTGCATCGATCATGCTACTGGGGTCTCCTGAGACAAAATAATCTACTTCACCATCTTCATTTGAATCAACGCCACCTGCCTCTAGAATGTCAACAATACCATCGTTATCAGAATCCTTGTCCAAATGATTTGGAATGCCGTCCATGTCAAAGTCATAAACATCTGCAATACCATCATTATTAGCATCAGTGTAGTCTGTTGAGGAACCATCACCTCCGTTTCCATCATCAGAAACATCCAACCAGTTTGGATATTCATCACCATCTTCGTTTCCATCAGGATCATAGCCAAAGGATTCATCCACGTCTGGAGTACCGTCATTATCATCATCCCTGTCTAAATGATCCGCTACGCCATCGTCATCGGAATCCCGCAGCTCCCTCCAATCACGATCGTTTCCGGGATTCATGGCATCTGGGTGACTCGTTGGTGAAAGACCACCGTTCGTAGGATCAGCAAGCGCGGTGTTGTTGTCCCAACCATCAAGTAATCCATCTTCATCAGCGTCAGCTACACCCCCAACACCAGTATTTGCGGGACTCGTTGGGTCTGGAATTCCATCAGCGTTCATGTCATGTCCTTCTATTAAATCAGGGTAGGTATCATCATCTGAATCAGTATCTAAAAAATCTGGAATTGTATCTACATCGCTATTCACAGGCACTAAATAGGTTCCACTATTTGTAGGGTCATATGCATTATCCAATCCATCGTTATCCGTATCACTTCCAGAAGGCGTAATGTAACTAACTGTTAGTTGTGCTTCTGTATTGTCCGTAATACCATCATTATCGGAATCAATATCGTAAGGGTTTAAAATCCCATCTTCGTCAACATCACCATTCGGATAGTTATCGGGTGCCCCATCAGCGTTTGAATCTGGACCTGTAAGAACAAGTGCATTTGACGAGTTCTCTGCCGTACCGTCATTTCCTACATCGCCATCCACAGCATCGGCAAAACCATCATCATCGGAATCGGTAGCATGTCCATCGACCAATCCATCCTCATTGGCATCAGTTCCACCAGCTTCAATAACATCAGTTATTCCATCGTTATCACTATCCAAATCAAGTTGGTTTGGGATTCCATCACCATCATTATCTTGATCAATAATTGAATCCGGGAAACCATCAACATCATTATCGGGTCCGGTAAGGAAAAGTACATTCGCAAAATTAGAACCTGGACTATCGTCTCCCAGCACGAGGGCATTGGAAGAGTCCCCATCTACCCAGTCATTAAAACCATCGCCATCGCCATCAATGTAATTATCGGCAATACCATCGCCATTGGCATCCGTTCCTCCAACTTCTACCACATCAGGAACTCCATCATTATCAGAATCTAAATCTCTGTAATCAAATATTCCATCACCATCGCTATCACCACCAGGGTATGAATCAGGGAAACCATCATTGTTATTGTCAGGGCCGGTTACAAACAAAGGTGTTCCCGAAACACAAGTTGTAAACTCAACTGCAGACTCCGCAACAACCCCGTCAAATTCAAAATCATCATTGGTTCCTGTTAATGTGCTAAGACGGAGATACCGGGTAGGGTTCTCGGTAGTCATATAGGTTGTAATAAAGGTTTGCGAAGCATCTTGCGGAGTAATCGAGTTTGTCGAGTAAGAAGCTCCATCAGCAGACTCTTCAACCACCATATCAGCAGTTGGACCTGAACCATAGGATACCTTCCTCCTCCAAACTAATTGGTAGAGCGTGCCTGTTGGAAAAACCTGCCCTAAATCCAATACCAGCCGATCACCTGCATCATAAACCTGAGCAAAAGTACCGTTTGGAGCTCCAGAAGCATTATTTCCATTCGTTATGCCAGTTGAGGGTCCATTCAGATATAGCCCAAAGGCAGTAGTGAAGCTAACATCATCAGAGCAAATAGTAGCATCAAAACGATCAGTAAACCCATCACCATCTGCATCACCATAATTATCAATTATGCCATCGCCATTTCCATCTGCCCCACCGGCTTCAATAACATCAGGAATTCCATCATTATCAGAATCCGCGTCAAGATAATCGGGTATAGTATCATTATCCGTATCATAAACTGGTAAAGTAGTGTAAGAATTATTCTCTAAGCAACCGGGCTGCGGGGAGCAGGGACTTACTCCTAAAGGTCCATCCGTATCATCATTATCATAAAGATCTATCAATCCATCACCGTCAATGTCAAGCATAGCATCTGCCTGTCCATCGCCATTGGTGTCTGCACCACCTGCTTCAATGATATCAGGAATTCCATCATTATCAGAATCCAGGTCCAAGTGACTCGGAATTCCATCACCGTCAGGGTCAAAGTTGGAACATATTTGATCAATTCCTAAAACAAAGCTTCCACAATAAGGGAAATCTGCATCGAAAAAGTTTGGATAACCATCGCCATCTAGATCTCCCGTTGGGTTTGGTAATCCATCAGTACTGCAGTCCCAACCGTTCACTCCATCAAAAAAAGCATCACAAAAATCAGCATCTTCAAAATCAAATATTCCGTCATTGTCATGATCACCCGAATAAATCTCCTGCACATCCGGAATGCCATCGTTATCGTCATCAATATCGCAAACCCCAGCAACATCATCACCATCAACGTTTGCACGGTAGTTTACATTTTCAATAGGAACGTAGAGTCCAAAAGTTCCACCATCGGCACCATCTCCAGCATCGTTTTCGTAGCCGTCCGAGTGCTGTCCTGATCTCCCACCATCAGCAGAGAATGTGACGTTTGCGGGTAAGGTTGGCAAGGAATATAGCAAAACCCCGCCCCCACCTCCGCCACCAGGGCCGTGGTAATTAGTAGTATTTAAATCTTGACCGTCTCCACCATCAGCGGTTACGGTAAGGTTACCTTGTATATCCAAAACATTGAGAAGCACTGTTCCTCCTCCGCCACCGCCACCACCTCCATCGGGTGCCCCAACAGGGTTTACCCCTACAGGTGAGGTGCCATCAGCTAAAATAGAGTAACCATTACCAACAATTGTATCGACAAATAGGATTACAATTCCACCACCGTCCGTTGAATTAGAAGGATTATTGGTTGTGACAAAACCCGCACCCCCTGCACCTCCAAGAAAAACTTTATCCTGCAAAAAGTAACTCGATAGCGCTACCCCACCTAAACCTCCTGCGGGCGTACCACCAACATTGCACCATCGTTTTCCACCGATTCCACCGGAACCGTAGGATGAGCCACCGCCTCCACCCGAATCTCCGGATATACCTGAACCACCACCGTTTGCCCTGGGAGCACGACCACGATTGATAGATGTATTATCGGGTACAATACCTTCTCCTTTTGTATAGCTCTGAGAAGCCGTTGAATTTAGTGTGTATGCACTGGTAGGATTCACTGAACAGTTGTCTGGTGTTCCATTAACATTCATTTGAGTTCCTTTAAACCCTGCACCAATTACGTTAATATCAGCATTCAAAACTAGTTTCTTTGCCACCAAAGCAACAACGCCACCAACTCCAGCAGATTCAGACCAAGTTGGAGCAGTAAGAGTATCGGTAACAGTGACTGTATTATTCCCATACTTAGGAATTCTAATCACCTGAACCTGCCCGGATTCGTTGTAATTTTTGATCAACCCGTATCTCGGAATCAATATGTCGTTGCCCTGATCAATGGAGTCAATAATGAAAAACTCATAGTTCCCAGCATTGGCAATATCGGTAATTTGTCCGCCAGAAGAGGTGTTTGACGTATTGATGCTAGCACCTTTCATTTGGATAATGAGCGCCCTGTCCCCAACTTGAAATGCCGAGGCGTCTGACACCTCGATCAGATCATCACATCCCTCATCACAATCCGAACAGTTTGGCTGTGTTATATCGTCAACAGCAACATTGGCATTGATGACACCAGAGATATTCACCTGACTTAATCCGGAGCTTGCACTTAAAAGCACAATCAAGAGAAGGGTTAAAGCACTCTTAAGTCTAATCATTTTATCTATTTCCATAACAACAAACACCTAGAATCAACCGCCTGATTTATAACATACTATCTTAAATAGCACAGACGCACATTCCTTTTACGGATCAATACACTTAATGGTTTCATTAAAACACTTTTTAATCAGAGCAGAAAAACCTGTTTAAAAAAACCACGCGAAGTTAATTTAAAGCAGATACTTAAATGCAAATAATAACAACTTTAACCGTGCTAAGATTGTATTTTTTACATCCCTTTTTTTCGATAAAATATGTTTTCCTTTAAATTTCCAATCAAAAGTTGAAGTAAGATTAAATTCGCGGTCAATTTAACTTAGGATGGAATACGATTTTTTGACTGTTGAAAAAAAGTGGCGTGAGCGTTGGGCAACTGATCAAACATTTAGTGCTGAAAATAATTCAACAAAGCCTTCCTATTATGTTCTAGACATGTTTCCTTATCCTTCTGGTGCAGGGCTGCATGTGGGACATCCATTAGGTTATATCGCAAGCGATATCTACGCCCGTTTAAAGAGGAGTCAAGGCTTCAATGTCTTACACCCAATGGGTTATGATGCTTTTGGATTACCTGCAGAACAATATGCTATTCAAACAGGACAGCATCCTTCAGTTACCACAGCTCAAAATATTGAACGTTACAGAGAACAACTTGATCTGATCGGTTTTTCCTTCGATTGGAGTCGGCAAGTCAACACCTCCAGTCCTGAATTTTATCGCTGGACACAATGGATTTTCGTAAAACTCTTCCATTCCTGGTACAACAAATCCTCGAATAAAACTGAGCCTATTGAATCCCTGATCGAAGCCTTCGAACATAAAGGAAACACAGAAGTTTTTTCCGCCAATGATCCCATTGATTCATTTACAGCAGCTGACTGGAAGAGCTTTGATGAACATCAGAAACGAAGTATCCTTTTGAAATACCGAATTGCCTATAGGGCTGAAACGTTTGTAAATTGGTGCCCGGCATTAGGAACTGTGCTTGCCAACGATGAAGTCGTAAACGGAATGAGTGAGCGTGGTGGACACCCGGTTGAGCAGAAAAAAATGATGCAATGGTCTTTGCGCATAAGCGCCTTTGCACAACGTTTGCGTGATGGGTTAGAAACAATAGACTGGCCAGATTCGCTCAAAGAAATCCAACGCAATTGGATCGGGCGAAGCGAAGGAGCAGAAGTATCCTTTCAAATAAAAAACAGCAGGGATAAAATCAAGGTTTTCACCACACGGCCTGACACCATTTTTGGAGCAACATTTATGGTTTTAGCTCCTGAGCACGATTTAGTGGGCTCGCTAACAACCCGCGAGCAACAGAAGCACGTCTCCGAATACATCAATTATTCAAAAGGTCGTTCTGAGAGAGAACGTATGGCCGAAGCAAAAAAAATAACTGGTGCATTTACCGGAAGTTATGCGATCAATCCAATTACGGGAGAAGAGGTACCTGTTTGGATAGCCGATTACGTGCTTGCCGGATATGGCACGGGTGCGGTGATGGCGGTTCCATCAGGAGATCAACGCGATTGGGATTTTGCCTCTCATTTCGACCTACCGATTGTGCCGGTTATTGAGGGTCAGGATGTATCCGAGGGAGCCGATGACCGGAAAGATGGTATTTTGATCAATTCTGGTTTTCTGAATGGTAAAAGTGTTTCGCAAGCCATCGAGGAAGTTATCGAGCGTTTAGAGAAGGAGAAATTGGGCACAAGAAAAATCAATTTCAAACTGCGCGATGCGGTGTTTAGTCGTCAGCGATACTGGGGTGAGCCCTTCCCAATTTACTACCGCGATGGTA
This sequence comes from Salibacteraceae bacterium, assembly GCA_040905305.1. Taxonomy (GTDB): domain Bacteria; phylum Bacteroidota; class Bacteroidia; order Flavobacteriales_G; family Salibacteraceae; genus SHAN690. Next base: position 1,660 of record JBBDRU010000110.1, on the reverse strand, counting down.
TTCCATACACCGTTGATGAAGACAAACTAGACCAAATTAAGTTACCAGAAATCGATCACTTTAAACCTACCGAAACCGGTGAACCTCCTCTCGGGCGTGCAAAAAAATGGAATTGGGATCCGAAAGCTGGAGCAATTGTTGAAAATGGCTCGGGATATCCGATGGACTTGAACACGATGCCGGGTTGGGCAGGATCAAATTGGTATTATCTCCGCTATATGATGGAAGGCAAAACAGAGGATCGTGGTAAAGAATTTGTTTCAAAAGAAGCGGTAAACTATTGGAATCAGGTTGATCTTTATATGGGTGGTGCAGAACACGCGACCGGTCACTTGCTCTATTTCCGATTCATCACGAAGTTTCTTTATGATCTTGGTTATATTCCATTTGATGAACCCGCCAAAAAACTAATCAATCAGGGGATGATTCAAGCGGAAGACGGCCAAAAAATGAGCAAGCGTTATGGTAATGTAGTGAATCCTGACGATGTAATAGCAGAACACGGAGCTGACGCACTCCGCTTGCACGAAATGTTTCTAGGCCCCATTGAGATGCACAAGCCATGGAACACAAAGGGTATCGAAGGTGTTTCGAAATTTATGCGCAAGCTTTGGCGGTTATTCCACATGGGAGAAGAACTTTCCATAAGTGACGAAACAGCCAACATTGCAGAGTTGAAAAGCCTGCATAAATGTATTCAAAAAGTATCTGATGATATGGAGCGGTTTTCTTTCAACACCAGCGTCAGTGCATTTATGGTAGCCGTTAATGAATTGACTGATCTTAAATGCAATAAACGTGTAATCCTGGAGCCGTTAACAATTCTCATTAGCTGTCACGCACCTCACATCACTGAAGAGCTTTGGGAAAAGCTTGGACACAAAACCAGCATTTCTGAAGCCCAATGGCCTGTTTTTGATCAAAAATACTTGAAGGAAGACAGCATAAACTATCCGATATCATTTAATGGAAAGACCCGCTTTCAATTGCAATTACCTGCAGACCTCGGAAAAGATGAAATCGAAAAAGAAGTGATGGCCAATGAAGAAACCGTGAAATGGCTGCAAGGAAAAGTGCCAAAAAAGGTCATCATAGTTCCAAAGAGGATCGTTAACGTTGTGATGTGAGGACGAACACGCATTTAAGCCGAACTTCAAAAATCGCCTTTGAGGTGTTGCTTGTACTCATCTTAATGTATTTGAGTGGCATTACACCTATTGAGTTACCTGGATTGAACCTCCCGATAACTTTACAAAGCATGTTCGCTATTTTGTTGCCGTTGAGCCTCAAAAGACGTAATGCTGCTGGCGGTATTTTGCTTTATTTGGCGTTGGCAGCTTTAGGAGTTCCATTGTTGGCCACAGGAGTTGGTGGTTTCGAATATTTTAAAGGCGACAGTGGTGGTTATCTTATAGGATTCTACATCATCGCGCTTACCACAGCAATATTAAAACCTCAAATAAAGAAGCCCCGGTATTTCTACGTTTTTGCCATTTTTATTCTTCAGCACATCATCATCACGCTTTGTGGATTGGGATGGATCATTGTAACTGGTTCAAGCAATATTGCTTTTGACACTCATTTGAGCCCGTTTTTACCGGGTATTGTTGTAAAAAGCTTTTTAGGCGCCTTAATTTTTGATTTTATTATAGTCGGCAAA
>JBBDRU010000109.1:0-1325 GCA_040905305.1 Salibacteraceae bacterium | reverse complement strand
ACAGGCCGCTTGAAAGTGACTTAACCGACTGTCCATTTTTTTGTTGCAATTCCAAATTCTTGTTAATTAACTCATCGATTTGGTCTAACCTGCTTACTATGCGTTTTAAGTCCGTTTTTTTGGATGTTAATCCGTTAATGACTTTCTGAATTTTAGAGGGATCACTATCAGCAAACTCTTTTTCTGCACCTTCTAATTCTTCAAGTTCTTCCTCGTTTAACCCTTTTAAGACTTCTAATTTCGCTACATCCGTTTCGAAAGAAAGAGCAGAAACCTGTGGATAGATTATGTCATCTTGTGGAAAATCTTCCAGCTTTCGCTCTAATTTCTCAATTTGATTTCGAAGTTGGTCTATTTCTTCGTTGATAATAGCCTGTATCTTTTTTTGCTCTTCTGCCATCTGCTTCATTGCCCGCAAATCAGAAGGTAAATAGGGGATGTCCATTACTTTGCCTTCAGTGTAAGCCTCAGCACATTCCTTGTCGTAGATACTGATTGAATTCAGACGCGGATCCGGTTTATTATTTACATTACGATGAATGGTTTCGGGATGACCATCCTTTATAATTTCAATTTCGGCGGTACCATTGCCAGAAGTTTCTTTAAATGCATTGGGATGGATTTCCAGGTCCTGCTTAATTGCCCGGCAGGCTTTTTTCAGCACTCTTGCATAACTGGACTTCCCCGCTCCATTCTCTCCATAAAAGATTGTCAGTCCATCAGTCAAAAAAGGTAGTGCGCCATCATCAGATACAGTACCAACGTTTTTTAAATCAGAGAGTTTTTTTATTCTGACCGGATCTTCATCACTTATTGCCGTTTGAATTTGATCTTTTTCAAGTCGAACGACATCATGAGGCAAATCCAATTCAAGCAATGTTGCAAGAAGGTTGTCCTTGACCTCAATTAGTGCGTTTTCTTCGAGCTCTCCAGATTCGTAGATTCTTCTTAACAGATCATTCTGCCAATCATCCAACCTCTCAGCCCATTTCCAAATTTTGTCTCTGAGATTCATGATTTTATTTATTCATTGTCAATTCAAAAAACCAAGTGATTTAATCTATTATTTTCACATCAATATATGGATTGCAAATTTGAATTTAATTTTCTGAATTTGGTTTGATGATATTATGAAGGACGGTTACAGGAATTGAGTATAACGACCCAGCGCATAACGGGCGCGGAGATTATGAGTTAATAAACGGCTTAAAGTTTTAAACAAGCAACACTGGAAACCTACGGCACGTCCGCGTCCCCAGTTAATGCGCCTTGTTAGGTGTTCCTTCTTTATGAATCGGCAAGTTTCTTAATTTCGGATTCGAGAT
>JBBDRU010000108.1:0-7921 GCA_040905305.1 Salibacteraceae bacterium | reverse complement strand
TCCTGCGATGGTTGACAACGGAACATGGGACAGTTGCGGAATCGATAACCTTTCCCTTTCAGACACTGCGTTTTATTGTGCCGACAGTGGCAGCAACAATGTTTGGTTTATCGCTGAGGATATCCATCAAAATATCGACTCGAGCCTGGTTCAGGTTTTAGTGTTAGACACACAGCCGCCTTTAGTATTAACTGAAAATTTAACGCTCTACCTTGATAGCAATGGCAGCGCTGTGATCGATGCCGATTCTGTGGATGCAGGTTCTTTTGACAATTGTGCAATCGATGAAACCTGGATCAGCAAAGACTCATTCAATTGTGCAGACACGGCAGCTGTGCAGGTGATCACTCTATACGCAAAAGATATAAGCGGCAATTTAGACTCTGCTTTCGCAAACATCAGTGTTTTTGACACGCTTCCACCAATTATTGTAACACAAAACATTACAGTTTATCTTGACTCATTTGGTTCTGCATCCATAGATGTGATTGATCTCAATAATGGATCCATTGACAACTGCGCAATCGATAGCACATGGCTTTCGCAATACAACTTTGATTGTGCCAACGCGGGAGATACGGTGCTTGTGAGTTTATTCGCCATCGATATAAGTGGAAATATCGATTCTGCTGTGGCTGAAGTAGCTGTGTTTGATACCATTGCCCCACAACCGGTAGTACAAAACGTTACCATCAGTTTAGACTCGTTTGGTGAAGCATTCATCCTTCCTGATACGTTCGATGTGAACACGTGGGATAGCTGTGGAGTTAATCAATTAAACCTTAGCAAATCAACCTTCAATTGCAGCGATGTTGGAAACAACTTTATCACCTTCTTTGCTGAAGATGTGAATGGAAATACTGATTCCACTACTGTCCAATTAACCGTAGTGGATGACATCGCACCTAAAATTGAAATTTCTGACCTGATCGTTTACCTCGATTCATTTGGTTTTGCTACGGTAACTGCCGATTCCATTGACATCGGAACATGGGATAGTTGTGGAATTTCATCCATTGAAATAGACACATCCTCTTTTAGCTGTGCCAATCATGGTGATACACTGGACGTGTTGTTCACCGCCACCGATGTGAATGGTAATGTTAGCACAGACACATCCGAGTTTATTATTTTAGACACATTGGCGCCTTACATTTCAACCATGGCCGATACCTTTTATTTAGACAGCAACGGCCAGTTCTTAGTTGAGCCTTCGATGCTCGATGATGGAACTTTTGATAACTGCTCACTCGACTCAATTTATCTTTCGGACACATTATTCGATTGCCTGGTTGTTGATTCTACTTTTGACATTACCTTCTTTGCTACAGATATTTTTGGAAACACTTCCACTGAAGAAGTCTCCGTGAGTTTCCTTGACACAATCAATCCGATGATTGTTTGCAATGACAGCATTGTAGTTCCAAATGACAGCGGGCTTTGCGGTGCGATTGTGAGCTTTCCCTTTCCAACAGCAGTAGATAATTGCTCCGTTGATTCAATCATTCAAATCGACTCTACCGGGCTTGACAGTGCAAGTTTCTTCCCTGTTGGGGTCACTGAACTCTTCTATGTAGCATTTGACCAAAGTGGAAATACAGATACATGCTCGTTTATCGTTGAGGTGCAAGATGTGGAAGCTCCTCAGTTGTTTTGTGTGCCTGACACCGCGATCTGCGATACCGTTTTCTCTTTCAGTCTGCCTGAATACACTGATAATTGCGCTGGTTTTGAAGTAACCCAAATCGCAGGAATCGATAGTGGAGCGTTTTATCCCGTTGGTGAAACGGTAAATAGATTCACCGTTATGGACAGCTACGGAAACACAGATACTTGTGAGTTTACGGTGCTTCGTTATGACTTCCCTACCCCTGCAGAAGCTGGCGATGACCAGGAGCAATGTGAAGTATTCGATGCGAATATTCAGGGAAACACGCCTGATGTCGGAGAAGGTTTCTGGACGATCATTTCAGGAAGCGGTGAACTTACCGATACTGCCGGTGTTGCAACGTCAATTATGAATATTGAAGCGGGCATAACCATGGTTGAATGGCGTATAGAAAATGGTGTTTGTCCAATCGAAAGAGATACCATGCAAATCACAGAATACCTTAGTCCAACGATTATTGAAGCAGGAGAGGATCAAATTCTTTGCGATACAACTTTAGCTCAACTTACTGCCACCGAAGACACAATCGGAATAAGCACTTGGTTAACCCCAACAAACGGAGCATCATTGTCAGATACAAATCTGTCACAAGTAACCGTAAGTGATTTACAACTCGGGTCTTACACATTTACCTGGAAAGTTGCCAACGGGGTTTGTCCGCTTCAATTTGATGAAGTAACAATTAATGTAGTGCCCTATCCGGTAGTCACTATTGAAGATGACACCACCTTTATTTTCGCGCCTTCCACCACTCAACTTGAAGCTTCAAGCACGCTATCCGTGGAGTATATATGGACCCCTGAGTTTTCAGTAACCAATGTTGCCGACAGCGTTGTTGTTGTTGACCCAAGTGAAACAACCACTTATATTGCCAGAGGAACCACTGAGTTTGGTTGCCCCGCATCGGACACCATTACAGTAATTGTAAATCAAGCCTTAGACGTGCCAACGGCTTTCACTCCTGATGGTGACGGATACAATGATGTTTGGAACTTAAAAGAACTTGCTAATTACCCTTATTGCGAAGTTAAAATATACAACCGGTGGGGGCATTTAATATTTGAATCTGAAGGTTACAACACCCCATGGGATGGAACGTTCAGAGGAGAGCAGCTACCTGGTGGCAGTTACTTCTTTGTCATTAACCTTGGTCCTGGTAAAATTGAGCCACTAACAGGATCCATAACCATTATCAGATGATGAAGCATTGCTTAAAATATTGCTTAGCTGGAATATTTGTTTTCCTAGTTTCCCAGGCAAATGCCCAGCAGGTTTATCAGTTTAGCCAATACTTGCAAAACCTATATATTCTCAATACTGCTACTGCTGGCCTTCATGACTACACTGAAGTAAACCTCAGCTATCGCAAGCAGTGGGTTGGAATTGAAAACAGCCCTACAACCTACTATGCAAGCTTTAACACCCCGATCGGAAAGCGCTTGAGCATCAAACCTCAGGTATCTTCCGTAAGGATCAGTTCGCCAAAAGCCTATGAAAGCATTACGCGAAAATCTTATCACGCACTGGGAGGATATGCCGCACAAGATACTTATGGCCCATTTGGAATAACGATGGCAGGATTATCCTACACCTTTCATTTACCCGTAGGGGATGAGTTGTCGATCAGTTTCTCGCCAAGCACAAGCTACAGCAGTGTGATGTTTGATCCGGCAAAAGCAGTCGTTGAATATCCGGGCGACCCTACCTATTCAAATTATTTGGCCAACCGTACTCAAAGTGCTCAGATGGATGTCAATGTGGCTTTTTGGCTTTACCATCCAAGGTTTTTCATTGGATACTCGAGCGATCAATTGGTACAAGATAGGCTACGGTTAACCAGTCAGGTAACATTTCAGGAGCTGAAAGCACATCATAACTTAATCGGTGGATATAACTTGAGGATCAACCGCAACATGACCTTCACACCTAGTGTTCTTTTGCGTTATGTCGATCAAGCTCCTTTTTCAATGGACTTGAATTGTCGGCTTGATTATCAGGATCGATTTTGGGTGGCTGCCTCCTACCGAAACACCCAATCGCTGGTTGGTATGATCGGGCTTCACCTTTCAAATACCCTAAGATTTGGATATGCTTTTGATTTCACGCTTTCATCCATTCAACTGCAAAACATCGGCAGCCATGAAGTGATGCTCGGCCTGAATTTATTCAACAAAGAAAAAGCTGTTTTTTAACCCCCATTGATGAAGATACTTACTACGCTTATACTCTTCTTATTAACCCTTGTTGGTCAGGCGCAGGTTCGCTTTGAGTTTTCAGCTATAAAACCACTTCCAGAACATATCAATAGTCCATTTGAAGAGTCGTGCCCAATGTATGATGCAACCACAGGACGGCTTTATTTTACACGGACATTACACCCAGAAAACAAAGGAGGCAAAGACTTAGGGCAGGATTTGTGGTATGTTGATCGACTTGGTAAAACCTGGGGTGCACCTGCAAATGATTTAGAAAAACTCAACAACTACCTAAACAATTCAGCCATTGGAATATCTGAGGATGGCCAACGTCTTTATTTAGTCGGCACCTACATCAAAAAAGTGAACCTCCAAACTGGTTTTTCCATGGCCAATAAAGAAGAGGATGCGTGGAGCAGACCGGAAGCTCTTGACATGCCTAGTTTAAACATTAAAACACCTATGTTTTATGGTGGCTTCGTAACCCCCGCAGAAGACATTATGATCATTTCGATGAACAATAAGAACAGTCTGGGCGAAGAAGACCTTTTTGTTTCCTTGAAATCTGATAATGGATGGTCGCAACCTATTTGGCTGGGCGACAGCATAAACACCACGGGGTTTGAAATATCACCGTTTTTATTTGACGATGGAAAAACCCTATTGTTTGCCTCCACCGGGCATGGTGGATTTGGAAATGCTGATATTTTTTATGCCTATCGCAAAGATTCTACCTGGACAAATTGGACCACTCCGACAAATGCGGGAGATAAAATAAACTCAGCGGGTTTTGACGCCTTCCCTTTTGCGGTGGGATCTGAGTTATACTTTGCAAGTAACAGAAATGATAGCTTGAGCGACATCTACACTGCCGAAAACGAACAGTATTATCAAGATGCTGATACGGTTCAAATCGTATTCGAGTCTTATGGAAACCGCATTTCTGAAGTAGAAGGAAAGGTGCGTTCTGCTGAAGATGAAAACATTGGCACATTCTTTTCAAACAATTCAGGCATCATGAATGTACCAAGATTGAAAGAACGAAAAGCATATCGCATCAAACCAAAACATTCCGACATTGACCTGAGCGTAACCGAAGCTTATGTCATCAACAAATCGGGAGAATACATTGAGGCATTGAAACGAGATGAGGATGGGACACTCACCATTCACCCGCTCTCACCCGAAAAGTTAGCCCAGGCGAAAACCATTCAAAAACCAGAGTTTGTAACCGGCATGCGTGGCATTTTTGAGGTTGATCGTGTTCCTGTTAAGAACGTTGCTCTGGCCCTTACCGATTCTACAGGAAAAACTCTCCAATACGCAACTACCGACAAATTCGGAAAATTCTCATTTGCTGAGTCGCCTGACAGTTTAACGTTGGAGATTAAAGTTTTATCAAGCCTTGAATATATCAAGCAAAACGGTGTCATCTATTACACAGATGAGCAATGGAATAAGCTGTTCAAAACAATGGCTAATGCAGAAGGCGGTTTTAAATACCAAAAAATACAGGCTCAAGAGCTAGGTCGATTAAAGATGCTATCACAGGCCGACACCAAAATGGAGAATAATCAAGCCAGCGCATCAGGAGTGTTTAAATATGACAATCTCCCTCAAGAAGGGGTTAAGCTATTCCTTTATGACGAAAACAACAATTTGATTGAGGAGGTGATAACCGATGAAAACGGACAATTTCAGTTTAAGAAACTAAGCTCCGATAAAGACTTTAAAATCAAACCTGCTGACGAAGCCTATCAAGACGGCAGTCTGGTCTTTACAGACAAACAAGGAAATGAGCTCAACGCCCTAAAAGGAGGGAGTTTTGGTTTTGACTACAGGGCTCTAAACGCGGATATAAGAAAGGGATTAATGCTTCTTGAAGAAGAAGACTCTGGTGGATCCATTGCCCAAAACTTTGTGTTCTCTATCGGATTATTCAAATACAAAAACCTCGCAAAAGAAGGCATAACCCTTAGGTTGCTTGATGAAAATGACAATATCGTTGAAACGGTTACCAGCGATGAAAACGGTCATTTTGTCTTTTCTATGTTGAAGCCTGAGCGAAACTATAAAGTTCAAGTAGTTGGCATTGATGACAGTGAACTAATTAACAGTCAACTGTATTTTGTAGATAAAGACGGCACCGTAACTACCGGAAAACTGGACAAAGACAAAGACAAATACAATTTCCGTGAACTGAATGCCGATTATTTCTTCAGTATTTCCCAGGTAAATGATGGTGAAACAGAGCTGATCATTACCGAAAGCTTTAAGGACGTTATTGGTCGATTCAAATATGAAAACTTAGGTAAAGAAGGCGTTTTGCTTGAATTATTAGACGAAAACAATAAAGTGATCGAAACCATTTATACCGATGAAAATGGCGAATTCAGATTTAAGCAGCTTGCAAAAGAGTCGAATTATTTTGTGCGCGTTGCAGAACAAGATGCTGGCTTGCTTGATGCCGGTAGCTTTCAAATGATGAACGAAAACAACGAGCCTCTTGTGCAGGAAGAGTTAACAGAAGAGGGGTTCAAATTTGTAACCTTACCCCGCTCAAAAGATGACTTAGCCAACATGGAAAGTAGTGGGCAAGATCGCTTGGATGTCTCTAAGTTTTTAAATGATCAAGATGCTGGAAAAGGGAAGAAAGCTCCGAATGAAAGGGTAACCCATGGTATGCCAACCGGAGAATCAACAGCACTCACAGGAATGAAAAACGACCTCAAACTCAAAACACTTTTCTTCAACTTCAACAGTGTTAGACTAAGCAATTACGACCGTTTTCATATCAATAACAGCGTTTACCAAAAAGTCAAGAAAACCGGTCAACCCGTTTTGATCGTTGGATATACCTGTGATCTAGGAACTGAAGAAGTGAACAAGAAAGTGGCGCTTGAGCGTGCTGAAAAAGTTAAGGAATATTTAATCACTCTCGGTATGGACGAGGGATTGATAGAGATAGATGGTGTCGCTCCTGATCTATCGATTAAGATGACGCACGGTGAGCGATTAGAAAGTCGCAAGGTCGATATCTTTCACTTGGCTCCCTGACAATATTATGACAATTGAGTAACTCCAAGCAAAGACTTTCGCGCTTGCATTGAAGTACTTTAAAGTAATAGCGCTAACCCATCGAAACTTAGGCTTAGATCTGGTTGGAAAATACCACATGGAGCCTGACCATCAATATGAAAGGCTTGAGTCACACTTCGAATCTTTCAGACTCAAAGAGTTGCTTTTTATTTCTACTTGCAACCGCGTTGAGTTTTTCTTTCGGATCAATAAAGAAATAGATGAGCCATTCATCACTTCTTTTTTAACAGCCGTTTATCCTCATGTCACACCGGATGAAATTGCGCAAACTGTTGAATACACTAGAACTTATGAAGGGCTAGACGCGGTTCGTCACTTATTTCACGTTGCCAGCTCGCTTGACTCGTTGGTCATAGGAGAGCGGGAAATCATCACCCAAGTGAGGCGATCATTTGACCGTGCAAAAAGCTATGGGTTTACTGGTGACTTTATAAGAATAGCCGTTCAGAAGGCTATTGAAACGGCAAAGCAGGTTTACACCGAAACCGCCATTGCTACAAAATCCATTTCTGTGGTTAATCTCGCTTACCAAAAACTGCTTGACCGTGATTTACACAGCAATCTATCTGTGGTTTACGTTGGAGCAGGACAAACCATTGAGGCCATTGCCGGAAACCTTAAAAAGCACGATTTTAAATCGGTGAAGGTGTTTAATCGCACCAAAGAAAAAGCCGAAAAGCTGGGCGAAATTCTTGGTGGAAAAGGTTACTCCTTAAATGATTTGGTTGAGGAGGCCGGTAATTTCGATCTGATGATCACCTGCACCGGTGCTGATCGTTCAATTATTGACTCTGCGACTTTCAAAGCCATGGCTATAACTGGGAAAAAAATTATTGTTGACCTTGCCATACCAAATGACATCGATGCATCAGCTTTAACGCATTTTGATATTGACTACATCGCAATTGATGATTTAAAGGAAGAAGCAAAACGCAACCTGAAAGAGCGTGAAAAAGAA
>JBBDRU010000107.1:0-1330 GCA_040905305.1 Salibacteraceae bacterium | reverse complement strand
CCTATCCGGGACCTAGCCCTTTGTTTTACAAAGACCCTGTCATTTTATACACCCCAAAAGCCGATTCGTCAGAAGGTTTTTAGGGTCTCTACTTATAGTTAGCTGACAAAAGGGGTACAAATTGAGTTATATCCTAAAACATTGGCGTGGAGAGCATTCCCTTGCGAAATCCTTTTGGATTAACGTATTTCTTATCAATATATGTATCCGAATCTTTGAAGTATGGTTGACTGAAGCGTCGACGATTGAGAACCCTGTTGTGGCATCACAAGTTACGATTACTTATGTCTTCATAGCGCTTGCTATCGTTTATCCTTGGCAAGTAATTGGATTGTGGCGCTCTGCGAGCAGACATGTAGAAGAAACGCAAAAGGGTTTTTGGTCTAGGGCAGTTAAGGTCTTAGTAGTCTTGGGAGTCCTTGGAACCCTTGGCAACGTGAATATTTCTTGGCCCGTGTATAAGGACATATATCAAATTGGTTTTGGAAAGGATGAATATGGAAATTATAGAGTTGAGCTGACTGAAAATGGTGAGCTACTTCATCTGCGGGGAGGACTGGGATTTGGTATTGCAAAAGATGTAAAGCAGTTGATAGCTAGGAATCCTAATGTTAAAGGCATCATCCTTGATAGTATTGGCGGAAGAATCTATGAGGGCAGAGAACTTTCTAAAATCATATTAATCAATGGTCTTGACACTTATACGTTAAAAGGCTGCTACTCCGCATGTGGTACAGCATTTATATCTGGTAATAAACGTTACCTAGCGAAGGGTGCAAACCTCGCTTTTCATCAGTATCAATCGGAATCTAAAAGTCTTGACCCTTATGTTGATATGCCTGCTGAACAAAAGAAAGACTTAAGGATTTATCAAAGACGAGGTATTAGCCAGGACTTTATAGACAGAATATTTAAAGCAAAACAAGATGATTTATGGTATCCGACTATTGAAGAAATGCTAAACGCTGGCGTTATTCATGGGGTCGTTAACCCATCTAACTTATCACCTATTAAATATGGCTACTTCGATAAAAGCGACCTGGAAGTGGCATTCAAGGATATTTCCGCATTTCAAGCCATAAAAGAATATGAGCCTAAAGTGTATCAACAGATCATCATAAATATGGAAGCTCAAATGAAAAATGGCGCAAGCATGCTTGAGATGCAACAAGAGGTGGGCGGTTACATGCAATTGATTGCGAGCAATGCATTGCCAAGAACAAGCGATAAAGCACTAATAATGTTCGCTCGTGAAACCATAAATATCATGGCAATGCTTGAAAAGAAGGATCCAATTCTATGCATGAAAAACATATTTCCTGAGCAATAT
>JBBDRU010000106.1:0-7945 GCA_040905305.1 Salibacteraceae bacterium | reverse complement strand
CCTCGTCAAAGAGGATACCAAACCGAATATTTGAAACTTTTAAAAGGTGATTGGTCAGACGAAGGGCTATCGAATTTGAAAGGCATTTGGGAGCAATCACCTGACCATGCAAATGCGCTGCAAACCGTGTTGGATAGTTTTAGTTTTATCGATAGAAGCCACAACTATCAAATGCTTCAAAGGTATTTTATGCCAAAAATGGCACAGCGCAGCATGTGGGCTGACCCCCAGGATATGCGCATCATTCATCAAAAGGTGAATGAATTAAAACTGGCGCTAAACGGCATACGGGTAGAGGTGTATGCCGGAGAAGACCGCGTTATCGTTGGAAAGGACTTTCCTGTAAAGATTGAGGTTTATAATTCCAGTGACCTTATTCAGGAAGTAGGGTTTAATCATGATCAGATCGACACCACAATCAAGATATCGGCTGGCGAAGCCATTACTTGGGAGGCAACGCTCACAGCTGAGAAGGATGTTTCCAATCCTTTTTGGCTGAAGGAAAACAAGAAATCATGGCTCTATGCAGTGGATAAAGCTAAAGATATTGGTAAGCCTATCAAAGAGGGGATGACCGTTCCCTATTATGTGAAAATTGACAATCAAAATGTTCAAACAAATGCCGAAGTACATAGAAGATGGAATGATCGGTCTGTAGGTGAAATCTCTGAACCGATGGTTTTTGTGCAACCGTTAACGATAAACCCTAGCGTGAAGTCGTTGGTTTTGAAAAAAGGTGCATCTGTAGATGTTAACGTAAATATTGAGGCAAATGAAGACCTTGAAAACATGATGTTGTGGATGGACTTGCCTGAGGAAGGGTGGCAGGTATATTTTGAGCAGGAGCCTTTTAGCCTGAAAAAAGGACAGGTAAAAACCATTCCACTTAAGATCACTGCTGATGAAGCTGCTCAGCCGGGTAAAATTGGCTTTTTTGCTTTGGTTAACGATGTGCGTTGTGATCAATCTATTTCGCTTATCGATTATGAACATATTCCATTTACAGCAATTCACACACCTGCTGAAACTGAGCTAACTCCTTTGGAATTAACGAATGATCCCTCAAAAAAAATATTATACATCGAGGGTAGTGGGGATGAGGTGGATGAGTCGCTTCAGTTGATCGGTTATAGTGTAGAGAAGAGTTCTTTAAGCGGCATTTCTTTGGCGCAGTTAAAGCAATATGATGCTGTGGTTTGTGGCATTCGGGCGTTCAATCAAAACAAAGAATTGGCGGCAAATCAGGATTTATTGATGGCTTATGTGATGAATGGTGGAAACATGATTGTGCAGTACAATACAACCTATGGTCTTGATGTTGATCAGATTGGCCCTTTTCCATTAAAACTATCCAGAGATCGGGTAACCGATGAGCACGCTACTGTTAATCTGTTGAATCCGGATCATCAGGTCTTTAACCGTCCTAACACCATTGGTGATTCAGATTGGGAAAACTGGGTTCAGGAACGCGGGTTGTATTTTGCCGGAGAGTGGGGCGAAAGCTATACACCACTTATTTCATGGTCTGATAAGGGAGAAGAAGCGGTAAAAGGTGCTTTACTCGTAGCGCCTTATGGTAAAGGCAATTTTGTTTATACAGGAATCTCGTTTTTCAGACAGCTTCCAGCCGGTGTTCCCGGAGCATTCAGATTGTTTGTAAACCTCATAGAGTTACATCAGTGATGACAGAGGAAAAACAAGATAACTGGAAATTGATCTATGCGTTGATCATTGGGTTTTTGATCTTGCAAATCATAATATACGCTGTGTTAAGCTACTATTTGGTATGAACATTTATGACTGGATCGTATTGCTCTTTACCTTGGGTTTCATTGTTACCTATGGCACATGGCGCACCCGTAAGCAGAAAGACTTAGAGTCCTATTTAAGAGGAGGTAGAGAAGCGGGTTGGGGAACCGTGGGCCTTTCTGTTATGGCTACACAGGCATCGGCCATTACTTTTTTATCCACTCCCGGTCAGGCTTTTGAAAGTGGTATGGGCTTTTTGCAGTTTTACTTAGGCCTGCCGCTTGCATTGATCCTGGTTTCCGCCATTGCGGTGCCATTGTTTTACAAGCTTAACGTTTATACTGCATATGAGTTTTTGGAAAACAGATTCGATCTCAAGACCAGGCTGTTTACTGCGTTTTTGTTTCTTCTACAGCGTGGATTGGCGGCCGGAATAACCATTTATGCACCTTCCATTGTGCTCAGCTCTGTGCTCGGCTGGGATTTAAATACGCTTAATATTATCATCGGTGTTTTGGTTATCATTTACACGGTAAGTGGTGGAACAAGAGCCGTCAGCGTAACTCAAAAATGGCAAATGGGTGTGATTTTGGCAGGGATGGTTTTTGCCTTCTACATATTGGTTCAATACATCACGCAAGACATCACTTTTACAGAAGCAGTAAAGTTTGCCGGTGCTAACAACAAAATGGAGATCATCGATTTTGATTTTGATTTTAGCTCACGATACACCATTTGGAGCGGATTGACGGGAGGTTTATTCCTTTCGCTGAGTTATTTCGGAACCGACCAAAGTCAGGTTCAGCGTTACCTCTCAGCCAGCAGCGTTCAAGAAAGTAGGAGAGGGCTGATGTTCAACGCGATTCTTAAGATTCCAATGCAGTTCTTCATCTTGTTTACCGGGGTGATGCTGTTTGTGTTTTATCAGATGAATTCAACTCCGGTCAATTTCAATGGACAGGCGGTTGAGAAGATAGTAATGGCCGATCAAGAAGGCATTGCTCAAAAGTTGGTTGCGAAATACAATGATCTGGATGCACAGAAAATGGAACTACTCAAAGATCCTTCCATCACCATCAATGATGACAAAGCGATAAAATTATTGGCAGAGATTGAGCAAACGCGCACAGCGTTTGAAGAAAGAGCAAGCACAGTTGCGCCCGATATTGAGACCAACGATGCTGATTATGTGTTCATCAGGTTTATCCTTGATTACTTACCACACGGAGCCATCGGCTTGTTGTTGGCTGTGATTTTGAGTGCTGGAATGTCTTCAACAGCAGGGGAGTTAAACGCGCTGTCAACTACCAGTATGAATGATTATTTTAAGCGATTAAGGCCTTCTATCACCCGGTCAGAAAAAATGGAAGTTCGGATCAGCCGGTTGCTCACTGTGGGTTGGGGTATAATCGCTATAACCGTAGCGCTTTCCGCCAGGTTGTTCGATAATTTAATCGAACTGGTAAATTTGTTGGGGTCGCTTTTTTATGGTACCATCCTCGGGATATTTATCTGCGCTATTTTCCTAAAATGGTTGCGCGGATCGAGCGTGTTTTGGGCTGGAATTTTGTCTGAAGCTATGGTTTTATTGCTGTATGCCTTTTTCAGTGAGGAAATTGGCTACCTGATGTTCAACGCTATCGGGTGTGCAGGTGTTCTTATCTTATCCACAATTGGCAATGGATTACTCCCTAGGTCTGTTCGATAAAGCATCTTGAATTATCCTAATTTGGAAGAATAATCTAAGCTCAATGAATTCTTCATCAACGTTAGTAGCATTATTTGCCATTTGGTCTTCAGGTCTTTTCGCTCAGCAGATCAGCACGGAAAAGGTTGAGGAGCTTCTCAAACAGGAACGTTTTCACGTTTTTAACCTAGGTGAAGGCATCAACTCTGAATTTAGCGAGTACAATCCTGTCATTAGTCCAGACGGGCGTTATATGCTATATACATCCAGAAGCGATACCGCCACAGGTAACGCCATTTACAGTGATGATCGGCAATTTTATGAAGACATCAATCTTGCAAAGCGCACTGGAGGAACCTACGAAGGTGTTGCACATGGCGATGATCCTATGGGTGAATTTGCCAAAAAAGTGAACAGCAAAAAGCATGAAGCACCGGTTTACATTTCAGAAGGTTCGCGGAAAATAATATTGTTTAAAGACAACGATTTGTGGTTCAGCGAACGCGAAGGTGATCATTATACTGAGCCTCAGAAATATCCTGATAATATCAATTTCACATACTATCATCGACATGCATCCATCACGGCCGATGGTAAAACCATGTATTTTACAGCAGAAGTGCTTGATAAAAAGACAGAGCGGTTTCACCTTGATCTGTTTAAGACCGAATTGGATGCTAAAGGGAACTGGAGCAAACCGATGGCCCTGCAAGTGCCCATCAACACCTTGTATGACGAAGACAGCCCTGAGGTAAGTGCAGATGGCACCATGCTTTTTTTTAGCAGCAATCGAACCGATGGAAAGGGAGGGTATGATATTTATTATGTTGACCTGACTTCTGACAGCCTTGACCTGATGCGTCTTCAGGGGCCGATCAATTCAGCCGCAAACGATATTTATTTCAAACTCATGCCCGATGGTCAAACAGCCTATTTCTCTTCCAATCGATTAGGCGGGTATGGTGGGATGGACATCTATAAAGTAAGCTTTTACCGTGTGAATAAAAACGATTGCACTACGGGGCTTCATTTTGGAAACAAAATTTCAATTGTTGGAACCGACACGATTGTAGAAGGGTCAAGGATTTTGTTAAGTAGCTCAGCAACAATAGTGGCGGGCAAAAGCCCAGAATTTTATGACTGGTATTTAAATGATAGCCTCATCATGTCTGGAGATCGGTTCAGTTATCGGATGGATCAAGCGGGAAACGACACTGTGAAATTATTTGCTGCCGCAGTAGATAGTAACAACTTACGGTTCAGCATCGGTTGTGACTTCAAGATTATTGAAGTGTTGAATGAAGCAGATTTCTTAGGACTCACCACTTCAAGAGCATCCATTACATCAGAAGATCAAACCATTAGTGAGCAGGCTTTGGTAGATCAATTACCGATGAATAAGTCAACAAGTTTTTTGCGAAATGATGTGGTTTCGACCTTTGAAGGTGTGCCCGTTGTTATTACTGTTTTTGAAAATGATCCCGGGGTTAAGAGCACAGAACTGGCATTAACATCCATCTCACGACCACGTTATGGGTCTGCAATAGTTGACGATGCAACCTCAGGTCAAATTCTTTATTACCCGGCAGAGTCTTTTGTTGGAAATGATGTGTTTTCTTATCGGGCCACAAATCAAGATGATTTTGAATCTGAGGCATTCGTTGCTATCAGGGTGTTGCGCAATCCATATTTGACCGCTGTTGACGGTGAGGGAAATGAAACGCCTCATGATGATCCGGAATCGTTAGCCAAAATTGACTACGCAATGACAAGTGCAGGAAGACTGGTTGCTGTGAACGTATTGCTCAACGATAAATTCACCGATGCGATGAAACCTCAATTGAAGGCGCTTTCTACACCAGAAAATGGAGCAGGACGTATTTATGATGCTGATGAAGGTACAATCGTTTATGCCCCAAACGGCTCGTTTGTTGGTGAAGAGCAGTTGACTTACACCGTTGAAACCATAGATGGGGAGAGCTATGTTGGAAAAGTGATCATTAAAGTAGGAGAACGTACTGAACCTGTTGTAGTGGCATCAGTTGATCCCGATAAGCAAACCGAAGAAGGTGATCAGGATTTGGTAAGTGCTGAATCCTCAGATCATAAAACAACGGAGATCAAACAATCCGATAAAAAAGAGAGCGCTTCCAAAAGTGATCAGGTGGAGCTGAGCGGGGTTGATATGAAAGGAATAGATGAAAAGAACAAACCGGATTTAAACCTGCAAAACATCTATTTTGATTTCGATAAGGATCACATTCGTGAAGATGCCAGGGCCATTATGTCCGAAAACATAAAGGTTTTAAAATCAAATCCAAACGTTGTTATTAGGGTTGTCAGCCACTGCGATTCATGGGGGAGTTCAGCATACAATCAGATACTTTCAGCTAGAAGAGCAAAATCAACAGTGGATTACTTGATCCAAAATGGAATTCCCAAGCATCGTATTACGGCTGCCGTTGGTTTTGGTGAAAAGGATATGGTTAACGATTGTGGTGATGGAGTGCCATGCCCGAAGTCATCGCATCAGCAAAACAGACGGTCTGAATTTGAAATTGTAGGAACGAGAAAGTAATTACCCGCCTACTATTTTCGTTTTATAACCTTGAGTCTCTAAGTATTCTTTCACTTTTGTGCGCTGATCACCCTGAATGATAATTTCTCCATCTTTTGATGAACCACCCGTTCCGCAATGGGCTTTTATTTTTTTTCCAAGATCAGCAAGGTCAGTGTCGCTTCCCACAAAACCTCGAACGATCACCACAGCTTTTCCTCCTCGGCCTTTCGTTTCGCGGTGGAGGTGAAGTTTTTGCTCATTGGACGGTAATGTTTCGTTTTGCTCATCATCATTGTTGTCCGTTGAAAAATCAGGATTGGTGGAATAAACAAAACCACCTTTTTTGTTCTTTTTAGCCATAGCTATGGTTCAATTATGGTTAGCGATTTGGGCACAATCTCAAAAGTAATGGTCTCTTCCATATTGACAGGCTCTCCATCGATTTGGCATGGAGCATTTCCTTGGTTTATCAAGGTGAATTTTTCCGATCGAATGTGCTCGACCCACTTGCTGCCCGTAATAGATTTTAAAAACAAACGAGATGCCAGCGGCATTATGGCAAAGGTGGGCATTGCTTTAATAACAATCAGATCAAGAAGGCCATCATCATCTTTTCCTTTTGGGTTGATAAAGGCATTGTTTCCATATTGCGTGGTGTTGGCAGCAACAATAGTATATGCTTCAAAATCCTTGCTTTGGTCATTCCAGAGAACCTTCATAGGTGTTGCTTTGTAGGTCAGCAATACATCCAGAGATAGTTTTACATAATTGCTAAACCCTCTTTCGGTGGCATTATCAAACGCCAATGCTACTTCACCATCGATTCCTGTTCCGCACCAACCTATGGCTGGTTTGTTATTCACCAGCAGGGTGTCTATAGCTCTTTTTTTTCCGTTAAGAACTTGTTCGATTGCGGTTTCCATCTGCATGGAAATGCCGAGATGTCGTGCAATTCCATTGCCGGATCCGGTAGGTATGATTCCAAGGGGGCAATCTGAGTTGATCAATTGTATTCCAATCTCCCGAACGCTGCCATCTCCGCCAACAGCTACTACGGAACTGTATCCTCTGGAAGCGGCAGACCTTGCCAGGTCAATGGAATGTTGGGGGCTTTGGCTTATTATGACCTCTATGGCCTGATCACGCTGCTTGTTTTTGATGATATCATCAAATCGTTTTACAGTGCCCGTGCCGGAATTAGGGTTTACGATAAACAAAAAAGGACCTTCGATGAGGCCCTCTTGTTTTTTTTCAAGCGTTGACATTACTCAACTTTTACTGCATTTATGAAGCAGGAGTATTGCTTATTTCCTTTGATCACCTCATATTGAATACTGAGCTTTGTTGCAGTGGAGTCGCTAAAATCTATAGATCCCGAGCCTGAAAGTGATTTGTCATTATCGTCAGGGCTTTGGTTGAATATATTAAAATTCGCAGACCCTGTTTGCACGGTGGCATCTACATCGGAGAAAATACCATTGATGGAAAACTGCTGTGCATTAAACATGTTGGAGATGGTGATGCCAGTGCCATTTAACAGGTTACGTTCGATCTCTATGTCATAGAATCCAAATGTATCAAGGCCTGCACACCCTTCTTCATCAACACGATATGTGCCTATGAACTTGGCGCGCGTTTCTAAATTACACGATTCGTCTTCATATCCTTCATCGCAAATACAGTCACCTTCCACACAGTCACCATAAACACAAACGACATCGTTTAGCTCGCAAAGATCAACCTGACTGCATGTTTCTCCAGTGTATCCTTTCAAACAATCGCATTCACCATCATTACATGTTCCGCCATTGTCGCATACGATTTTCTCTTTACCAAAAGGCCCAATGCACTGATTACAAGAAGTAAAACTGAAGCTCAAGGCTAAAGTGAACAAGTAGATTAACGTATATTTCATCATTTGCTGATCAATTTGAGGCGTAAATATATGA
>JBBDRU010000105.1:0-7995 GCA_040905305.1 Salibacteraceae bacterium | reverse complement strand
AATTTCTCCGGTATTTTGATTGATAAACGCGCTAAATGCTATGACTGACGATAGTTTTAACTTTTCTTTT
Source organism: Salibacteraceae bacterium (assembly GCA_040905305.1). GTDB lineage: Bacteria > Bacteroidota > Bacteroidia > Flavobacteriales_G > Salibacteraceae > SHAN690. The sequence continues at coordinate 7,925 of JBBDRU010000105.1, read as the reverse complement.
CTTGAGTTTTCCGGAGTGGCAGACGAAGGTTCTGAGTTTATTCCTTTGATGAGTTCTGAAGATGAGGAACGGATGTACAAGGAAGAAACGCCTGATGAACTGCCAATATTACCTGTACGTAACACCGTCCTTTTTCCAGGGGTTGTTATTCCTATTACGGTTGGAAGAGATAAGTCGATAAAATTGATTAAAGACGCCAATAATGGCGATAAAATGATTGGTGTTGTCGCTCAAAAAGATCAGGGGCAGGAAGAGCCTGAGGCAGACAACTTGTACGAAATTGGCACCATCGCGAAAATCCTGAAAACCTTAAAAATGCCAGACGGAAGTTCCACCGTTATTCTTCAAGGGGTGAGAAGAGTTAGACTGCTTGAAATAACTCAAGAAGAGCCGTATTTTAAGGCTAAGGTTGAAGTATTTACACAGGAAGATAAAAAGCCTGCTGAAAAACGATTTCAAGGCTTAGTCGGCTCAATTAAGGATTTAGCGCTTCAGATCATTAATAATTCGCCACAAATTCCATCCGAAGCTTCCATCGCTATCAAGAATATCGAGAGTGCGGTTTTTCTGATCAATTTTATCTCTGCCAATATGCAGACTCCGGTAAAAGAAAAGCAATCTTTGCTTGCCATTTCCGATCTGGAAGAGCGTGCCACAATGTTGCTCGCACATTTGACCAAAGAGCTTCAAATGCTTGAAATAAAAAACGATATCCAAAGCAAAGTGCGCACCGACATAGATAAGCAGCAGCGGGAATACTTCTTGAGTCAGCAGATGAAAACTATTCAGGAAGAGCTGGGTGGAAACCCGTCAGAACAAGAGGTGCAGGAGCTGAGAAAAAAGGCCAAGAAGAAGAAGTGGAATGAAAAAGTAGCCAAAACATTTGAGAAAGAAGTGGCAAAACTGGAACGCATGAATCCTTCGGGCATGGAGTATTCCGTTCAGCTTAATTACTTAGACACTTTTGTTGAACTGCCTTGGAATGAGTTTAGTAAGGATAAATTTGATCTGAAGCGGGCAGAGCGCATCTTAAACCGTGATCACTACGGATTATCAAAAATCAAGGATCGAATTTTAGAACATTTGGCAGTGCTGAAACTTAAGGGAGATATGAAGTCTCCAATTCTTTGCTTTAACGGACCTCCTGGTGTAGGAAAAACTTCGTTGGGTAAAAGCATCGCAGAAGCACTCGGAAGACAATATATTAGAATGTCTTTGGGTGGTTTAAGGGACGAAGCAGAGGTTAGAGGCCATCGCAAAACATACATAGGCGCGCTGCCGGGTCGGATTATTCAAAACATCAAAAAAGCAGGCACATCAAATCCGGTTTTTGTATTGGACGAATTGGATAAAGTAGGGAGAGATGGCCATGGTGATCCTTCTTCGGCATTATTGGAAGTGCTGGATCCTGAACAGAACGATTCTTTTTATGATAATTTTTTGGAAGAAGAATTTGATTTGTCAAAAGTGATGTTCATCGCAACTACCAATAATATTGGCGCTGTTCATCCCGCGCTGCGCGACCGACTTGAAATTATCGATCTAACGGGTTATACAGTGGAAGAGAAAATTGCCATTGCTCAAAAGCACTTATTACCGAAGCAATTAAGAGAGCATGGTATGAATAAGAATGATGTCAAGCTTGGTAAAAAAGTGTTGCAAGACATTATCGAAAACTATACTCGTGAATCTGGCGTTCGTCAATTAGAGAAGAGAATTGCAGCGGTAATCCGAAAAAAAGCAAGACAAATTGCTGATGGTGAAGAAAAAAGTGAAAACACAATAAAACCAACGGATTTAGAAGATCTATTGGGGCCTGGCCACTCGCGTGATAGGGATAATAAACACGAAGTGCCGGGAGTGGCAAATGGGCTGGCGTGGACTTCAGTTGGTGGAGAAGTGCTATTCATAGAGTCCAGCATTACAAAAGGAAAAGGAAAGCTCACCCTTACCGGAAACCTCGGTGATGTAATGAAAGAATCTGCGGTCATCGCCCTTGAGTATTTAAAAGCGCATGCCGAGCTAATCGACCTGGAGCAGGATATATTCAATAACTACAATGTTCATATCCATGTGCCAGAGGGGGCTACACCAAAAGACGGGCCATCTGCCGGAATTACAATTTTGAGTGCCTTGGCATCCGTGTTTACGCAACGAAAGTTTAAGGCTAATCTTGCGATGACAGGAGAAATTACACTTCGGGGTAAGGTACTGCCCGTGGGTGGCATCAAGGAAAAAATTCTCGCAGCTAAACGTGCCGGATTACACGATATCGTATTAAGCGAACAAAATCGAAAAGACCTGAAAGAAATTGAAGACGTGTATCTCAAGGGTTTGAACTTTCACTTTGTTGATCGTATGATGGATGTTATTGATGTTGCTCTTGAAAAAAACAAGGTCAAAGACGCACTCAAGGTGGCTTAGTACGTTTTAATTGAAAGGCAACGAAATAAAAAGGCTTGTTTCTCGTAATTGAATGGCTATTACTTTTGAAATGTCTATGAAGTATGTCCTGACCATTCTGGTTTTATTCGCGTTTTTTTCGAGTTACGCTCAAAATTCAAACAGTTCGTTTGGGTTTACCAATATTCCTGTTTCTGTAATTTCAGCGGCATTAGGGGGCAGTCAGGTGGCAACCTTCAGAGGAGATGTGAGTCAGGTAAGTGATAACCCGGCATTTATCGATAGCAGTCTGAATCAATCTGTCAGCTTATCTTATCTCAACTATTTATCAGATATCAATCAGGCAACGGTCACCTATGGGAATATGTTTGATAGTCTGGGGTTAGGGACAGCTTATTTGCGCTACTTTGATTATGGCACGTTTCAGGAAACCGATGAAATTGGAAATGAAATTGGTCAATTCAAAGTGGTTGATTATGAAGTAGGCTTGACCTTCTCACGATTTTATAAAGACAACTTCTCTTATGGAGCCACCTTAAAGCAAGTTTTCTCAAGTATGTACCAATATTTCGCCTACGGAGCAGCAATCGATCTGGGTGGGTATTACCACAGCAACTCCGGCAATTTTACTGCGGGTATTGTAATGAGAAACTTTGGCATGGAGCTTATTGATTACACCGATGGAGAGCTTAATTCATTTCCAATGAGCATGAACCTTGGTGTTTCTAACAAGTTTGAGAATGCTCCGATAATGTTTTCTTTTCAATACAACAATTTACAGAAGTGGGATTTAGCTGAGAACGATGCAGATGCGATAAGTAATACCATCACTGACCCGTTAACCGGAGAAGTGAGCAGACCCACTTTAACGTTGGATAATTTTGCGAGACACTTAAGCGGGGCTGTATCTTTTGTTCCTTCAGAAAAGTTCAACCTGATGCTTGGATATAATTTCAGAAGAAGACTTGAATTAGCGACAAATGAACGCCCCGCATTGGTAGGGTTTTCGTTTGGGGCAAACATAAAGATCAAGCGGTTTGGGATTCAGTATGCATTGACAAATTATCACCTCGGTGGAGCATCCAATCATTTTGGAGTTACTACCAACCTGAACGAATGGTATTCAAGAAAATCGTTGAATTGAAACCGATAAACATAGCAATTGATGGCTATGCCGGCTGCGGTAAGAGCACTTTGGCGAGAGATTTAGCCAAAGCAACCGGTTTCACTCTGGTTGATACTGGAGCGCTTTACCGCGGAATGACTTATGCTTTTTTAAAAGCCGGGATGGCTGAGGTCTTAAATGACGTTTCTAAATTTCTTCGAGAGACGGCTCCGGAATTAAGGTTTGATCCAAAAACAAATGATCTACTCATGAATGGAGAATCTATTGAAGCTGCAATTCGCAATGACCAGCGCGTGGCAAATGAAGTAAGTAATGTGGCAGCCATCCAAGAAGTTAGGACTTATTTACTCAGAGTTCAGCAGGCCTATATCGATCAAAAGGGTGTAGTGATGGAAGGTAGGGATATTGGTACAGTGGTGATGCCACAAGCTGATTTGAAAGTTTTTATAACAGCGGATATCGATACGCGGGTCAAAAGAAGGTTGCAACAACTGACTGAAAATGGGATTACCACAACCGCTGATGAAGTAAGGAAAAACCTCACAATGAGGGATGAAAAAGACACTACAAGAGATGTTGCTCCTTTGGCTATGGCAAACGATGCAATTGCAATTGATACCGGAAAGCTGAATAAAGAGCAGCAATTGGCTTTCGCGCTGGCCCTTGTGAGTCCACTAACTGATCCTGATAAATATTTTCCTTTTATTCGCTGATTCCTACATTGGCTAATGCCTCTTCCTTCGTTTTGTTGCTTGAGTAAAAAGACAACAGCTTATCTATTACTGCTTCTACAACACTATCAGGACAAGAAGCTCCGCTTGTAACAACAATTTTTACGTGGTCTTTTTGGGGTAAGAATCCATTTTTTGTAAAATGGGTTTTAGAGGGATAGTGATAATGGCGAATCGTGTTTGGGTCGATCAACTGTTCGGGGCCATTCACAAAATATGTGTCAAACTTGGTTTCGCATAATTCGACCAAGTGGCTGGTGTTTGAGCTATTATATCCGCCAACAACGATGGCTAAATCGGCATTTTGTTTAAGCAATTCATAGGTGGCTTGTTGGTTGTCATTGGTAGCATAGCACAATGTATCGCGGGTATCGGCAAAATGGTCTTTCAGCGATTCCATTCCATATTCTTCGAGCATGGTGTTTTTGAAATACTCTGATATTTCGTGTGTTTCGCTTGCCAACATAGTCGTTTGGTTTATTACACCAACTTTTTCTAAGTGTTTGGAAGGGTCAAAACCTGCTGATGTTCTGCCTTTGAATTTATTTATAAAATCGTCTGAAGTCTTTCTTCCTCGAATAACATCTCCTATAAACCTGGCTTCGTCAATGTCTTTTATTACCACTGAAGGTGACTCACTTGTACTATGCGAAAAAGTTGCTCGTGTTTCTTCATGCTTGAATTTACCATGAATGATGATAGTGTAATCTTGCGACCCTAGTTTTCCAGCCATTTTCCAAACTTTTTCAACGAATGGACAAGTGGTGTTATAGGTTGCCGTTTCTATGCCTTTTTCATGCAGGAACGCTTCGGTTTCTCTTGTTGTGCCAAATGCTGGAATAATAACGATATCGTCTTGTTTTACTTCATCCCACGGGGTTAACTGATTCCCCTCAGTGTCGAGAATAAAGGATAGTCCGCGGTCTTGCAGATCTTGATTGACCACAGGGTTATGGATCATTTGTGAAAGCATGAAAATGCGTTTTCCAGGATTGTTTTCAATGGCTTTATACGCGATTTCAATAGCATTTTCAACCCCATAACAAAAACCGAAATGCCGTGCCAAAATAATGCTTAGCGCTCCGAAATCTACAATGGTAGGGGAGAAATCCTTTTTTCTTGGATCTTCCTTTTTGCGATAATGCTTTATCGGACCAATGAATTGGCTTTTGTAGAAGCTGGGAATGTCGAATTGTTTCATTTTATCTATTCCGGTTGAATTCAATAACAAAGATGCAGCTATGAAGTTTGGAAAGATTGATCTGAACGCAAAAAGTCCTTATTGATTCTTTTTTATAGTGGAAACAAACACCTTAATATGATTATAAGCAGACGATGGAGTGATAAGCTTTGATTGAAATAAGTCACTATTTTTCAGTAAAACTGCTCATTTAGTTTTGAAACTAAAAAATTAGTTGTATCATTGTGGTATGAAAAGTAAATTAAAACAACTAACCAAGGCAGAGGAGCAGGTAATGCAACACCTATGGGAATTGGAACGAGGTTTTGTGAAAGATATCCTGACGCGATTCGAAGAACCCAAGCCTGCATACAACACGGTAAGTACAATAGTGCGGATATTAGAAGAAAAGGGCTTTGTCGCTTATGAAGCCTACGGCAAGACGCATCAATATTATCCGTTGATTTCAAAAGAGGAATACAGCCGATTTACCGCTTCAAATTTGCTTAAAGGCTATTTTAACGGATCTGCTAAGGAGCTGGTTTCTTTTTTTCTTAAAGATCGCAAGCTTGATGTTTCAGATTTGGATGAAATACTCAAAGAGTTAAGTCAAAAGGAGAATAAGTCATGAACGCTCTTTTTATTTCAAATTTAAGTTTGATGCTGTTCTGTTTGGTCTATTTGATCATTTTCAAGCATTTCACATATTTCCAGCTAAACCGGTTATACCTGCTTTTGGCATTGATACTATCGGTTATACTTCCATTTGTTGAGACTGATTTTGGTACTCAGAGCATAACAGCTTTTTCAGTGATGCAATTGCCGGTTATGTCGGTGGTATTGTCAGATACACCTCAATGGTCTTACGGCTTTAGTGCGATAAAATGGATTTACCTAACAGGAGTTTTGGTCGGTCTTATTTTACTGCTTAGGTCAGGTTGGAAATTAAGAAAACACCTTATCGCAAGCGAAACCAGCGATAAAGCCGAGGCGTTCTCATTCTTCAGGCATATCAGAGTGGGCAAACAACTACCAGAGCCAGTGAGAAAAATGGCCGTGACGCATGAAAATGTTCATCGCTCACAATGGCACTCCATCGATGTAATGCTCTTTGCATTAGCGCGGGTCGCATTTTGGTTCAATCCTTTTATACACATTGCAGCGAAAGAGGTAAGCCTAAACCATGAGTTCATTGCCGATGAGCAAACGCACAAAAAATATGGAATTGACTATCAGTACAGCATTTTAAACCATGCGCTTGATACCCGGCTCTTTAGTTTGGTAAGCGCATTTAATACAAATTCACTAATCAAAAACCGAATTATTATGATGAACAAAAAGAGATCTACAATAAGAGCGATATGGGCTTACGGGCTGATCGTACCGACAACAGCGATGGCTCTATGGGTTGCCGCATGCACCGAACATGGCATACCAACTGATAATCCTAAATCTCTAAATCCAGAGAATGTCATGAAATCTGGCGGAGAAGAGGTAAGGCAAGCACAAGACGTTGATGTTCTTCCCGCTTTTCCTGGAGGACATGAAGCACTTGTGCAGTATTTTCAAGATCATTTTGAATATCCTGAAGAGCTTAAATCAGAAGGGGTTGAAGGAGTCGCTTATGTTTCATTCATTGTAAACGAAAATGGAAAATTGAGTGATATTTCGATTGAAAAGTCAAGCGATGATCAATTGGAGGAACCTGCGCTGAAATTTGTGGAAAGCATGCCGGCCTGGTCTCCTGGGAAGATCGAAGAAAATACCGTGAAAGTAAAAATGGTGCTACCGGTTAAATTTAGTTTAAGCTAGAACCTGACCTTTTTTTCGTAATCATGACCCGCTCATAGAAATGTGAGTGGGTCTTTTTTTGTTGACAATAAGTCATGGACGTGATGGCGATGATTGCACAAACTTCCATTGATCACTAAGTGAGTGTTGTAATTCTACTTTATTCATGAGCGGTTTTAGAAGATGCAGCAAGTGCGAAAAGTTGTTTATAACGCAAGTTTTCAGTTGGAGGTCAATCATTAAAGATGCAGGAATGAGATTTGGAAAGTTTGATTGGAATAAAAAAATTGATTTCTTTGATAAACACTAATCCAATACAACATGAAATTCCTGCACGGCAAAAAGAAAGTGAATAGAGGTGGTTCAATCACTGTTGATTTTTCAAAACCCACACGCGTTCTCATAATGAACAATCGCGAATTTCGAAAATACAAGGATAACATCAGCTTTACCTATTATGGCGGGTTCAAGGAAGACTCTCCCTATGACTTGACTATTCCTAAGACCGATGTTTGGCATGTAGTTGTGGAAAAAGGTGCATCGGGCAATGAAATAGATTTAACGGCAAGTTTTAAGGCTACTCAGCCCGTTCCTGCAGCACCAAGAAAATTCGCCCACACTATGGCTGAAGCCGATGAAGCCCTTGACGGAGAAAGCACATCTGAAGAAGAGGATTCGTCTGAACAGGAAGAGG
>JBBDRU010000104.1:0-43371 GCA_040905305.1 Salibacteraceae bacterium | reverse complement strand
AGCAATGCCAACATTGGCTTCTTTCAGCGCACCGGCATCATTTAGTCCATCGCCAAGCATCAAAACGGAACGACCGTTTTGTTGAACTTGAGCTACGTAGTGAAGTTTATCCATTGGAGATTGCTTGAACCATAGCTTACTTTTCTCTCCAAAAATAGATTTCATACGTTTCATTTCAGAGTCGTTATCACCACTAAGAAGATGGGTTTCAAAGCGCAACTGTAATTGTTTAACAAGCTCAGGAATTCCTTCTCTCACCTCTTTTTCGATGGTAAAATAGCCCAGGTGTTTTCCATCTATCCACAAGTGAACAACTGAAGTGTTAAATGTTGATTCCTCTTTCTTTGAAAGGGTTTTCGCCATTTGAGCTGACCCCAATGCTACTTCGCTTTCTCCAATTCTAGCTTTCAGCCCGAGCCCGGCCAATTCTTCATAAAAATCAGGAGCAGAAGTGCTTAATGCAGGTAGGCTGGTTTTGATAGCTACACTCAACGGGTGGGTAGAGCTTGCTGCAGCGGATCGTACTAAAACCATTTGATTTTCGCTAAGCGCGGGACCGTTAAAAAGGACTTTACTACGGGTGGCATTGGTGAGTGTTCCGGTTTTATCAAAAACAACTGTATCCAGTGAAGCCATCTTTTCTAAAGTACGGGCATTTTTCACGAAAAAACCGAGCTTGCCTAATATTCGGGATACGTTACCCATAGCAAACGGCATGCTTAACGCCAATGCGCATGGACAGGCAATGATAAGCACAGCAGTGAATGCATTGAAGGTTTCGCCCAACTCAAACCACCACCTCAACCCCAGGGTTAGAAATGCAATGGAAAGTATTGCTACCGAAAAATAACGACTCACCTTATCGATCAACCCAGAAAAGCGTTGTTCGTCATTGTTGTTAAAGACTTCCTGATTCCAAAGGCCTGTTAAGTAACTGTGCGAAACGTTCTTTACAACCTCAATTTCAATGCTGCCTGCTGTTTGTCTTCCTCCAGCATGAAGCACATCGCCTTCGTGTTTTTCTATGATATCACTTTCTCCATTTACAAAACTGTAGTCAATATTGGCGATGCCTTTGATCAATATAGAATCAGCAGGAATTACCTGGTTGTTCAGTAGTTTTATTCGATTACCAACTTCAATTTCTTCTAGCATGCAAACTTCTTCCTGTTGATTTTTGATGCGGGTTACTGCAATAGGAAAATAGGATTTAAAATCCCGGTCAAAGGCGAGGGCTTCATAAGTTCGGCCTTGATACCATTTACCGATCAGTAAAAAGAAAATCAATCCGGCAAATGAATCGAAATATCCTGCACCGGTGCTGCTCAATACTTCATAAGCGCTTCTCCCAAATAAAGCGATGATGCCTAATGCAATGGGAACGTCAATGGTGAGGTAGCCAATACGGATGCTTTTCCATGCGCTTTTCAAGTAATCCATAGCCGAATAGACTAGCACAGGCATGGCCAAAAGGAGGTTGAGAAAGCTAAACAAGGGTTTAAATGAGTCCAATGACGCGTCTTCCAGAGATAAATAATCAGGAAAGCTGAACAGCATGATATTGCCAAAAGCAAAGCCCGCAACGCCCAGCTTTAGCAGTAATTTTCTTTGTTCCGGATTCTTCTTGTTTTGATGTGAAAGATCTCGTTGTAAGTCTGGAGGATAGCCTAGTTTTTCGAGTAGGATAACCAGTTCCTTTAGACTGATCTGGTCGCAATGGAAAAACACGGTGAGTTCTTTACGTAAAAAATTTACCTCAGATTTCACAACTCCGTTGTTTATCTGCTCAAGGCGTTCAAGCAACCAAATGCATGCTGCGCAGTGCATCGAGGGTAAATAAAAGGTGACTTTTCTTTGTCGCCCTTCCTTAAAATCAAAATACCGATTTTGAACCTCTTCCAGGTCTAAAAAATCTTTGCTGCTGTGATCCTCTTTTACCGTTTTGCCCGGAGTTTTCTCATCTATTTCATAGTAAGAGATCAGTCCGGTGTCGTTTAGCAAGGTGTAAACCGCTTTGCAGCCTTGACAGCAAAAGGAATGGTTATCATGCACTAGGGTTTGATCGATGCAATCTTCACCGCAGTGATAGCAGGTAGTTTTTTCGGTTTGTTTGGCTTGGCTCATAAAAAAAGCGAGGCATCAAAAGTGCCCCGCTTTAATTTAGCTAATCATGATTTTTGTCAGTTTCTATTTTGAAACCCATCAATGACGAATGGTTAATTTATTCAGAAATACTCCAGATTCCGTTTCAACTTCGATGATGTAAATTCCTTGAGCGATCGAAAGCGTATTGATTTCAACGGTATTTTTCATCGGTCTTTGGTTCAGCATTACATTTCCAAGCAAATCACTCATCGTAATGTGCTGAATGAGGTTATTGCTGCGTACGGTGAATTGTTCGTTTGCTGGATTAGGAAAAACGTTAAAGCCGGATTCTTCAGCAGTTCTAATCCCGGTCAACTCAACGAGGAAGCTTTTTGAAGTATCACAATCGTTTTGATCTGTTGCGATAAGGGTGTACTCACCCGGTTCAAGGTCACCAATGTCAGCCGTAGTGGCCGTATATCCATCTGGACCTGACCACTCGTAGGTATAGCCTCCAGCGCCACCGGAAACGGTAACATCAATGGCTCCGTCATCATCTACATTTACTCCCTGCACAGCGCCAGCGATGGAAATTGGACTTGGGTCGTTCAATTGTATTTCTACTTCATAGGAGCTGGTATCAGAATCTTCAATGGTCACAATATAATTGCCTGCACAAAGCCCTGTGGCCATCGCGGTGGTTTGTCCATCAGGCCATGAGTAAGAATATGGTGGCTGTCCACCCACGGCATAAATCGAAGCGGAACCGTCACAATCACCGTTACAAGAAGGGTCAATTTCGCTATTAGCGAACCCAAGCACTTGATCGCCAATGACGTATTCAGCAGAAATTATGTCTCCATTTTGAGCATCTGCAATCGCGTTTAATACGGGCCATTTTTCATCATTTGCCATCCATCGATAGTTGTGAACCACCGACTGACTGTCGGTGAATATTTGCCATCCCAGAAAAGGCACTTTTGTCCATATTGTATCCTGGTTGAATTCCCTGAAATATTGTCGAATGGAGTTAAATGTTCCACCGGGTGTTTGAATGCTTCCGTATGCATCAATTTCACTTGTTGCAATTAATTTTCGTTTTATTCTCGCAGAATCACAAAACCCACCAAAGCCAAATTCCTGACAACTTACTGTTGTGTCAAAAACTGCTGTGTCAATGTAGTTGTCGTTTAGCGTAGCTGGAAACTGCATCTGAGTGGAGTTAGGTTTAAAATCAACCTGAAGAGAAACCCCTAATCCGAACCCATCGCCTGTCACTCCGTCCACATCAAAAGATGCTGCACTGGAGGTAAAAAATAACGTATCCGTTAGGCGCTCAATCGCCAAATCTGCATTGGGAAACGCAGACCCGCTTATGGTAGTAGAAGGATCTACAAAGTTCAGAATGTTGATGTTGTTCAGCGCAAGCATGGTGTAATCCCAGGTTTGCATGCCGGTTCCTCCCACGCTTAAATTAGCTGGAGCTGCGTTATCTGTGCCTATAACAATGCTGTCACCGGCAGAGCCATAATCAGCCTGAGTAATGGTGATTTGAGCGCTAGCAAGTGTAGCGAGTGATAGAAAAGAAAATGAAAGTAATAGTTTCTTCATAGTGTGATGTTTTTTATGATGGTGCAATTTAAGGGTATAGACGCAATTGTCAACCGAAAGGTTTACAAGATATCACAGATCTTCTCATCAACTCATAAAACCTAATCCAATACCTATTTTTGTCCACATGGAAAGTGTGAGACAACAAAAGGTAGCGCGATTGATTCAAAGAGAATTAGGAATGCTTTTTCAAAGCACGTTTAAGCATTTGTGTCAGGGAAACATGGTGTCCATCACGATTGTGCGGGTGGTTCCTGACTTGAGTTTTGCGCGGGTTTATGTGAGTGTGTTTCCAACAACAGAACCTGAAAAAGTGGTTGATCTTCTCAATGATCACATTACTGAAATTAGCCACAACCTCTATCAAATTATTCGAAATCAGTTTCGAAAAATGCCCGAAATACGGTTTTATTACGATGATTCGCTCGATTATGCTGATCGCATTGACGAGATCTTAAAAAAGGACTAGGTGAACGTAAGCTTTTCCATCGCAAAGCGCTATTTGTTTTCTAAGAAAAACCGGAATGTGATCAACATTATATCTGGAATTGCTGCTGCAGGAGTGGCTGTTGGTAGCTTTGCGATGATCGTTGTATTGAGCGCATTTAATGGATTAGAGTCTTTGGTGGCGGATCTTTACACATCTGTTGATCCGGATATTCGTATCGCTCCGGCTATGGGAAAAACCTTCGATCTCGATTCAGCTCAAGTGGATGAAATAGCCTCCTGGCCTGAAGTAAAAGCCATGGCTCCCATGCTTGAGGAAACCGTTTTTTTGCAGTTTAGAGACCAGCAAACCATCGTTACTCTGCGCGGCATTGAGCCAGCTTATTTACCTAACCTGGGCTTAGAGCCGTTTGTTATAGAAGGCACTCATGAACTCACCTTTCAGAATAGCGCACGGGCACTGATCGGTTATGGAGTGGCCGACAATCTAAATCTTTTTGTGAGGGACTCCTATGATGGCATCAAGGTTTTTGCAGCCAACAGAGAGGCCACAAAGTCACTCAACCCGCAAAACAAGTTTGTATCCGAGCGCATTTTACCTGCTGGAATAGTGGCTATGAATCCTGAGTTTGATTACTCTTATTGTTACGTGCCGTTTGAATTCGCTTCTAAATTGCTCAAGTATAACGAAAGGGCCTCTTTTGTGGAAATAACGCTGAATGAGGGAGTTAAAGAATCGCAGTTTAAAGAGAAGCTTTCTCAGTTGCTTGGAGATAAATTTGTGGTTAAAACAAGGATAGAGCTAAATGACGTCATTTTTAAAACCAACGCTACAGAAAAGTGGGTAACTTTTTTCATCCTGAGTTTTATCCTTATCGTAGCTACCTTCAACCTCATAGGAAGCCTGACGATGTTGATCATTGATAAGAAGAAAGACATCTCCTTATTGCGATCGATCGGACAAAGCGTGAAAGACGTGCAGCGCGTGTTCTTATTTGAAGGATTGCTGATCACAACGGTGGGGGCGTTGGTGGGGTCAGGAACGGGCATTATTATCGTACTCATTCAGCAGTACATCGGGTTCTTCCCGCTGCAGGGTGGGTTGGTTGAGTATTATCCGGTGGCATTTCACCTGAGTGATTTATTGGCCGTTTTGGCGGTGGTAGGTGTGATAGGCTTTGTAGCAAGTGTAATTCCCGTAAGGATACTGCTTAACCGGCAAAAGCTTCAAAAAGTTGTTACCAACTGATGATTCTCTTCTTTGATGTTATCTAGAATTTCAAACAGTGCACTTGCATTTAACTCCATAACTAATACAGTGCGTGTTTCTTTAAAGTGCGAAACACCTTTGAAATAGTTTGAATAGTGCCTGCGCATTTCTAATATTCCCAATCGCTCTCCCTTCCATTTAATCGACCGCTGCAAGTGTTCTTTTGCTATGGCGGCTCGCTGTTCTAATGTCGGCTGGGGCAAATGTTTGCCAGTTTTCATGAAGTGTTTTATTTCATCAAAAATCCATGGGTAGCCAATCGCTGCCCTGCCGATCATTACGCCATCAACGCCAAAACGATTGCGCATTTCAATGGCCTTTTCTGGAGTGTCAATATCTCCATTTCCAAAAACCGGAATGTGAATGCGCGGATTATTTTTTACCTCACCGATCAGCGTCCAGTCGGCTTGGCCTTTATACATCTGAACGCGAGTTCGGCCATGAATAGAAATGGCTTGTATGCCAACATCCTGCAGGCGCTCAGCTACTTCTATTATGTATTTTGAATGTTCGTCCCACCCGAGCCGGGTTTTAACCGTTACTGGAAGACTCGTGCTATCAACTATGGCTTTTGTGAGCTTTACCATTTTAGGGATGTCTCGCAATATTCCAGCTCCCGCATTTTTACATACGACTTTTTTAACCGGACAGCCAAAATTTATGTCGAGCAAATCAGGGTTGGTGCGTTCAACGATTTCAGCGGATTCACGCATGGCATCTTCTTCTCCGCCAAAAATTTGAATCCCAACGGGTCGCTCATCTTCGTAGATGTCAAGTTTTTGAACACTTTTTGCCGCATCACGAATCAGGCCTTCTGAGCTGATAAATTCAGTGTACATGAGGTCTGCACCGTGTCTTTTGCACAAGGCACGGAATGGCGGATCGCTTACATCTTCCATCGGGGCGAGAAGTAAAGGGAATTCACCTAGTTCTATGTTTGCAATCTTCACCATTTTTGCGGCTGCAAAGTTATGTCCTAATCTTATACCTCTATCCATGCGTGAAGCCATACGATCTGCTCATCCCCTTATTCAGCTAGGTGTTCTTGTTTTGTTAGGGTTTGGAGCCATGTTTGTTTTGATGATGCTCGCGATGGGTGTATTTTTATCGATGGGGTGGGGGCTCGATGTCATCACAGACCCGATGAGCCTGGCCGATGGCGGAGGTGAAAAAATGATCGCTCTCAAAGTTTTTCAGTTAGTGCAATCGATAGGCTTGTTCTTCGCTCCTTATCTGATCTATTTATACTTCATCAAGGAAAAAAGTTACCCATTGGCTTTGGTTAAAGGGCGATGGTTGATGTTGTTGGTGTTTGGAGCCACCATGATTTCGGCATTGCCCCTTATCAACTTTGTTGCAGAGTGGAATAGTGGCCTGCACTTGCCAGGGGCTTTCTCGTCTATTGAAGACTGGATGCGGCAAACGGAAAAACAGGCAGAGGTATTGATCCGATCTTTTTTACATATGGAAACGGTTGGAGATTTGCTTTTTAACCTGTTTCTAATTGCGTTTATTCCAGCGTTATGTGAGGAGGTTTTTTTTAGAGGAACCATGCAGCCCATTTTACTTAAAGTGGTGAAAAACTATCATGGAGCGATTTGGTTGACCGCGTTTTTGTTTTCCTTTTTTCATATGCAGTTTTTAGGCTTTTTTCCCAGGTTATTGCTGGGCGCTGTATTTGGCTATGCTGCTCATTGGTCAGGGAGTTTAATATTACCTATGGCAGGTCACTTGATCAATAACGGTTTGGCGGTTTTGATCACCTGGTATATCGGCTTGGAGGCCATTGATGAGCAAGTAGAAACCATCGGGGCAAACAGCGGAGAGATGAGGTATGCGATACTAAGTTTAGCTGTAGTAACAGCAGGAATGGTGAGTTTGTACTTTAGCAGCAAACGCATAAAAAAAGCCGCTATCGATCAAGACAGCGGCATTCAAACCTGATTTCAGTTAATTCAGTTTCTCGCGGGTGGAGTAGTTGATTTTCAATGCTTGCACCTTTCTGAGCTCTTGCTTAACATCGGTTACTATGCCCATTTTGGTTTCTTTATCAACTTTTAGTGAAACGGTTATTTTTCCCTGCAAAGCCTCGGGTCTTTCAGCGCGTTTGGCAACCACATAATCCTGAATGTCTTCTACCGTTGCAAAATCATCATCGAGCTGAATTTTAGCAACCGTTCCATACAGTTCAGAGTTCATGGGTTCACCAATATAAACGTAATCCACCAAAGATTTGTCTTCCAATTTGGAAATTTCCGTGGCTTCCGGCTGATCAAGCTTGATCTTTAAATCAACTTCGCGCATTACGGTGGTTACCATGAAGAAGAACAAAAGCATGAAAACAATATCGGGTAGAGATGCCGTGCTAACCGCTGGCGTTCCTTTGCTGTTATCTTTTTTAAACTTTGACATGGGTTATCCTCCTACGTTTTTAGGTTCTGCTTCAGAAATGCGCTGTGGGTAAATATCCCGAATGGCATCGAGCATTAACTTAGACTTTTCAGTAGCCTCTTCAGATTTAGCTAACTCTTCAATTTGATTATAAGACATACCAAACTCACGCTGTGCGAGTTCATTTCTCAATTCAGTATATGCAGCGGCCAACTCATTCTGCACCTGAATGTACAAATCATAGGACGTGCCGTTATCATTCTGAAGTGAAATAACTTGTTTAGAAACCTGACGGGTTCCCAATAACGGAACTTCCTCTTCTCTAAATTCGGGCAAGCCTTCCTCGCGCCTTGGGTTGGCAATGAATTCTTTTGCAGCCGCTCTTAGTTCGGATACTTCCATCAAATCGCCCTCTACCAGCAATTGATCATTGGCATTGGCTAAAACCACAAATACGTTGCGGTCTTTAATGGGTGGAGGGTCAGGTTGATTTTCATCAAGTGGCGGAGGAAGTCTGCGCGCAAGTCCCCAGCTGGTATCCATTGTCGTGGTAACGAGGAAGAATACCAAGAGCAGGAAGGCAATATCTGCCATCGACCCTGCATTGATTTCTTGTAATTCTCTTTTCTTCCTTGCCATAGCTGTTATTTGAGCAGTTTAGAAATTGAGGAATAAGCGATGGACACCACAGCCAAAACAAACAATATGTAAAAGGCGTAAAGTCCTGCACCGCTTAACTTTGATGATGTTTCTGTAGTTCCACTTGCGAAATAAGTCTCTACCGTGCCATCGGCTAATACGTAGCTCAATATAAGAACTACTGCTACCACTCCAACACCGATCAATGTTCCTTTAATTTGACCGGGATTCATGAGTGCCTGCAATACCGCACCACCTAAAGTTGCCAAAACGGCAACCAGCAATAGAATGTAGCTTAGGCCGATGAAGGAACCTACGGCACCGCAATCGGTGCATTCACTCTGTTCAGGAGTTAAGCCGGATGACATGGTCATCACCATCAGGATTACTCCAATGGCGATAATCACAAGCATCACAATGTTGTTGATTCTTTCAAACATGTTCGAATATTTATTTGGTGTGGTTATGCTTAATCAATAGATCAACAAGACCGATTGATGCGTCTTCCATTTGATTTACAAGGCTGTCAACTTTAGCAACGATGTAGTTGTAGAAAACCTGAAGAATCATCGCTACCAACAAACCAGATACTGTTGTGATCAATGCCACACCAATACCACCTGCCACAATACCGGGAGAAATGTTGTTTGCTGCTGCAATGGCATCAAAGGCTTCAATCATACCGATTACCGTTCCGAAGAAT
Organism: Salibacteraceae bacterium; assembly: GCA_040905305.1. Lineage (GTDB taxonomy): Bacteria > Bacteroidota > Bacteroidia > Flavobacteriales_G > Salibacteraceae > SHAN690. Next base: position 34,225 of record JBBDRU010000104.1, on the reverse strand, counting down.
CCTAGCATCGGAGCCAGAGCGATGAAAAGCGAAATCCATGAAAGTCCTTTTTCAAGCAGGCCCATTTGAACGCTTCCGTAAGAAACGACTGACTTTTCAACCATTTCAATTCCGTGGTCTGCACGGTCTAAACCTTGATAGAATATGCTTGCTACAGGTCCGCGTGTGTTTCTGCAAACTTCTTTTGCAGCTTCAACACCACCACTTGCAAGGGCGCCATCAACTTCTTCCAGCAGTTTGCCGGTGTTGGTGGTTGCCATGTTGAGGTATAGAATGCGCTCGATGGATAGAGCAAGGCCCAAAATAAGGCAGATCAATACGAATGACATGAACTCAGGACCGCCTTCAATAAACTTCTGCTTTATTACCTGATGCAAACTTTTGTCTGCGGCAGCCTCTTCTTCTTCAGCCTCCATTTCCATGGGAGCAGGTTCTTCAACCGGGGTTGGTTCTTCTACTACTTCTTCTTGAGCGGCTGCTGAATCACCTTCGGTGGAGGTGGTGTCATCTTGCGCAAATGAAACCGTTAAGCCAGAGAAGATAAGGGCTACGGACATTGCAATAGATAAAAAGTTACGTTTCATATTAACTGGTTTGAATTTGGATTTTTGTTCTTTTTCTTAAGGTTCAATTTTAAGGCTGTAAACATATAAAAGGCAAATCATTCAGATTATTACCATTACATGAATTTTTTAATCGAAGACAAAGAATGGAAAATTATTGCTAAATATTCACTTTGACTCCTATTAAAAGCGTTCAAATTTATAAAAAGGTGGTGTTTTTTAACGATCAAACCAAAGAATCTGGTCGTGCTGATGAGTGATGGATGGATAAAGATGAGTGTATGGTGGTGAACCGGCAAAATACGGCAGCGAAATCAGTGGATAGCATGGAGCAAAAAAAAGTGCGGAAATTTTCCGCACTTTTTAATTTGCACCTCCTTGTTTGTTGGTGCTCAGTTGAGTGTTTGTTTTAACGGAGAATCATGTGGCTGCAAATCTTCAAACCAATCTATTCACAGCCATCCAGCCTCCTCCGTTTTCGCACTCAATTCCCTGCTGCTTTAAAAAACCCGCTGCCTGACCGCTTCTTGCTCCACTCGCGCAGCAAAGGACCAAAGGCTTGTTTATCTTCTTTAACTCACTCACCTTTCCTTCAATTTCCTGAAGTGGATAGTTTTTTGATCCGGCCACGTGGCCTCCCTGAAATTCTGCTCTGGTTCTAACATCAACCACAACTGCGCCTTTTGCCAGCATATCTTTAACTGTTTCGTTGGAGTCTGATCCAAACATTCCAAAAAATCCCATGTTCTTTCTGTTTTATCGTTTAACCTTTGATTTAATGATGCAAAGTTGCGCCTGTTATTTAAGCAAGTCTGTAACTTTTGTAACACAACAATCAGATAGGCAGTTTTAGAAAGTAAAAACCTGAGTTTGATTATTCTTCATGAATTACCTTAGCGGATCCTTTCAAAACGCTCATCTCAACCAATATGGAAACACCTGATTTACCTGCCGACCCGATGAAGCTTTTTAGCGAATGGTTGCAAGACGCGCTTTTGCATCAGGTTCAAGAGCCCTATGCCATGACGGTAGCAACAGTAGATAGTGAAGCGATGCCTCACGTAAGGGTTGTATATCTGCGTGAAGTGCTGGAAGAAGGATTTGTGTTTTACACCAATTACCGAAGCAATAAAGCGCAACAACTATTGGAAAACCCAAAAGTGGCGTTGAAACTGCACTGGCCCGAGCGCGATCATCAAATCAGGATCAACGGCCTTGCTGAGAAAGCTCCTGAAGAACTTTCTGACGCTTACTTTGAGGGTCGGGCAAGAGAAAGCCAGCTGGGTGCATGGGCATCGCCCCAGAGTTCGGCTATAGAAAACCGGGATTGGTTGATCAGCGAGTTGGAAAGCGTTAGAAAGCGGTTTGAAGGGAAAAAAGTAACTCGGCCGCCTCATTGGGGTGGGTTTTTAATCCGGCCATTGCGCATTGAGTTTTGGACGGGTCATAGCGCTCGATTACATGATCGCTTCGTTTTTATATTTGAAAATGAACGGTGGCAAAAACAACGACTGGCTCCATGATATGATTAGAACCTGAGCTTGATTATTCTTCAGGCTTAAAACTTTCGTTACCTTTATGGAGGTCTAATTTAATTTTTGAATGATGAGAAGCGTATTTATTCTGGTTTTTTTGCTGTGTTCTTCAAGCGCTCTTTTGAGTCAGGAACTTAATGTTGAGTTGAACGAAGGAGAAAAATGGAAGGCAAATCAAGAAACTACCGATGGCATAAAAGCCATGCAGGATAAGGTAAGTGCATTCGAAAACAACCAGACGCAATCTGGAATGGAATTGCACCTAGCGCTATTGAATGATTTTCAAATGATTTTTGCCAAATGCACCATGAAAGGCAATGCGCACGAGCAGCTGCATAACTATTTGATTCCGTTGAGAAGCCTTTTGGTTCCGCTGCAAGACTGCAGCAAGGAAAACTGTGAAGATGAATTACCGGCAGTAAAAAGCCACCTCAGTGCTTACCATGATTATTTTGAATAGTTCAATCAGGCAGTTTCAGGGAAACATTGTGTCCTTCCAGTTTTTTTATATGCTTTTGCAGGTCAAATCCATCGCTGCCATATTCGGTAGATCTTATTTTCCTTACCCGTTTGCGTTCAATGCTTCGTAAAAATCGCCTTACATCTTCAGATGATTCAAGAATAATTCCCGGCACTTTTGCGTTTGAGCCATCTTCTGATTTGGCCACCATGGTGAAATAGCTGGAGTTGCAGTGTTTTACTTCTCCGGTGTGAATGTTTTCTGACTCTACCCGGATTCCGACTACCATCGAACTGGTGCCAACATAATTGATCATGGCTTTCATGGACACCAATTCGCCCACTTCTATCGGGGCTAAAAAATCTACCGTGTTTACCGAAGCAGTGACACAATAATGTCCGGAATGTTTTGATGCACATGCAAAGGCCACAGCATCCATTTTTGAGAGGATATATCCTCCATGAATTTTGCCGCTGAAGTTGCTGTTGTTTGGCGTCATCAGTTCTGCAAGCACCATTTCAGATTCAGATTTGTGTTTGAAGGCTTTTTGCATGGATCGGGTTTTTAACGTTTAATCTTTTATCACCTGCGATAGGAAGGTTGTTGAACATAGCTGTTGATTCTTGATAAAAAAAGGAGCGCGATAAAACATCGCGCTCCACAAGAAAGATGCGTTATCAAAGCTATAACAGAAACTCAAAAGAAAGGTCTTGCGCCAATGTATCCCCTGAGTTATTTAAAATAACAAGCCTTACTTCCCAATCTCCGGCCATGGAATAATTTACAACCCCGTGATATAATCCATCTTCTTTCTGAGTCGGGTTCACGTTGTTCGTTGACCCGTGAGACATCGATGGCATCCACGGCTCTATTTCCACAGAAAGATCATCTGCCTGAGGAAAGCTCATCATGCTTTCGCGTTGATAGATTCCTAAAATGAAGTCGTTTTCACCAACTTCCGGCAATCTCGGTTCAACGAGTGCAATGAAATAACTTATGCTTGAAATGCTGTCAACAAATGATAACAACCGGGTGGGATCAGATGCTTCAACATCAAACGTCAGTGTTTCTTCATAGTTCTGATTTCCAACAGATAGACCCAGGTCAATGCGCCAGTCACCGGCCGTGGAGGGCATAATGAAAACGATGCCTACCTGAGCTCTGTAGCTGTCTTTAGAAACAGGTTCAATAGGAGTGCTGTGCTCCATATTACCCATGTCCATCATTGGACGGATACTATTTATTTCAAAATCAGTGATCAATTTTTCATCTTGATCTTCCATGATCATATAGAGTTGATTGTATCCTACTTTCAGTTGTTCATCTGCGTAAAGCGACAGGGTGTGTTCTGCTACTTGGGTTGAAGTAATGAAGACAAAATCTGAGGTGATCATCTCTTTGATATTGGGGGGTTCAGGAATTTCATTTTTACACCCCGGGCCGATAAATGATAGCAGTGCAACGCCTACCACACATAATATGAGTTTATTTTTCATGATAATTAATGTTTGATTAATGTGTCTTTAAAAGAGTGAATCGAAAAAAATCATGAAAATTGAGGCGGATGATCTATAGGAAGTGCAAAGTCATTGAGCTTGCCCGAATCATTAAAAAAAGTCAATTCCTGGCGGGATTTAAAAAAAACCGTTTCAACGGGTTCTTCAAAAAAGGCCAACTGAAGCGTTATGATCTTTGGTTGGTCGGGAGCTTCATTATTTCTGGAAACCATTAATTTTTTAGCAAGCACACATTTCCCATTGCAATGCATCAAGGGTTTGTCCTTGTTTTCACAGCGCTGCAAATACTCTTTTTGATCAACCTGATAATTAATGGCTATTCCAACGTTGAAGATTGGCGGTATAGAAATTAGCATCAATGAAATGATTGCAACACCCTTTATTATTGTGTTATGTGCCCTATGCTTTTCCAATACCATACAAACAAAGGTAAGTGATTGACCCCTTATGGTTAGGTGCCAGGAGAAGAAAAGCCTGACAGTGTGTTGGGTGATATTAAACGATTCACGAGTAGAAAACTTATCGAGGCCATTAGCGAAAACCCTCGGGAAAGCAGGAAAGAATGGATGATTGCACAGTTTAAAAAAGTGGCTTCGCAGTCATCGAACACAACGGAACATCAATTCTGGAGACACGATAATAAACCGATTGAGCTTTGGAGTAACAAGGTAATTGACGAAAAATAAATTACATTCATCAAAACCCGGTTCAGGAAGGGTTAGCGTATAAACCAGAGGAATATCTTTACAGCAGTGCTGGAGATTATACCGGAGAAAAAGGATATTTGAATGATGTCATTGTTGTCAGGAAGTGGAGTTATTAAGGTAAGACCACGCGAAGGGATTAGCTTCGCTGAACTTCGTTTCGCGCGGCAGCTGGGCAAGTGTGATCGTTCACAGGCTGAAAAACTACAACCTCAGACAAGCCCAATACATGGCCGGACACAAATACATCAGTTCAACAAAAGCCTATTTGGTCAATGATCTGGACGACTTGCAAAAAGACATTGAGCAGTTCCATCCGATTGGGTGAAACGAATTAACTTTGCGAACATGGATGTTCAAGCTACAAAAATCGAATTAGCACAAAAGCTGCTTAGCGAAACCCGCGAATCTGTTTTGCAGAAGATAAAAGACATTCTTACGAAAGAGCAGTCTGACTGGTGGAACGAGATCAGCGAAGAAGAACGACAGGCTATTGAAGAAGGCATTGCCCAGACAGACCGTGGCGAACTTGTTCCACATGAAGAGGTTCGAAAAAAGATCAGTGCCAAGTTCGGACTCTGATGCCCAACTATAAAATCTACTACACCGATCGGGCGAGTCAAGATCAACAAGAATTGTATGAATACCTCCTTGAAAAAGGGGGAATGCAAACAGTAAAAAAGCTGGATGCCAAGATCGAGAAAAGCCTAAGCTTAATAGCTCAACGACCAGAAATGAACCCTTCCAGCCAACAAACTTCCATTAGGCGTTGTGTCATCAGTAAGCAAACCAGTCTTTATTACAGGGTAAATAAATACAATATCGAGTTGCTTACCTTCTTCTATACTCGCCAACATCCATCAAAGAAAAAGTTGAAGTAAACGCACCCCTTCTGCGCTCCTGATGGTCGCGCCCCAACACAGGAATTAAAGCGAAGCGTAATCCCTGACACCTTTGGAAATAAACATGAAGTCGGGAAAAGCGGTGTTCCTTCTTTCCTCGTCCGCAAACAGTCACACCCGATGGTGCGCGTATGTTCCTCGAGCACGATGGCATCGCGTTCGTATTTTAAAAGAAAAACAAACCAAGCAGGGATGCACCGCTGCCGTAGCTCATTAAAAATCCTCAAAGGTTTCAAAAACCTTTGAGGATTGAAACAGAAAACGCCCCGATGGGGCGTTGATCATACTTTGGCGGAGAGAAAGATCTGAGTTTCTAACTCAGTTAAATGAGGACATCAAGTTGATCTTAGACAGAAGAAAATACTTCTAACCGAGTTCTAGCCTGAAGCAAATTCCAAAATGTGAGATTGATTTGACTCGGGATTACTGTCGTGATCCCGTTATGGAGGGGGCTACAAACTCAACAAATTCGGCTGTTTCACAGCCCATTTTTATTTCTCAGGATTCGCAAAAGCAAGCTTTCTAAAACCCCTCGAAACAAAAGTCCCCGCGCTTTGCCCCCCGCGCTGCCGTGCGACTCCTGTCGCGTGGTGGAAGCTCAGTCAATGAAGCTCAACCTTGGCTTCCGCTCAGGTCATTTTCATCTCCTGAGCCCTAACTTGAGCAAGCTCAAGCGGACTCCTGAAATGAAAAACGCCCCATGCGGGGCGTTGAGCTTAATTGTCTGCGGAGAGAGGGGGATTACCCCGAGCACTCGGGGTGATCCCTAATTAGGGTGAGACACAACCTGATCCAGGTCGCTGCTTCGCACCGTCTGTTTTCATTTCGGCCGACCTTTCGCTCAAGCAAGCTTGGACTTCAGGTCTGCCAAAATGAAAAACGCCCCACTTTGCGAAGCGTCTGTATCAAGTTGCGGAGAGAGAGGGATTCGAACCCTCGTTACGTTTCCGTAAACACGCTTTCCAAGCGTGCGCATTCAGCCACTCTGCCACCTCTCCTGTTTTAGGGCTGCGAATTTAACGATATATACATTGATAATGAACGATCCATGGCAATGAAATCCCTAGCGATTTCGAGCATTTATATTGGGGTCGATTTCTACCGCACGCTGCATGAACTCTTCACCTTTTGCCTTGTCGCCTAATTGGTTGTATAAAATGGCTAGGTTCAGCAATACGCGCGCGTTTTCAGGGTCGAGCTCTAATGCGCGATTGAAGTTATACAATGCCGAGTCGGCTTGTGAAGTCATGGCATAAACGATTCCAATTTTTTGATAAGCAGCAGCGTTAGACGGGTTGGCTTTTATAGCTTTCTTCAAGTATATTTTTCCTTTGTTCAGGTCTTGTTTGTGTTTCCCATAGAGTTCACCAAGCGCAGAAAGAATTCGCGATTGGTCGGCTCCGTTATACAGCTTTGCCAGCGTTTTATATGCCTTTTCGGCTGAAGTGATATCGCCTTTTTCTAAGGCCACGTTTCCAACGGCTTCTAGATTATTTAGCAACCGTGTATCGTTGCTTTTCTTTTGAACTGCCCTTAGAAAATAATGTACGCTATAGGCATAATTTTCCATTTCAAAATAGACATTCCCAATAATGTCTAATGGCGGAAAGTATTGAGGGTAGATCTTTAATGACTGCAAGCAATACTTTTCGGCTTCCTTGAGCAAGCGGGTTTTTTCATTGGGGTTGCTTTGCTCTTTGGCCATGTCCAGTAATTCGCTGCCCATGGTCATTTTAACTTTTGCAGAACCGTCTGAAGTAACCACATCGGCCATCGCGAGCGTGCGGTCATTTTCCCATGCATTATTGCGCGAAATGGTCTGACCGGCATAAGCAATGAGCACAATCGCCAAAAGTGCAGCGGTGGTTTTTTGCCCCAGTTTTGGCAGGGCTTTCTCAATGATCAGATAAGCGATGATAATGCTAAACCCGAGGGATGGGATAAACAAAAAACGCTCGTTCATAAATGCGCCAATATCAAAAAACAGGTTGCTGAATAATATGAAGGTGCCAAAATAAAGGAGAGACCCGTAGCCAATGATGTTTGGTTTTCCCCCTTTTAATCGGTTGGTTAAGGCATAAAGTCCATAACCGAGAATAACAGCGTAGATCACAACCCCTAAAACGGCCCCCGAGCTAGACCAATCAAGGTAAGGCCGCGCTCCCGCAACCAATTCATCATAGGTTCTAAACGGATGAAACGGATAGTAATCATGCGTTAACGGATGAGGCCAAACAAGCAGTTTTAGGTATAGAGCCATGGTAAAAAACACACTTGCCAACCATTCCGTTTGGGTGGCATTGATGTATGGCTTGTTCATCAACTCTTGCGCCACACTCAGGCTTCCCCCTTGATCTGCAAACACATATAACCTTATGGCGAGGTAGAGTAAAGTTGCCCCAATCATCCCACTCATGGCGAGGATACCCGGTTTCAATTTTTCTTTAGTGAAAAAGATCAATGTGAGGGGAACAACACCTAAAAAAGTAATGGAAGATTCTTTTGAAAAGAGGCTTAGCAGAAACCAAAATCCACTCAGCACCAAAGTGCTGTTTTTTTGTTTTTCGAAGAAGTCAAAAACAGCTTTGAATGCGAGCAAGGCAAAAAACAGACTCATGAGCTCGTCACGGCTTTTGATGTTTGCTGCCACTTCTGTGTGCAGCGGATGGGCGATGTAAAGCAAGGTTGTCACAAACGGAATGCTCCACCACCAGCGGTTTTCTTTCCACCCAAATATGCGTTGTAACACCATCAACAACACCACACCTATGAACCCATAAAGCACGATGTTGATGAAATGACTGATGTGCGGGTTTTCTTTAAATAATTGCCACTCAGCGGCATGAGTGGTGAGTGCCAGCGGACGGTACCTTCCGCCTTCTACCAGGTTTTTTTTACTGCCAAAGAAACCGGTCATTAAATCATTTGTCCAAATTTCTGACAAACCGGCAAGCCCTTTTTTTGTAAATGAATTCGAAGTGATGTAAAGCTTATCATCCAACACATAGTCAAAAGGAATGGTGTTGGCATAAAGCAAAAAGCCCAATGCAAAAACCAGGATGAAGGGTAGGCTTTTGTTTTTCAATTCTAACTCAACAACTGTTTCATCAACTTTCTCAGGCTCTTCTGTGGGTTGTGAAGAGTTTGATGAAGCTTCTTTTTTGTGCTTATAATATTTCGACTTGTCTCTTCTTGCCATTTAACTCACAGATAATTCGCCTCGAAGGTTCGTTGCCATTTTGTCTCTTACCCAATCGCTGTCGCCACTTTGGCCTAGTAAAAACATCATTTTAGTAAGGGTGGCTTCCACGGTCATATCACCACAACTCACTACACCGCAATTAAGCAAACCAACACTGGTTTCATACTTACCCTGTTCTACCTTTCCTTTGGCGCACTGCGTAACGTTTACAATCACCAGGCCTCTATCAACGGCTTCGGAAACAGCATTTAAAAACCACTGCTGTGTTGGCGCATTTCCAGATCCAAATGTCATCATTACAATGCCACGCAATTCAGGATTCGACAGCACAGAACGAATCAAATGTTCTGAAATACCGGGAAATAATGTAAGCACAGCTACGCGGTTATCAAAACCATAAACCACTTTAAACTCATCGGCATCTGATCGATAAAGCTCTTCGTAATCAAAATTCAAGTTTACACCCGCTTCACCGAGCACCGGATAATTTGGCGAGATGAAAGCATCGAAAGCTTCGGTGCTGTATTTTTTCGTGCGGTTTCCGCGATAGAGTAGGTCTTCAAAATATACCGCTACTTCTTGAATCACCGGTTCTTCGTGTAAGGTTCGTGCAGCAAACTCAACGGCAGTGATCAGGTTTTCACGCGCATCGGTTCTGATCATTCCGATTGGCAGTTGTGACCCGGTTAGAATCACCGGTTTTGAAAGGCCATCAAACATAAAGCTCAAGGCAGAGGCGGTGTATGCCAGGGTGTCTGAGCCATGAAGAACTACAAAGCCATCATACATTTCGTATCGTTCTTCGATGAGAAGTGCAATGCTGTTCCAATGCTCGGGTTGCATGTCTGAGCTATCGATTGGATTTTCGAAAGATATCGAGTCCAATCGGGCATCAATTTTCTTGAGTTCAGGCACTTTTTCAAGCACCTGCTCAAGATTAAACGGCACTAAGTTTTGGCGGTCTTCTGATTCGATCATGCCAATAGTGCCACCGGTATAAATAATAAGAATAGAATTCACCGTGCGAATTTGAAGGTTTTCTCGAAATAAAAAGCAATGGTGGCCATCACTTGTGTTCGGCTAGTTAGCATCGGGTTTAAGCCAACGACTTCCGCATTAAAACCATCAGGGTGCTCGGTATAAAGTGCATCGGGGTCAAATAGAGTTCTGGATTCAATTCTAAAGAAACCATGATCATTGGGTTTGTATTCAAGGCTAATGGTTCCTCCATAGATGGTCATTCCAGCATTTGCATTGTATCGGCTCGGATAAGAGAGGGATGAAGACTCTGCATGAATGGGAATTATTCTTCGGCTGTTGATGGCAAGCGCATCGCTAAAAATTTCTCCGCGCATGGCGATGGAAAAGCGCTCGTCAAGATGGTATTTTGCAGTGACCAGTCCATTATAGAGGGGTTTACTCAACCACCCATCATTTGTTCGCCATTCGTTGGCAAGTGCGATATCACCACCGATTTGAATGTCCCACTTTTTCAAGGATGCATGAATAAAGGCATTTTGATACACCAAATACCCGTCCTGTAATTGACCTACATTTTCTTGTCCGAGCATGTTTGAATAGCTGGTGAAAAAGCGGTCGTTCCATTTTTTGCTAACAAGCGCTCCGAAGGTCTTGAATTCATTGTCATCAATGTGAAGGTTGTATCCGTTTATGGCATGCAATTCAAAATGCCAATCAGAATCGGTGTCATAACTCAACCTAGCACCGCTTTGATAAAATGGCCCGTAGAAGGTAGCTAGTGTTATGATGCTGGTGAGGTTGTCCTTAGGCAAGAAGCTTTCGGTACCTACATGCGTTTTGAAAAAACCCACATCCAACCAAAAGCGCTTGAAGATTCGGATTCCCGCGTTGGCTTCTTGTATATTTCGATATTTTGGTTGCCAGGTTATCAAAGGAATATCACCAAAATGAACAGTAGCAACTCCCCTGATTCTGTCACCATTATATGCCGTGCTAACCTGAGCTATGTTGAGCCCGAAGTTATTGTGAAAGGCGCCTATGGCATCGTGCTGTTGAAGTGCTACCTGATTTGCGTTGGAATACCATGAGTAATAAGCATCGGCATATCCTCTTATGCTTATGTCATTCGAATCGTGATTTTGGGCAGATGCGCTAGTCGTCCAAATGCATAGAATTAGAAATATCATTATTCTCATCAGAAGGCAGGTTTAGTTGAAATAGGTCAATACAGTTTTGGGTGGTTGCGTTTTGAACTTCCTCTAACGAAACACCATAGCACTCAGCAAGTTTTTGAGCCACCAGTGCCAGATAGGCAGGCTCGTTTCTTTTTCCTCTATGCGGGACAGGTGCGAGATAGGGCGCATCCGTTTCAAGGATGATATGAGATAGGTCGATTTCATGAATGAAACGGTCGATTTTACCATTCTTAAAAGTGACAACTCCGCCAATTCCCAGTTTGAATCCACCATAGCCAATGATGTGTTCTGCTTGTTGCCTAGTTCCAGTGAAACAATGAAAAACCCCACGTAGTTTTTCATCGTTGAGGCGATCAATAACCTCAAAGGTTTCGTCAAAAGCATCTCGAATGTGTAACACAACGGGTAAGTCAAGCGTTTTTGCCCATTCAATTTGTCGTGTTAGTGCTTCGGTTTGAGCTTTCAGCGTAGATTTATCCCAATACAGGTCAATACCGATTTCACCTACTGCCCAATATTTGCGCACCGGCTGAAATAAATGCCGCTTTATTTCTTCCAATTCATCAAGGTATTGCTCTTTGACAGAACAAGGATGCAATCCCATCATTGGGAAAGCATGGTCTGGAAGGCGGTCGCATACTTGATGCAAACCCTGAATGGACAAGGCGTCAATGTTTGGAAGCAGAAATGCCTGAACGTTTTCCTTTCTGGCTCTGAGAATCATTTCGTCAAAATCTTCATCAAATTCTGGCAGGTAAATGTGGGTATGACTATCGATCAGCATGCGGTCAAAGTTATCGATATTCTGCTTTTTTTGCGGTGAGCATGCGCTGAGTGGTTTGAAAAAGCGATTAAATCGGTCGTGTGCCTATTCAAATTTGAGGAGTTCAAACATGCTAAAAAGCCTTCCTGCGCCTGTGTGTCTTGATTTTGCTGCAATAAACACATTTTAAGAAAAATTTTTGTAGTAATTGAAATACGGTTACATTTGCGCCAATTGCTAATCAAAAATTAATTACAATGAAAAAGTTATTATTACCAGTTGCTCTTGTAGCATTCGTATTTGCAGGTACTTCTTGCAAGAAAGATTACACATGTACTTGTGAAGTATTTGGAATTTCTACAACTACAGAATACAATGGTCTTTCTAAAAGCGAAGCTGACGATGCTGAGGCTGCTTGTACATCTACCAATGTTTGTACTTGGGCTGAAGCTTAATCAAGCTTTAAAGCTATTGAAAGAGGGCATCGTAAGATGCCCTCTTTTTTTTGCCTTTTTTTGAGAAATGATTTTCTCAGGCGGGTAACCGGATAAAATCCGTTGGAATGTTTCTTCCGATCTGCTCGAATCTAAACGCTTTGCGCTAAAATCCGCGCTAAAAACGCAACTTTGCGATCTGTTTTTATGACCCGCATCCTCATCATCCGCTTCAGCTCCATTGGAGATATCGTACTCACAACGCCTGTTGTAAGAGCTTTAAAATCACAACTTGAAGGGGAAGTGCAAATAGACTTTATCACTAAAAAAGTATATGCCGGGTTGCTATCTGCAAACCCTCATATCAACAAGGTTATCACCATCGACAAGCGCGTGAGCGAAGTGAAAGACCAATTGGTTCCCGGTTATTATGATTATGTAGTTGACCTGCACAACAACCTGAGATCCAAGCAAGTGAAGCATACTTGTAAATCACTAAACTTCACTATAGATAAGCGTAATGTAGCCAAATGGATTTATGTAAATGTCAAGCGAGAAATACTTCCAATTGGCCATGTAGTAAAGCGCAGCTTTGAAGCCGTGAAACCACTGGGTGTGGAGGATGATGGAAATGGTCTGGATTTTTTCATCCCAGATGATGACGTTGTTATGCCTGCCATGTTGCCCGAACCGTTTCGAGACAGTTACATCGCTTATGCCATCGGAGGGAAAATGAAGGGAAAAATTCTACCAACAGATAAGATGATTCGCTTGTGCGAAAAGATCAAATCACCGATGATTTTACTGGGGGGTGTTGAAGACCGTGAGCGTGCAGACGAAGTAGTGAAAGTATGTGGAAATCGAGTTTTTAATGCTTGTGGCGCATTCAGTTTAAATCAATCTGCCAGCATTATTGAGCGAGCCGAGAAGGTCATTTCTCACGACACGGGGCTGATGCACATCGCGGCAGCTTTGAAAAAACCGTTGATTTCGCTGTGGTTTTCCACCACGCCCGAAATTGGGTTCGCCCCTTGGCAGCCTGGCAATGGTTCGGTAATCATTGAAGCCAACTGTAAAAAACGCCCCACCAGCAAACTGGGTAACCGTGGTTTTAAAGACGGGTGTGTGTTTAATGTGGATTTGGATGAAATAGCAAAAATGGAATTGGGTTAAAGTTCAACTACAATATGGCAAAGAAACCGCACATAAAGCTCAACTCCTCAACTCAGAAGGAACAATCTATAAAAATGGACTTCAATTATGGTTTTGGAGGTCAAGAAGATCGAGCGGAAGAAGAACCGGATTACCTGCCAATGGTAGATACGTTCAGAGGATCCTTAGCTAGGCTAAATACTGATTTGACCAACAGGAGACAGGAACGAAATGAAGCCCTGCAAATTCCTGCTCATATTGATTACATACAAATCAGGTTTCAGGATCAATTTAATATCAAAGATTATTATCAGTTCTACTATAATGAGTTTGGGTTAGAAGGTGTTAATTTTTCTCATTTCAATCGGGAAGTATTATTTGCGGTAGTGGATCAGGATAAGTTTGCCACTTTCTTGCAAGATATTCAAAATTTTATCCTGAAAGAATCCGGTGAAAACGAGCAGGCAGAGTACAGAGGAAAAGTAAAATTCATCAGGGACTTTAAACTTCTAACTACAAAAGACATTCTTGATTATCAGGACCGGGTACAACTGATGAACTTCAAGTTGATAGAGTTTCCTGCTGGCTCAGAGGATGTTTCTACCATCTACAATCGTTTGCAACAATACCTTACAGAGAATGAGTACGAATACCGGTTAATTGAAGATACTGGAGTACTTGAAGTATTTGGTGCCTCACAGGAGAGTATTGAAGAAATAGCCAGGAACTTTGATATTCTACTAAGTGTAACCTCTTCCCTGTCAACAGTTGTTCGCCCATCCGAACTCAATACGGTTGAAAGAGCTTACGGTTTTGAAATCAGCAACCCTGATGAGGATCTTCCTACAATTGGGATATTAGATACCGGAATAAGCAATACAACCCCATTAGCTCCTATATTGATAAATGATGATAGGTTTAACCTCACTGGAAGTAGTCCGTTTGTCGATAACGCCAATGACGGTTTTGGTCACGGCACTTCCATTGCTGCTCTGGCTGCCTTGGGTAGAAAGCCCTATTCAGTAAATTATATCGGAGAAATACCGGCTGATGCAAGGCTGCTCTCTGTGAAAATATTGGATGCGGATAGTGGCCATTTATCCATGCTGGATGTGTTGGATTTACTGAAACGTGCCAAAGCTGAATATCCTGAGATGCGTTTGTTCGTACTTACTACCTGTTACTCGGCACACAAAGCGACCAATGAAGATTTTTCAGCTTACGCTTACGAATTAGACAAGTTTGCTCATGAGAATGACTGTCTGATCTTCATTTGCACAGCAAACAACAATAACGCAATCAACCAGACCAGATACGATCTCAACTATTTTAAAGAAGAAGAAACCAACTTGTCATCTCCTGCTGATAGTATGAACAATGTTGTCGTTGGTGCAGCGGCTGACAATCTTCAAGATGGTACTTTTGCAGGCATCTCTCATGGTCGGGAATTTCCGACATTATACTCCCGTAAAAGCCATATTGACCTCGAACAATACAAAAAACCAGACAAAAGATTCACAAAGAACAATCCCCATTTGTTCAAACCGGATGTAATTGAGGGCGGGGGTGATTACGAGCAAGGAAATGGCTTTGTGGGTACAAATAATGATGCCTTGATGGAAGTATTATCTGCAAATCCTGCTTTCGGTTTTTACAGACATGCCGGAACCAGCTTTTCTACTCCTTTAGTTGCAAACATTGCAGCCCAGATTCAGAAAAGCTATCCAACATTAAGGGTGCAGACAATCAAGGCACTGATAGTAAATTCTGCCTCCCTGGATGCTATTCCTTTTGCCGATCCGGTTGTCAAGCTAAGAAATAAAACTGCTGGTTATGGTGTCGTTAACCCGGATAAAAGCACCACTTCAACAGATAATGCCATAACTTTTGTTATTGAAGATGAGATCAACCCGGATGAAATGAAGATAATACCTTTAAACTTTCCGGCTTATTTAATACAGGAAGACTTAGGAAAGAAGGGCGTACTGAAATTATCTGCAACCTTGTGTTTCAGTTTTGAGCCAGTACAAAATAATCAATTAGGATATTGCCCCTTAAGAATGGCTTTTAGAATAGTAAGAAATCAATCTGCTGAGGATATTCTCAAATCTGAAAAAGAAGTTAAGTCACACTTAAAAGAATCTTGGTCACAGAATAACAGAGGGGTCTCTAATCCAATACCAGCTTCAAATACACAAAAAGTAAATTTTCAAATCAATACTAAGGATTTAGAAGAAGAAGGTTCCACCTTCAAACTGGTAATACATTGCTTACTTAATCCACAATTATTGCCGCAGTCGCTTGAAAAATACAATAAGGCACATCCCTTATCAATGGCTATTACCCTTGAGGAAAACCTAACGGAAGCTAAACAAACAGGTAAGCTCTATGCTGAAATGCTTGCTGTGAACGAAATTGAGAATATCATTCATGTTGAAGGGGAAGCAGAGGCAGAAGGGGATGTTTAATTTGAAGGAGAATAATTTACTTCTTCTTTAATGCTTCCTTTTCCTCAGTAATTAAGTCTTTCCAAATATCGGTACTGATAGTCGCCTTTATGCGTTTAACCTTGCTTTCGGCTTGGTTAAACAGGCTTCTTTTAATTGCGGTTACCAATGTTTTCTGAATACTATAATATGACAGACCTTTTGCACTTTCAATGACTTTGTTGATTGATCTGGGTTTATCAAATTTAAACTCACCGTTTTTCAACGTCAGTTTAACAAGCTCCTTGATTTTTTCAACATCTGGCAAAGGGAATTCAATACTAAGATCGAATCTTCTCAACAATGCTTCATCTACCATGTCTTTTTGATTGGTAGCAGCAATAACAATACTATTTTGAGGTAGATAATCAAAGAGTTGAAGAATGGTATTGACCACCCTTTTCATTTCTCCATGATCTTGATTGTAGTCTCTTACCTTCCCTAATGAATCAAACTCATCTATGAAAATGATACATTCTTCGGATGAAGCCTTCCGAAATACCTTTGCAAGGTTCTTACTTGTTTCTCCGAGCTTAGACGAAACGATTGCCCCTAGATTGACAACAATCATCATCTTTTCTAATTCGCCAGCTATTACGTATGAGGTGAGGGTTTTTCCGCAACCGGAAGGGCCATGCAACAAAACCTTATTGGATATTGGTAGGTCGTATTTTCTTAAAAGGTCTGCGGTTTGGTGTTCCTTGATAAAATAGTCCAATTGCGTCTTGATTTTAGTATTACAGACTAAATTCTTAAAGCTATAATCGGAGGTTAATTTTTCAAGGATTAAGTCACCTACCTCTCGATCTTCAACTCTTTGATAGTACTTATCTGATCCGACTTTTGTGAGTCCGCTTGTTTGTTGATCTCTGATAGCTTCTTTAAGTATGGACTGAAGCTGAATAGCAAAATTAACTTTCTTAGTCTTTTTGGAGTACTCAATAAGTTCATTCAGAACAGACAATAGCCTTTCTTGGTCGTTTTCCAGACCATACTTTGCAATGTCTTTAATGTAGTCGAATTGGCTCATGATACAATCACCTAATGCTGTTGCAAAGTAAGCTTTTTATATTTTATGGTAAAGTTCCCGCAGTAATCTTCTAACCCATACCCAACTCCACCATCGGATCCCAAAACACGGATTTGAAATCGGCTACCTGGTCGTTTTCTATGTGCACGCCTTCGGCCTCCAGTAATTCTTGCATACGAAAAGGCGTTTCAAAATGCATTTTTCCGGTCAATAACCCCTGGCTGTTTACCACGCGATGAGCCGGCACAGGCGGGGTTTGATGATGCGCGTTGTTCATCGCCCAGCCCACCATGCGCGCTGAACGGGCTGCGCCTAAGTAGTTGCCGATGGCTCCATAATTGGTGACTCGCCCTTCAGGAATGAGACGTGCTACTTGATACACCTGATCAAAAAAGTCTTTTTCCATGCTTATAAAAATGACATAAAATGTTGCATTCACTTAAAACTACGAGGCTTTTCAAAGCTATCACAATAGATTTTCAAATGGAGCCAAACGGGTTTAAAAACTGCGCTTTGGTTGATTTTGTCCTTAAGAAAGGTTACCGTGCGTTCTCTTTCATATCCATTTTACTTTCGTGCCATGAGATCCGTTGTGTTGATTTGTGCTTTTCTTGCTTTTCATAGCCTGCTTTTAGCTCAGGTAGAGCGCAAAACGATGCCTGCTGTGCGAGCGGTTGATCGACCTGAAATTGATGGTAAAATAGAAGATGATACGTGGAAATCTGCTCCCGTGGCCACTGATTTTGTAATGTTTGAGCCTGAAAACGGAGACAGCATTCCGCGGAGCTTTCAAACAGAAGTGCGCGTCTTATACGATGATGCAGCCCTATACATCATTGCCGTGATGCACGATCCATCGCCAGATAGTATTTTAACCCAATTGACGAAGCGAGATAGCTACAACGAGAACACCGATTGGTTTGGGTTTTTTATCAACCCATACAACGATGGACTCAGCGATTTTAATTTTTGGGTAACCGCAGCAGGTACACAAGCCGATGCTCGCACCACGGTAAACGGGGATGACTTTAGCTTGAATTCGGTTTGGAAAAGTGCGGTGCGAATCAATGATTCAGGCTGGGTTATGGAGGCGGAAATCCCCTACATCGCTTTACGCTTCCCCGAAACTATGGTAAAAGACTGGGGAATCAACTTCATGCGCAGCGTGCGCAGAAATCGGAAAACGTCATCTTGGAATTTTCTTGATAAAAGCGCTGGCTATAGACTCGAATACCAATGCGGGTTGCTTACTGATATGACAGATATTGACCCTCCGGTTCGACTTTCTGCCATGCCATATTTTTCAGCATATGCTGATGACTTTGATGGAACGAGAAATTATGATCTAAATGCAGGCTTAGACCTTAAGTATGGAATCAATGAGAGTTTTACGCTGGACATGACTTTGATTCCGGATTTTGGTCAGGTCGCTTTTGATCAGCAGTTTTTAAACTTATCACCTTTTGAGAATCGATTTGATGAAAACCGACAGTTTTTTACGGAAGGAACCGAGCTCTTTACGATTGGTGATTTACTCTATACCAGAAGAATTGGTGGAGCACCAAAAAACATTCGTGGTCAAGACCTCAACTCAAACGATAGCGTTACCATTCGACAAGAATATACCCGACTGCTAAATGCAACAAAAATCTCTGGGCGCACCAAAAACAATCTTGGTATTGGGGTGATGAACGCGCTCACAGCTGATAATTACAGCACACGAATCGAGGACGGACAGGAAACTCAATTGCTCACAGAGCCAATGACCAATTACAATGTATTTGTGCTGGACAAACGGATCAATCGTAACTCGTCTCTTAGTTTTATCAACACAAATACGCTGCGTAGAGGACCTGCACGAGACGCTAACGTTGCTGCAGTAGTGGGTGATTTTGTCTCCAAATCAGGAAAGCATGGATTGGGATTCAATGCGAAGCAAAGCGCACTCTTTGAAAATGATAAGGTAAACGATGGCTACAGCGGTGGATGGATGTTGGCAGATATTTCTGGCAACTGGCGTTGGCGATTTGATCAATCGTTGATCACAGAGAATTACGATATCAACGATTTAGGTTTCCAACAACGCAATAATCAGATCGGCCATTATGCATCCGCCAGTTACATAACCATTCAACCCAGGGGCGTTTGGAATCGATATGAACACACGCTTTCGGCTGGATATGAGTCTTTGTTTAAACCTTATAGATACGAGGATTTTTATGTGAGTTACAACGCTTTTTATATGTTTCGCAGTTTTTTTGCGTTTGGAGGAGACGTAACCGGCCGACCATTTGAAACCTATGATTATTTTGAGCCGAGAGCTTTAGGTCGATGGTTTAAGCTTCCCCCACAGGCTGAAGGTTCTGCTTTTATTTCTTCTGATTACCGCAAGACTGTGGCAGTGGATTCTCGTATTAGATACGGCTATGTGGCTGCATTTGATAGACACGTGATCAATTATCGTCTTGCCCCTCGGTTTAGGATAGGCGATCGGTTTTTTGCTATTCCCGAATTCATCATTACGGAAACCAAAAATGACCGGGGGTTTGTTCCTGATAATGATCCTGATGAAATATACTTTGGAAGAAGAAATACGCGCAACATTGAAAACATTGTTAATGCTCAATTTGTGTTTAACCCAACAAGCTCTCTAAATGTAGCATTCAGGCATTCTTATACGGATGTAGATTATCAAAGTTTTGCTTTGCTTGAGCAGGACGGCTCATTGACCAGTGCCTCGTTGTCAGGGGTGAACGACTTAAACTTCAACACGTTTAATATCGATGTGCGATTTTCCTGGTGGTTTGCTCCAGCATCAGAAATCGTACTGCTCTATCGAAATGTGGTGGCAGCTACGGGAAATACGGTTGGATCAAGTTATCTTGTAAACCTGGATCGCGCTTTTGCAGCACCCATGCAGAACAACATATCATTTAGGCTTTCGTATTTTTTAGACTATAACACCACGAGAAATCGCTTAATAAACCGTTAGTTTTTATGAAGCTCGTAACGCAAATATTTAATTGTCTTTCCCTGGGTTAGCCATATTTGTTCATAATAAGTGCGAATGTTCAGTACACTTTGCGAGCTTTCATCAAGTTGGCTTATTCCTTCTTCATAAAGTCGGGGCGTATCGAACTTCAGATCAAAAGAAAACACATCAGAGTTGGCATTAAATTCAGGAATAGATTCATCCCTGGTAAAAGCATAAAGCTCATCGCTGTCTGACTTTAAATGCAAGGCTCCTCCGGGGTTTAATAATTGAACGTAGCGATTCAGAAAAAGCTGGCTTGTCAGGCGCTTACGTGCTTTTCCAAGTTGTGGGTCGGCAAATAATATCCAGATTTCGTCCACTTCGTTTTTGGCAAAAAATGAGGTGATCATGTCGATTTTAGTGCGTAAAAACCGCACGTTACCCATTCCTTTTTCTTCTACTTCAGTAGCTCCCGAAAACATGCGTGAACCTTTGATGTCGATTCCGATAAAATTTTTATTTGGAAATAATTGACCCATGCCTACTGCGTATTCTCCTTTTCCACAGGCCAACTCCAAAACGATGGGGTTGTTGTTGCCAAACTCTTCGTGCCATTTTCCTTTTAGCCTATAGTCGTTCGCTAAAATTTCCTTGAATGGCGGCTCCAACACATGGGGCATTTCCTTCACCTTAGCAAACTTTTTCAGTTTGTTTTTCCCCATCAATAATCGGGATTTATAGCGGTTAAGTCGATTTCTGACGGCACCGTACCGCTTTTCAGTTTTAGAATTCCTGAAAGCATTTCCGCAATATCTTCGGGTTGGATAAACTCATTTCGTGGCACATTCATCCCGTCCCAACTGGAAGTGTTGATGGATCCGGGGAAAAAGGCTGTTACCTTTATATTCAGCGGAAGCAAAGTTTGATGCAACACCTTGTGATAACCGAGTAAAGCAAACTTAGAAATGGTATAACTCGCGGCTTCTGCTCTTGGTTTGCGGGTCACCGCTGAGCAGATATTAAAAATATGTCCAGACTTTTGATCCATGAACTTTTGCATCAACGCCTGCGTGATGGTGTGCGCGGCATAAAAGTTCAAATTCATTTGAGATGTGAGTGTGGTTTTTCCTCGGTGCAGTTGATCCGGGACAAAAATCCCCGCGTTGTTTACCAAAACGTCAACGTGCTCGCAGCGCTCTAAAATAGATTTGGCATAGCGCGTGGTTTGATCATGATCGGCAAGGTCGATGGTGTCGATTTCGACAGGACTGCCAGTTTTGGCTTCAATGGCCTCTTTTGCGGCTTTAAGTGCGGAGGCGTTTCGTGCCGTGAGCCAGACTCGATAACCTTCTGCAGACAGCTTTTCAGCGATGGCCCTACCTAATCCTTTAGATGAACCGGTGATAATTGCATTTTTCATAACACAAAGATGTAGAGATTCCTTTCTTTTGATGCCGTGGCAGAAAAAATTCTTATCGCACCGTTGCATTGGGGCCTGGGACACGCGGCCCGCTGTATTCCATTAATTCGAAAAGAACTGGATCGTGGAAACGAGGTGCTCATTGCTGCAAACGATGGCCCAGAAGCCCTGCTTCACGCACATTTTCCCGAACTGGAGGTGGTAGAAATACCCTTCATGGTCATAACCTACCCAGCCGATGGAAATATGATGCGTCATTTTTTCTGGCGTGGGCCAAAATTTTTGTGGAACATTTGGAAAGAGCACGCGCACTTAAAAACCCTGATCAAAAAACACCAAATAACCAAGGTGATCTCTGATGGCCGATTTGGTTTGTGGAATAGAAGTGTTTTTTCGGTTTTTGTTCACCATCAAATTGAAATAAAAACACCTCGTTTTCAGGGCTTGGTCAATTGGTTAAATCGGTGGGTGATGAATCAATATGACGAAGTTTGGATTCCTGATTTCAACAAAAAACCAGGTTTGGCAGGAGAGCTTTCCCATCCTGCTAAGATGCCAAAACGCTTTTTATATATAGGGCCGTTGAGTCGGTTTCAGGCACCGCTCTCAAAAACCGGCAAATGGGTTTGGGATGCAGTGGCTATTGTGAGTGGACCTGAGCCGCAGCGCAGTTTGTTTGAAGTGGACGTTGTGAGACGCTATTTGGAGAGTGGTCAGCGGCTGCTTTTATTGCGGGGAAAACCACATGAGACAGACGAAAAAAACCTTGATAACATTAAAATTGTAAATCACTTAAATGATCATGAGCTATATCAAGCGCTCTCTCAGGCAAAAAAAGTGATTTCGCGAAGTGGCTATTCTACCATAATGGATTTCTATGTTTTAGGAGTAAACGAAGTGGAGTGGCACCCAACTCCCGGACAAACAGAGCAAGAATACCTCGCAAAGCTGCATAGTGAAAAATAAGGTCAGAGCTGAAACGAAAGAAAGTGTTTACGCTCTTTGCTCAGGTCGATGCGGGGATACTTTTGCTCTAACACATCAATGATGTTGATTTGCTTTTTTAAAAAACGCTGAAAGGAATTGCTCTCAGGGTCAATCGGTCGATGCGTTGCCGCTTGGGTTACAGCCTTTAATTCCTGACAGATAATGCGTGTTTCATCAGAGAAAAAGCTTTGCTGAACCTTTTCCCAAATGTAGTCAAGCGCCTGGTCGCTTGGGTGAAGCATGTCTGATTTATAAAACCGGTAGTCGCGCAAATCATCCATCATAAATTCATAGGACGGAAAATAATGACAGGCCTCAAATTCATCTACCACTTCATGCACAGCACTTAGAAGATGTGATTTGCTCCGTTGGTTTTCAGCAGCACCATCTTTCCAGTGTCGCACCGGGCTTACCGTAAAAACAATGTTTGCCGTGATTCCTTTCGAAGCCAAAAACTGCGGGATATGCCGAAGAATAAGATGTGTTTCCTGAAAGCTGAGCAGTCTTTTTTTAAATGCTTTGTTGGGAATTTTGTGGCAATTGGCTACAATATGCCCTCGTTCTGAATATTCATACACCCAGGCAGAACCCAAAGTGATAAAGACAACTTCTGATTTAAGCAATTGTGCACGACCCTCCTCCAGAGACTTGTTTATGCTATTCAGGGTTTCCGATGCTGTGGAGTGACTAAATTTTCCGTGATGATCAAGGCTTACAAAACGTTCATTGAATGCGATCAATTCGTTTTCCTGATAAGGTCGGCTGTTGAGCATGCGCTCCAACGCGTTCATAATGGAAAAAGGGTTGAATAAAATACCAAAAGGGTTGATGTGCGCATCGATTTTGTGCTGCCTAAACCGATCACCAATGTTCTCTGCAAAGCAAGAACCAATCATGGCTATAATAGATTGATGATCGACCGAAAAAGGAAATTCGGGAGCTGTTACTTCCGTTCTGAAATGATCCATGTGAAGCGCTTATTTTGCTTTGTCCAAAGTAAAGGAGAAAGTTGTTCCTTTTTCTTCAACACTGCGGGCGCTGATGGTTTGCCCGTGAGATTCAATGATGTGTTTACAAATGGCGAGCCCTAAACCTGTTCCGCCTTCATGCCTGGATCGGCTCTTATCAACACGGTAAAAGCGCTCGAAAAGACGAGGCAAATGGTTGGCGGGAATACCGATTCCATCATCGGCAACCTCGATGAGCAAGCTTTCAGACATATCGAAAAAACGCACTTCACAATAACCGGTTTCTTTTCCGTATTGAATGGCGTTGGCGATGAGGTTGGTGATGACTTGCTGAATTTTGCTACGATCGCCCATCACAAAAAAAGGCTTTTCATATTTCTTATTGAACCGCAACATTATACCTTTTTCTTTGGTGCGAAGCTCAAACAGGCTAAACACTTCCTTGACCAATTCATTGATGTTGAATTTTTCCTTTTTCAGCACTTTTTCACCCGACTCTAAGCGCGAGATTCCATCCAAATCTTCCACTAAAGTGATTAGACGTTCGAGGTTTTTATCGGCACGATCCAGGTAATCATAGTTGATTTTTGGATCTTCCAACCCACCTTCAATCAGCGTTTGCAAGTAGCCCT
Organism: Salibacteraceae bacterium; assembly: GCA_040905305.1. Taxonomy (GTDB): domain Bacteria; phylum Bacteroidota; class Bacteroidia; order Flavobacteriales_G; family Salibacteraceae; genus SHAN690. Next base: position 10,319 of record JBBDRU010000104.1, on the reverse strand, counting down.
GCATATTAAAAATCGGTGTTCTGAGCTCATGGGCTAAATTCCCAACAAAATCACGCCTGAACTTCGCTTGCTCTTTTAGTGTTTGAATTTCAGATTGTTTTACAGAAACCCAGTTTTTCACATCTTCTTGAACGACACCCAGTGTATCTTTTGATTTAAGTGCAGAACGAACGCCTTTGTTAAGGTTATCTGGCGAAAGTATTACCCTGTAAAGGGTCATTATTTTCCCGTGAATAAACTTTTGTATAGCCCAGTAGCTCATTCCATAAGCAACTGAAAAAGAAGTTATGATAAATATAAGCCATGTCCACCATTGCAGAGATGTGTTCCAGGAAAGGGTAATGATGAGCAATATGATCGTTACTACTGTTACAATTGCAACAGCAATAAGACTTGCAGCCTGAAAAGGAGTTTCAATTTTCATAGTCAGCTTCTGCGAAGAAAGCTATTCTATTCTTCAAACTTGTAACCGACTCCTTTAATTGTTTTGATGTGCGGACTTCCAATTTTCTCACGAAGTTTTCGAATATGAACGTCAATGGTTCGGTCACCAACAACTACATCTTCGCCCCAAACAGAAGATAAAATAGCCTCTCGAGTAAATACTTTTCCAGGCACGGAAATAAGCAACGCGAGCAGTTCAAATTCTTTTTTGGGCATATTGAGCTCTACATCATCTTTAACCACTACATAGCGGTCGCGGTCAATTTTTAGAGACTTTAGCTCCACGGATCCATCCGCTTGCATAGGACCTTCTTTTCTTCGTAACAGGGCTTTGATTCTACTGATTAAAACCCGTGGCTTAATAGGCTTGGCGATGTAGTCATCAGCTCCGGCATCAAAGCCTGCAATTTGTGAATAATCTTCGCCTCTTGCGGTAAGAAAAGCGATGATGATGTTTTTGGTTTCGGGTTTTTCGCGCAGGTGCATGCAGGTTTCAACACCGTCCATTTCCGGCATCATTACATCCAATAGTATAAGATCAGGGCGCTTAGTTCGCGCAATCTCTATAGCCAAAACCCCGTTTTTTGCCGTGTAAACTTTTGCGCCCTCTTTGGAAAGGTTGTAGCTTAAAAACTCCAGTATGTCTTCCTCGTCATCTACTACAAGGATTTTCTTTTTTGAAAGCATGGATTCTTGATTATCAAAATCTGGCTTCGAATGTAGATTTACTGACATGGTTGTTTATTTATGTGACCGTTATTAAAAGGTTAGGAATGCATACTAAGTGTTAACAGGAGATTACTCGAATGTAAACACTTTTTGCCAACCTCCGGTAGCAGGGCGTTTAAATAGCTGTGTTAAGACAAGGCCAACAAGCATCGGTGTGATTAAACATTCAATCAACAGTTTCATAACTTTTCCTTAACCATGCACTAATTACGAGGTAATCTAATGGCAATTCCTTTGTGCCAAACAAAAATCAATAGAAATGAAAAGAATTTACCTATCCGCAACTAAGTCACTAGCCGCTCTTCTGGCGCTTGGCTTTGTACTTTCAGTCTCTTCTTGTAAACGAGAAGGATGTACTGATCCAGAAGCAACTAACTACGATGAGAAAGCAAAAGAGGATGACGGCTCTTGTAACTATCCAGACGTAGATGATGAAACCACTGTAACCATTACGAGCAACATTACTGCTGATGCCACCTGGACAAGCAATAAAGTTCACATACTTGGTGGGCGTATTGTGGTAGAAGATGGTGCTACATTAACCATTGAGCCAGGAACTGTTATTAAAGGGGAAGCAGGAACAGGTGCCAACGCCACTGCTCTTATTGTTGCCAGAGGCGGTATGTTGATGGCCGAAGGAACTGCTGAAGCTCCGATCATCTTTACATCAGTAGCGGATGAGATCACTCCTGAGCAAGTAGCCGGTGGTGATTTCGCTAGCCCAAACCTTGATCCTGACATTAACGGTTATTGGGGAGGTGTCATTGTTCTTGGAAAAGCAAAGATTTCTGCTTCAAACGATAACGGTGATGTGAGTGAAGTTCAAATCGAAGGAATTCCTACTTCAGACCCTAATGGCCTTTACGGAGGTTCTGATGATGCCGATAATTCAGGTGTTATCAAGTATATCTCTATCCGCCACGGTGGGGCAAACATCGGTTCTGGAAACGAGATCAATGGCCTTACGATGGGTGGTGTTGGAACAGGAACAGTGGTTGAAAACATTGAGGTTATTGCAAACCAGGATGACGGAATCGAATGGTTTGGTGGAACCGTTGACGTCAAGAATGTAGTGGTTTGGAACTCGGGTGATGATGGTCTTGACACGGATCAGTCATGGTCTGGTACGGTTGAGAATTTCGTGGTTCTCGCTGCAACTGGTCACGCCTTTGAATTGGACGGGCCTGAAGGGTCATTCGAAGCCGGTCACACCATTCAAAAAGGAACGGTTGTTATGTCTGATGATGATCTTGGTAGAGTTACTGAAGACATCATCAATACTGATGACAACTCGATCGTTGATTTGAAAAACATCTATTTCACTGGAATAGTGGATGGCCAAATGATCAACAGAGTAGTTGCAAGCGAAGGCAGCATTTCGTTTGAAGGAATTGAATTAGATGTTCCTGCCAGCGAATTGGAAAATTATGTTGATGGTGATGTCCCTGCTGGAATCACTGCAGGAGGTTCAAGCAAAGCTGATGTTTCGGTTCTTAGCTGGACATGGACTGCTCAAGCCGGAAAACTATCAGGACTTTAATCTAACTATTGAACGTAAATAGTATTCATACCGACTCAAGCAAACTTGCAGCATCAGCGCTGCGAGTTTGCTTTTTTTAAACCCATTCTTAATAATCAATTAAAAACCCGATGAGACACAGATTTACACTATTCAGTTTTGTTTTCTTTCTACTCACTTCTTCTGTGATGGCTCAACAGAGCGCTCAAGAAAATGGAGTGATTCGTGGAACTGTTTACGACAAAACAATGGGTGAGCCACTCATCGGAGCAAATGTGGTGATCAAAGGAACCACAAACGGTATCAGTACTGATCTTGACGGGCAGTTCTCTCTACCTATTGCCCCGGGTAATTATGATGTTGAGATTTCTTTCATCACGTTCCAGACACTCACCATAGAAGGAGTAACAGTTGAGGCAGGGGAAACTGCCTTGTTGGGCGAACTGCAATTAGAGGAAAGCAGCATGTTGCTTAAAGAGGTCGTGATTCAGGCTGAAGCATCTCGTCAATCGGAAGAGGCGCTTATGATGATGAAGAAAAAATCAGGGGCTATGGTTGATGGTATATCAGCTTCAAGAATGCAATTGGCGGGAGACGCAAACGCGGTTGATGCTGCAAAACGAGTAACTGGTGTAACCGTTGAAGACGGCAAGTACATTTACGTGAGAGGGTTGGGTGATCGATACACCAAGACTATGCTCAACAATGTTGATATTCCTGGTCTTGACCCGGATAAGAACAGCTTGCAAATGGACATTTTCCCTACCAACCTTATCGACAATATTGTGGTAAGCAAGACATTTTCTGCAGACATGCCGGCAGACTTTACCGGAGGTTTGGTCAACATTGAAACAAAGTCGTTTCCGGATGAAAAGTTCACAAGTGTATCTTTTGGCTTAGGCTATAACCCTGACATGCATTTTAACCCCGATTACCTCACTTATAATGGCGGTAAAACTGATTTTTTAGGTTTTGATGATGGAACCAGGGCTTTGCCTGCCGCAGCCAACCGCGCTAAAGTGCCCACACCCATTTCTGCAAATTCTGATGAAGAAGTGAACGATTTCGTTGAAAGCTTTAACCCTGAGTTAGGGACAAAGCGTCAAATGAGTTTAATGGACTACAGCGCGGGGGTCTCTTTTGGCAACCAGATCGACCTGAAGAACTCAAAAAGGGGTGGAAAACTCGGTTATATTTTCTCTCTTTCCTATAAAAAGAACTATAATTTTTATGATGATGTCGTCTATGGTGAATATCAAAAATTGATCGATCCGGATGTTTATGGATTGCGATATGCAACGGTGCAAACGGGTCAATTGGGAGAAGAAAGCAACATGGTGGGCGTATTAGGGGGATTGGCCTATAAAACCAAAAAGTCAAAATACCGACTTACCTTGATGCGTTTGCAAAACGGTGTGAGTAGAGCAGGACAGTTTTTTATTGATAATGATGGCGCTGCAGTTGGCCAATCAGGCTATTTTGCAGGAGCCGACAATTTAGAGTATAATCAACGAGGTATGAACAATATACTTCTTCATGGGTCACATTTTTTAGATGATTCCGGTTGGGAGATTGATTGGCGTTTGTCGCCAACCTTCTCTACAAGCGCTGATCCAGATATTCGAAAAACTGCCTTTACATTTTCGGCAGTTGATACCTCTTTTATCGCAGGAGCAGGTGGAAACCCTTCCCGCATTTGGAGGGATTTGAGTGAAGTAAATGCGACAGCAAGAATTGACCTAGCCAAAAAATATACACTCGCTGACAGAAAGGCCAAGCTAATGTTCGGTGGGCTGCACACGTTTAAACAACGTGATTATGAGATCTTGTTTTACGATATCCAGTTCACGGGAAGTCAGTCCTGGGAAAGCACCAACCCACAGGATATCTTGAATCCTGAAAACCTTTATCCTAATCGACCTAATGGAATTTATTATCAATCAGGGAATAACAATCCCAATCCGAATGAATACCAAAGCACAGTGCAGAGCAGTGCACTTTATGTTTCCAACCAATTGCAGATCACACCACGTTTAAATAGTATTCTTGGTTTAAGAGCAGAGAAATTTACCCAATGGCACACTGGACGTGATCAACGGGCAGCTAGTGGAGATTTGGTGAACGGACGAAGCCTCGAAAATGAAAAAGTGCTTGATGCAATAGATCTATTTCCTTCAGTAAACTTCATCTACAGCGTGGCTGAAGAGCAAAACCTTAGGTTGTCCTATTCTAAGACCATTGCCCGTCCTTCGTTCAAAGAACTATCATTTGCTCAAATTATAGATCCGTTGACGAACCGTATTTTTAATGGCAGCTTATTCACTTATACAGACTGGGAAGGGAACCTCACGGAAACGCGCATCGATAATTTAGACCTGCGGTGGGAGTTATTTATGGAAGATGGTCAATTGTTGAGTGCAAGTGTGTTTTACAAAAGGTTTGACGACCCTATTGAATTGGTGCGTATCCCTGAACAACAAACCAGCACAGAGTACCAACCGCGTAATGTTGGGAATGGTCAGCTCTATGGGGTAGAAGTAGAGTTTAGAAAGGACCTCGCTTTTGTATCTCCCGGACTAAAACCCTTCAGTCTAAATGGTAACCTGACGGTGGTAGAGTCGCAAATCGACATGACTTCAGTGGAGTTTAATTCAAGGAAAACTTATGAGAAAACAGGTGAAACCATCAAGGATACCAGGCAGATGGCTGGTCAGTCGCCTTATGTGGTGAATGCAGGAGCAGCTTACCGAAATGTAGAATCAGGTTTAGACGTTGGAGTCTTTTACAATGTAAAAGGTCCTACACTCTTCATTGTTGGTGCAGGACTTTTCCCAGATATTTATATGGAGCCGTTTCATAGCCTCGAATTTTCAGTAAACAAAAAAATCGGCAAGGAGAAACGAACGGTTATCGATTTCAAAGTTTCTAACATCCTAAACGATCGACTTGAGAGTTTTTACATGACTTATAATCCTGCAGGCGGGGCAGATGCTTCGGAAACGGCTTTTGAAACGAAGGCACCGTTTAGCAGCATCAATCCCGGACGAGTGGTAAGCATGGGCATTAGCCATAAGTTTTAGGATACGAAATTCAGAGGTAAAGTAATATCTCAATTTCCGAAAAATAATCGAATTCAGGTTAAAAAACGCAGCAGCCCTTGCATTCAGCAACACCACGTTGAAATCTTTAACATGCGCGGAACAATAGCACGTGTAATGGGCGTTTCTTTGTTTTAATGGCATCGCCCTTAAAACAACTCGCAGGACAAACAGCCGTGTATGGCTTGAGCAGTATTGTTGGTCGATTTTTGAACTACCTGCTCACCCCGCTTTATACGAGCAAGCTGGTTTTCCAACCCGATCAATATGGCATCATCACGGAGATGTATGCTTATGTGGCTTTTTTGGTCGTGCTGCTCACATACGGCATGGAAACGGCCTTCTTTCGATACTTTTCGAGCGAAAAAAACCGGGATGGAACCGTCTTTTCTACCGCGCTTTGGTCGCTTGCTTTTTCATCTTTTGCTTTCATCGGGCTGGTAAGCGTTTTTTCTCAACCCATTGCTAATGTTCTGGGTTATCCTGACCACAGTGAATACGTTTCATGGTTTGGAATCATTGTTGGCCTCGATGCCTTAATTGCCATACCACTCGCGAAGCTGCGCGCAGAGAACAAGGCCATCCGTTTTGCTATGGTCAATTTCACCTTCATTGGAATCAATATTGGCCTTAACCTGTTTTTTCTTGCCTATTGCCTGCCGCTCTATAAATCGGGCAACATCAACTGGGTAGTAGAGACATTTTATAACCCTGAGATCGGAGTGGGCTATGTGTTCATTGCAAACCTCATCGCCAGTTTAGGTCGTTTTGTCCTCATGCTGCCCGATATGCTCAAGGTGCGCATGGTGTTTTCTTCAACGTTGTGGAAAGAGATGTTGGTTTATGCCCTGCCGCTTTTGGTGGCCGGGCTTGCAGGTATTGTGAATGAAACGCTGGATCGTGCCATGCTTAAATGGATGCTTTTTGATGAATTGGGCGAACTTGAAACGATGACCCAGCTCGGGATTTATGGTGCTTGTTACAAACTCTCCATCATTATAACCCTTTGCATACAAGCCTACCGATATGCCGCTGAACCCTTCTTTTTTGATCAATACAAAACAAACAAAGGCCGGGAGATATATGCCCGTATGCTCCATTTGTTTTTTGCGTTTGTGATGCTTGTGTTTGTTGGCGTAACCTTGTTCATCGACTTTTTTAAATATTTCATTCCAAATGAAGCTTATTGGGATGGATTGGATGTGGTTCCAATCTTGCTTCTGGCAAATGTTTTTTTAGGTGTTTATTACAACCTGAGCGTGTGGTATAAACTCACCGATAAAACTCGATATGGCTCTTATATTGCTATTGGTGGTGCTTTAGTAACAGTGATCTTGAACTTTGCGCTTATTCCAATCATTGGGTTTAGAGGGTCAGCGTGGGCAACGTTTGCGTGCTACTTTTCTATGGCAGTGGCTAGCTATTATATCGGTAAACGACACTTTCCCGTACCCTACAATTTGCTCAAATTGATGGGTTATTTTTTCTCAGCATTGTTCATTTATTTGCTTGATCAATGGTTGCCGACAAATAACGAGGTATTGTTGACAACCTACCGAATTGTTTTGCTTGCTTTATATGCCGGGTTTATTACTTACTTCGAATTTTTTAAAGACCGAAAACATGTCCATATCGATAGAGATCATCAATAAAAGTAACCACCCGCTACCGCATTATGAAACGGCATTTTCGGCTGGGATGGATTTGCGTGCTCATTTGCCTGATGGGATGATAACGCTTATGCCCGGTATGCGGAAATTAATTCCTACGGGATTGCATATAGCGCTGCCTCAAGGTTATGAGGCACAGATAAGGCCGCGATCTGGATTGGCCTATAAAAAGGGCATCACAGTTTTAAACGCACCGGGCACCATTGATGCCGATTATCGAGGGGATGTTGGTGTGTTATTGATCAATCATTCAAAAGAACCCTTTGAAGTAAAGGATGGTGAACGTATCGCACAAATGGTGATCGCACGCTATGAGAGCGCGATATGGCAACCCGTTGATAATCTAACTGAAACAGATCGTGGCGAAGGCGGTTTTGGCCACACCGGAACAAATTAGCAACGGTTTGGTAACAATCCTAAACAATTGACTGGCAATCAATGCAAGGGCGTTTGCGTTGAGAATCGCATTTTTGCGCCAAATATGGAAGCAGCATGAATTTAATCATACCCATGGCCGGAAAAGGAAAACGCATGCGGCCACATACCTTGTTTACACCAAAACCGCTCATCCCCGTTGGTGGAAAGCCCATCGTGCAGCGACTTGTAGAGGATATTGCCAAAATGGTAGATGAACCCATTGATGAAATCGGGTTTATCATCGGAGATTTTGGGGAGGAAGTTGAAAACGAACTCATCGCCATTGCGGAGAACCTTGGTGCTAAAGGAAAAATCTATTATCAGGACATAGCCCTTGGAACAGGACACGCCATTTATTGTGCAGAGCCTTCGTTAAATGGCCCTGTAATTGTTGCTTTTGCCGACACCTTGTTTCGGGCAGATTTCAGGATTGATGCCTCCCAAGACGGCATGATTTGGGTGAAGCAAATCGAAGACCCAAGCCAGTTTGGTGTGGTGAAAGTAAACGACCGGGGGGTGATTACAGATTTTGTTGAAAAACCAAAAGATTTTGTGAGTGATTTGGCCATTATCGGAATCTACTTCTTTAAAGACGGAAAGCATCTGAAGCGCGAACTCAAGTATTTAATGGACAACAACGTGGTGAAGGGTGGTGAGTTTCAGTTGACGGATGCCTTGGAAAACATGAAAAAACAGGGAATAACCTTTCGTCCGGGCACGGTAGATCATTGGATGGATTGTGGAAATAAAAACGCTACGGTTGAAACCAATAAGATGCTTTTAGAGTTTAACAAGGAAGTAAACATGGTAAGCGAAAAAGCGAATGTGAAAAACTCCACGTTGATTCAACCGGTTTTGATTGCCGATGGAGCAATGGTTGAAAACAGTGTTATTGGCCCGCATGTGAGCATTGGCGCAGACGCAAGCATCAAAGATTCGCGCATCAGCAATAGCATCATCCGTACAAATGCACAAATTCAAAATGCCGTGATAGATAACAGCCTTATCGGAACAAATACATCCATCAAACGCTCAGCATTGGACGTGAGCTTAGGTGATTTTTCCACCTTGATTTGAATATAAAAACAAAACATAATGGATTGGTTTACGGGGTGATAACTGTGCTTTTGTTGCTCATGCAAACCGCTGTCTGTGCCCAGAAAAACGCCCTGTCGCAAGAGGATAGCATTTCGCTCACTCGTAAATTTATCAACGCTGAAAAGGAACGGCAATTAGGCAATTTAGAAGCGTCTGTGGATCTATTTAACCAATGCCTCTCCATAGCACCGGATCATGATGCGTCATATTTTGGATTAGGAAAAATATACCTCGAACAAAAAATGTTGGACGAAGCAGAAAAAAACTTTCAAAAGGCGGCTAACGTTGACGAGAAAAATAAATGGTATTGGCTCAGTTTAGCACAAGTAATGTTGGAAAGGGAGAAATATAAAGACGCCTCCAAAATCTATGCAACGCTTTCTAAGCGTTACCCAAAAAACGCACAACTTCAGCTCGATTATGCCAATACATTGCTCTACGCAGGAAAAGAGCGCAAAGCCATGAAAGCTTTTGATGAATTTGAGGCTACAGCAGGTGTTACGGAAGAAGTTACCAGAAGAAAATATCAGTATTTCATTAAAAAGGAAAAGTATGATGAGGCTGCCGAGGAGGTTGAGAAACTGCTGGATGCGTTTCCGGGAGACAATCAACTTTATGGTATGTTGGCCGAGTTATACAAAGCCAGAGGAGAGTATAAAAAGGCGATAAATGTTTATAAAAAGGCTTTAGAATTAGATCCGCATAATCCGTACATTCAATTGTCGCTCAGCGAGTTTTATGATAAAGTAGGCGAGAAAGAAAAGTCCTACAAGTTTTTAAAAGAAGCGTATGAAAATTCAAACCTCGACATTGATACCAAGGTGGGGGTGCTCATCAAAATGTTTGGCGAGGCTGAGCGTTATCCTAAAGTGAGGCAAGAAGCACTGGAGTTGTGCAAGGCGGTGGTTGAAACTCATCCAGAGCAGGCTAAGAGCTATTCCGTTTATGGAGATTATTTATCCCTTGACAACCAACGTGATAAGGCGAGGGGGCAATATCGAAAAGCAGTAAAAATAGACCCTTCCAGGTATGCTATTTGGAATCAAATTTTGCTAATCGATTCAGAGTTGGGGATGAATGATTCTCTTATCGCAGATAGCAAAGCTGCGATGGAGTATTTTCCTGCTCAGCCCATGGTCTATTTGTTTAATGGCATTGCGAACAATCAGGCAGAAAACTATGAGGCAGCCGCAAAATCCTTAAAACAGGGTGCGCAAATGGTGCTGGGAAACAATCAACTGTCGGCACAAATGCTAGCCAGCTTGGGAGACGCTTACCACGAACTCGGTCGGCATGAATCTTCAGACAGTGCCTATGATGCCTCTTTGAGTTATGACCCTGAAA
>JBBDRU010000103.1:3148-8026 GCA_040905305.1 Salibacteraceae bacterium | reverse complement strand
GTTTTCAACCAAATATCTTTGATTAAGAGCATTCTGACCAGGGGTGCTCTTTTTTTTATTTAGGATATTGGACACGATCAGGATAAAACATTCGCTCAAGGTGTTTTTGATACGGTACCATAATCAGTTTACTGGCATCAATTCTATTCATTCGAATTAATACACGCATTTCCTCTACTGCACTCGCGTTTTCGGTGAATTGCAATTTCCCTGTTTGTGGGTGGCGATCAACCTTGAAACTGGCAAAAATCAATGCGTTCGACTCAGCACTATCCATGTCAATCCTGAAAAACTCAAGGTGAAGTACGTTCTCGACACGCTCACTTACATCCTGGTTACCAATAAAATAGTTAACACTATATTTATCACCCATCCCACTGGGCACATAAATCACTCCATATTGATCAGTTGATAGATCAGTTCGTTCTTGACCGGCCATTACCATAAAAATAGAACCCGAATAATCTTTATCAATCGAAACCTCCATTGTTTCTCCTCTGATGGGTGCGGGCAAAATAACGATCAGGACAAAAAACTGAATCCCCGAAGCCACCATGCCAGAAGACAATCTATCCATTAATGGTGAGATGCGGCTAAAAATACTTGAGGCCAAAACGCTCAACCCAAAAATTAAAGGCAATGTGATGTAGAGCCCAAGGTAAATCAATGCACCAAAATGCAGTTCGTTAATGTCCATGATCAGCCAAAACAGGGTAATAGCCATAAAAGCAAAGGCTAATATTTTAGATTTAGTCATCATTCTAAATTCAAACTGTCGGCTGCCTTATTTTAATTTCAGCAGCTTTGAAAGTGATTACCGCAATGCACGCAAAATATCATTGCCATTGGCAAATAGCAATAATGCAAATAACAAGAGCATGCCGATTGTTTGGGCGTATTCCATGAATTTATCGCCTGGTTTTCGCCCTGAGATGATCTCGTAGAGCAAAAACATAACATGGCCTCCGTCCAGGGCAGGAATAGGAAGGATATTCATAAAAGCTAGAATCAAGGACAGAAAAGCCGTCATACTCCAGAATATTTGCCAATCCCAGGTCGCTGGAAAAAGCCCACCAATAGCACCAAACCCTCCGATTTGAGAAGCTCCTTCTTTGCTAAAAATAAGCTTCATGCTGGTGATGTAATTACCAAGAATATCACCAGTTTCTTTCACTCCGGCAGGGATAGCAGCCCAAAAACCATATTTATACCGCTCCATTTCCATAAAAGCGCTCATGGGTTTCAATCCAAAACCGATCCTTCCCTCACTACTCACTTCAACCGGAAGCACCAATTCCTCTCCGTTTCTAATAACCTTGATCTCAATCTCTTCGCCCTTATGTGATTGAAAGGCATCAATCCCCTCTATGGGTGTGGGCGTAGGTATTCCAGCAACTTCAATAATCCGATCGTGTTTTTGCAAACCTGCTTTTTCAGCATTTTGACCGCTTATGATACTATCCACTTCAAAAGGATATCGCGGAGAAAAAAGCATTTTAACCTCATTCCTAAGCAACACTTTTTCCACAGAATCAGGTAAGCTGATCAACATTTGTTCACCGTTTCGCTCAATCTTTATCTTTCTCGCTCCGTTGATCAAAATTTCCTTTCCCAGTTCTTCAAAATACCTTGCATCACCATCCTCCAATGCTAAAATTCGATCACCGTCTTCCAACCCAAAAGGAACCAATGTGCTGTCAACCATTACACCGTGACTCATATTTTCTAGAGGCAATCGCTCTTTGCCCCAAACAAAAAGCACCATGCTGTATATCAGGAATCCAAGAATTAGGTTTACGGTTACCCCACCAAGCATAATGATCAAACGTTGCCAGGCGGGTTTACTTCTAAACTCATGTGGTTCAGGCGGCTTTGACATTTGTTCTTTATCCATCGACTCGTCAATCATTCCAGATATTTTCACATAACCACCTAATGGAAGCCAGCCAAGGCCATACTCAGTATCGCCTTTTTTGAATTTAAGGAGAGAAAACCATGGATCGAAAAACAGATAGAATTTTTCAACGCGTGTTTTGAAAAGCTTTGCGGGAATAAAGTGCCCGAGCTCATGTAGGACGATGAGAATGGATAAACTCAAAATGAGTTGTGCTGCCTTGATGAGAAATACTTCCATATTATGTGATCAGTTCTTTCGTAATGATTCGTGCTTCCTTATCCGTTTCAAGATATTCTTGAAGGGTTGGGTGCTTTATGTATGTTGTTTTATTCATGGCTTCTGCAATTACATCATGAATTTGCAAAAAGCCAATTTCATCTTTTAAAAATGCTGCCACAGCAATTTCATTTGCCGCATTCATGATGCAGGGTTGATTCCCTCCTTCTTCCATTGCATCAAACGCTAAAGCCAGGTTTTCAAATGTTTTCATATCCGGCTGCTCAAAGGTGAGCGAAGGATAATCTATAAAATTAAACCGGGGGAAATCAGATTTCAACCGGTTGGGATAGGCCAATGCAAACTGAATGGGCAATTTCATATCGGGCAAGCCCATTTGAGCCTTCATACTGCCATCAGTGAATTGCACAATGCTGTGAACAATACTTTGCGGATGCACTACCACATCGATTTGCTGGGGCTTCAGCGAAAACAACCACTTCGCTTCGATCACTTCCAAGCCTTTATTCATCATGGTAGCTGAGTCGATGGTGATTTTGGCTCCCATTTCCCAATTGGGGTGATTGAGTGCCTGCGCTTTGGTGGCATTAGCAAGCTTCTCTCTACTCCATCCGCGAAACGGCCCTCCTGAAGCTGTGAGGTAAATTTTCTCTATTGGATTGTGAAACTCCCCTGCCAGGCATTGAAAAATAGCGCTGTGTTCTGAATCTACCGGATAAATGTTGACACCAGCTTTTTGGGTAGCTTTTGTTACTAATTCACCCGCAACAACAAGTGTTTCTTTATTGGCTAGTGCGATGTGTTTACCTGCCTCAATGGCCTTCAGTGTTGGTTCTAAACCAGCAAAACCAACAAGGGCTGTGAGCACAATATCTATTGCTTCCATCTGCACTACCTGTTCCAGCGCTTTTGCCCCGGCATAGGTCTTGATTCCAGCACTCCAAAGCGCATCATTCACATATTCATACTTACTCTCATCACCAATCACCACGGCATTTGGCTTAAACTGGAGGGCCTGTTTGACCAACAAGTCGGCATTGTAGCCCGCTGAAAGCACTTCCACATTAAAAGCCTGCTCATTGCCTGCAATTACCTCTAAGGCTTGCGTACCAATGCTTCCGGTGGAGCCAAGAATGGCGATTCCTCTTTTGTTTTCCTCGTTCATAAAGGGCTGCAAAGATGGGGTTTGATAATCAAATCAAAAGGTTAAAAAAACAACATTATCAAGTCCTGTTTTCACAGAAGATCTGCAATATTTCGATCGTTGCTCAATCTAGGTAGTTTATTTTGCCCACCCAGCTTACCTGCAGCCCTCATGAAGTCATTAAAAGTTCCCGGTTTCAACGCCCTAACTTTAAGCGGTCGTAGCACTTTACCGTTGATCAGATCATCATAATAACTATTTAGGCTTCGCATCATGGCATCCAACTCTTCTTCCAACTGCACCGGAAGTTCAGGTTGATCATGTTCGATGAACCATTCATGAAAAGGAAGCCCCTCCGCTGGTTCAACTTGTGGAGCCACATGAAATTCCAACACATCAAACCCAAGCTTTTTCATGGTTTTCGACATAGCCTTCTCTACCTCCTCAGCGATAACATGCTCACCAAAAGCGGAGATAAAATGCTTCACACGACCCGTTACTATTATTCGGAAAGGATGCCTGGAAACAAACTTCACAGTATCTCCAATCAAATAGCCCCACAACCCGCTGGATGTATTGAGCACAATGGCATAATTCTCGTCCAATTCTACTTCTTCGAGTGATAAACGAACAGGATTATCATCGTGAACGTGCTGAAGGGGTATGAACTCATAGAAAATTCCTGCATCAAGGTTTAACAGTAATCCTTGCTGGGTCTGAGTATCCTGAAAAGCGATAAACCCCTCTGACGCTGGATAGGTTTCAATGCTGTCTATCCTTCCACCGATAAGTTTTTCCATCGTTGCTTTGTAAGGTTCATAATTAACCCCACCATGTGCAAAGACCGACAAGTTTGGGAAAACTTCCTTCACCGATTGTTTACCCGTTTTCGCCAGAAGACGTTCAAAATACATCTTGACCCATGGTGGAATACCAGAAACCAATCGCATATCGCTTTGATAGGTTTCATCTACGATAGCATCTACTTTTTTCTCCCAGTCATCGATGGCGTTGGTTTCCCAACTGGGCATTCGATTTCGTTGCAGGTAAGACGGAACATGGTGAGCCACAATACCCGAAAGCCTGCCAATGGCAATTCCTTTTTGGTGTGTCAATGCAGGGTTTCCCTGTAAAAAGATCATCTTACCATCGGTGAATGAACTGTTTCCTGATTGATGGATGTAACACAAAAGTGCAGATCGAGCAGCTTTAACTTGCGCCTTGATTCCTTCTTCGCTCATGGGAATAAACTTCGCTCCGGAAGTGGTACCCGATGTTTTGCAGAAATACTTGGGCTTTCCTTTCCATAAGACATTTACTTCACCATCTCTTATCCGATCTACATAAGCCTTAAAGGCTTCATAATCGCGTATGGCCACCCGGGCTTTCCATTCCTTGTAGGACATCCCCGGTTTAATGCTGTGATCTTTACCAAAAGCTGTGTGCTGAAGTTGATCTATTAGATAGGAAAATGTCTTTTTCTGCGCTACAAAAGGCTTCTCAGACCATTTTTTAATTTGCAAAACCTCCCATGATGCGAGCCATTTGGCTGCTATTGACTTTAATCCCAATGCTCAGATAATTTAGCCGCTAAAGTAAC
>JBBDRU010000103.1:0-3048 GCA_040905305.1 Salibacteraceae bacterium | reverse complement strand
TTGGCTGCTATTGACTTTAATCCCAATGCTCAGATAATTTAGCCGCTAAAGTAACCATCGTTGTGGTATGCAAACGATGACAAATTACATCAAGCCGAGGTTGGTTCTGAACAACTTCACGGCAATGGCTAAAAGAATGATACCAAACACTTTTCTAACCACAGCAATACCAATAGGACCAATAATTCGCTCGATATGTCTTGTGTTTTTAAGCACCACATAAACCAATATTATATTCAGAAATATCGCCACTATGATGTTTTGGATAGCATATTCAGCTCTTAATGAAACAAGTGTTGTCATGCTGCCCGCACCAGCAATCAGCGGAAAAGCAAGCGGTACGATGGAAGTGCTTCCCACGCTAGCTTCATGATTATCATCGTCTTTGTAAAGCTTGATGCCCAAAATCAGCTCAAGAGAAAGAAAAAACAAGATGAATGACCCCGCAATTGCAAATGAATTAATATCTATACCTATCAACCTTAAAATTTCATCTCCGAGGTAAAGAAAAGCGATCATGATGACAAGCGAGACGATGCTTGCCTTCTCAGATTGAATGTGTCCGGCTTTTTGGCGCAACTGAATAATGATGGGGATCGATCCAATTATATCGATCACTGCAAACAGCACCATGGATGCTGTGCTAATCTCTTTTAAATCAAACATTTAATCCGTTCTTATTGTGTGTTTTTTCAAAACGCGAAAGTACAGTGAATTTTAGATCGACAATCGTTTCAAAGCTTTTATAACCAGTTAAAAAGACAACATTACGCTCAACCGATGATTTCCACCGATAGGAGTTAAATAGCAGCCCATAAAACAGCCGGAACATTCGACCACCGAACAGAGGCGTATTCTAACTCTGACACACCGCATTGTCGATCATTTCATATTTTGTGGCATGTTCAAATGCATACTAACCCTTCTTTTTTGTGGCTCCATATTTTTGGGGAAAGCTCAAATTGTTGGTGACTCCATCCTTTATACTCGCAGCAAAATAGGCTACAAACTTTATCAAGGCCCTATGAAAGTGGGTAATAACCGCATGGCAGCACTTACCAAAAATTGTGAGCGTTCTTGGGAAAACTATAAAGTTGGAAAACAGATGGAGTCGTTTGGAGCACTGCTTATAGTTGGGGGCTTGGTTTGCACCATTACAGCTGTTGGTGACTATCACTTTAATGATGTGCCGATTGGATCAACCCCACTGATACTAGCCGGTATAACCTTGATCGGAATCGGGATCCCGATTCAGAGAGGAGGAGTAAAAAAAGTGAAACTTTCCACCGAAATATTCAATCAATTTTGCATTGACGCTTCGCC
Source organism: Salibacteraceae bacterium (assembly GCA_040905305.1). Classification (GTDB taxonomy): domain Bacteria; phylum Bacteroidota; class Bacteroidia; order Flavobacteriales_G; family Salibacteraceae; genus SHAN690. The sequence goes on along the minus strand of JBBDRU010000103.1, from coordinate 1,725 downwards.
CTGATCTGACGGATATTGCATCATAAGTTCAATATCAGTGATGGTTTTAGGGCTTTTATCAGAAAGTACCTTAGCTGGTCCATCGGTGATCAATACATCATCTTCAATGCGCACAAAAATGCCCCACCATTTTGAGTCGCACGGAGAATTTTGGGGAATATAAATACCAGGTTCAACTGTAATGACTTCACCAGGCTGCAAGGATGAATAGATTCCCGGATCATGAACGTCAAGCCCTAAATAATGCGATGTTCCATGAATAAAGTAATCAGCAATCTCCGACCACTCTTTAATGATTCCTAACTTGATCAACCCCTTACCTATCGTTCGATAAGCCTCTTCATGAGGTGTCCAAAACTTATATCCCTTTCTTGCATAGCGAATGGCCACCGTTTGCGCATCCAAAACCAACTGATAAACCTGAGCCTGTTCTTCAGAAAATTTCCCAGAAACCGGCACGGTACGGGTAACATCAGCAGCATATCCTTCATATTGAGCCCCTATGTCCATCACCACCATATCACCTGGGATTAAAAGCGCATCATTTGCCGTGTAATGCATGATACCACCATTTTCACCACTAGCCACTATTGACGGAAAAGCATTCCCTTGAGCGCCATTGCTTCTAAATGTAAATTCAATCATGGCCTCCAGCTGATATTCGGTCATTCCGGGGCGCAAAAATTTCATCACATTGTTGTGCGCTTCGCAAGTAATATCAATAGCGTGTTGCATCATTTTAAGTTCCTCAGCTTGCTTGTTTTGGCGGATAACAGCAAATAGGTCTTCTGCTTCGCTGGTTTTAACCGATAAATTGGAGCGTTCGGTTTTAGCATAAAAGTGTTTCACCATGCTCATCAAGTCACCCGGATGCGAGACATCATCGCGTTCAATAAACAAATGCTTATTGGCAAATACACTCGATATAGCATCCCAATCAATGCCTAAAGTTTTAAAGGTTTTGTTTGAAAACACAGCACCAATTCCGCTTATTTCTGTGGCATCCTCCTGTTCAATCATTCTGCCATTCCACATTTCTTTTTGTTTGTCTTTATCCTCAATAAACAACATTTCCCTGTACCATTTCCCATCGATTTGCATAGGGTTTTTAAAAAGCAACAACATGGCGTTTTCCTTTTCTATGCCTGTGAAATAATAAAAATCCGAGTCTTGATGGTAGGGGAAATTGATGTCGTTTGAACGGGTTTTGACGGGCGCTGAAAATAATGCCACAAAACTGCTATCTGGAAGTGTATCTCTCAGGCGCTCCCTGTTCATAGCAAAAAATGAAGCAGAAAGCTCATGATCCAAAGAAGGTAAAGGGGAGATATTGAATGTCTTTTCAGCGAATGATTGGGTGGTGCTATCTTGCGCAAAACAAAACGGGAGAGAGAACTGTAAGGAGCAAAATAAACAAAGAGAAAGCTTGAGATTCATTTCACAAAACAACAACAGCCCAGGTCGCAATCTGATAAGGCTACGAGTATTTTTTAAACAAATTACACGTGAAAACTGAAAACAAAAAACCCCGACTAGTCGGGGCATAGAAATCTTTTATGACTGCATCAATTTATTTTAGGTAACCATTGGCACGGGCATCTTTCAAACATGCGACAAGTCCGCGTTTGTTGATATGGCGTATCCCAGATGCACTTACCTTGAGCGTAACCCATTCATCGCTTTCCGGATCATAAAAACGCTTGGTCATGAGGTTTACCTCAAAAC
>JBBDRU010000102.1:0-8055 GCA_040905305.1 Salibacteraceae bacterium | reverse complement strand
CTTTTTCTCCAAAGTTGATGGGGCCGTCCATGGCTTTCATTCCGCGTTCTTCCAGCCATTCTTTGCATGTGTCAAGTAGTTTAAATGCAGCTTTTTCATCGTTGATGCAGTCAAAGAAGCCCATGCCACCTGTGGGTTGTTTAAACGTATTGGCCACTTTTTCATTGATAAAGGCCGCGACACGACCGATTACCTCTCCGTGCTCGTTTTCTAACACCCATCGAATGGCTTCACCATGTCTGAAAAACTTATTTTGTTTAGGATCAAAAATAGCTTCCACATCCTGCCTCAAGTGTGGGATCCAGTTTGGGTCGTTTTTATAAAGCTTAAAAGGCAGCTTTCTAAAAGCCTCTATATGGTTTTTGTCTTTAATTTCGATGATGCGCATCGCGTGGTTTAAATTCTTGCCAAAATAAATGGATATTTCGCTCGATTCCCACATTCAGTTTCAACAACCAGTAAAACGTGTTTTTCTTTGGGGAATGATGGGGGTGGGTAAGTCATCATATGCCAAGAGGTTAGCTCATCTATTAAGTTGGAAAGCGATTGATTTAGATGTTGAAATTGAGGGTAAATACGGAAAATCAATAGCGGAGTTATTTGAAGAAAACGGTGAATTGGCGTTTAGAGAAATCGAAAGAGCCGTGCTTAATGAAGTAGTTCTTCAGGAAGATGTTGTGATTGCAACGGGCGGTGGATCCCCTTGCTTCGGTGATTCTTCAGCGTTGATGAAAGAAAGTGGATTGTGCGTTTGGTTAGACGCGCCAATGGGGCTGTTGGTTCATCGCATTCAACATGCTAAAGTCAAGCGTCCACTCGTTGATGGTTTGTCAAAAGATCAAATGACTGAAAGACTCAATGAGTTGATGGACAAGCGACATCAATATTACTCAAAAGCACACATGATCATATCCGTTCACAATATTGCAGAAAAGGATGCACTAAATCTGCTGGTAAACCTTATTGAAGGTAAATAGTTGGTTTAGGCTTGAATTCCAGGCTAATATGTTCTTGTAATGTGGTAGCCAGGCTCAATCCAGTAAAGTCGCTTTTGATGGGGAACCGTCTGTGTTTTCTATCCACAAGACAGGCGGTTATTAGTAATTTAGGATCGTGTTGGGCAATGAATGCAGCTGCCATCATCATCGTGTGGCCGGAATTCAACACATCATCCACCAATATCACCGATCGGCCTTTGATGTGCTGCTCTAGCGAATCGGCCTTTGATTGTTTTTCGATGTCCATGCTGGCCTTGTAAACCTCAAAGCTTGATATTTCAGCTAAATGTTGCTCTAGCTGGGTGGCGACCCAAACTCCTCGCGGCTCTATCCCGATCAATGTAATGCCTTTTTCAGCAAAGCAATGCTCTAGGATTTGATAAGCAATGCGTTTTAAGATACGTTCGATGCGTGTATGTTCGAGAATTACCGTTTTCATGTTGTTTGCTTATCTGGCAAATGTAGAAATCGAACATTTGAGAAGCACACGAACTTCATTTATTACTTTTAGCCCGAAAACAAACATTGTGATTAGAACCATTTTCATTTTTGCTGTCTGCATTTTTACCGTTAGCCAATCTTGGGCACAGGTGAAATTGTCTGGTCATGTCCAGCATCAAAGTGAAAAACTTAGCGATGTTACCATCAAGATCCTAGAAAATGGAAAGGTGCTTAAAACGCTTTCTACCAACCGAAAAGGGGGGTATGAAACTGAAATACCTTTTAACAGGCAATATGTGTTGAGTTTTCACAAGGCGTTTATGTATCCGGTATCCATTGCTATTGATACCCGAATACCGCTTGATATGGTGGAAGAGTCAATTTATGAAGTGCCGCTCAATATGCGAATGTATCATCGTTATGCCGGTATTCCTGAAGGGCCGTTCAAGAAAATAATTGGAACCATCAAAAAAACAGGACAGGGCAGCCATTCCTTTTCATTTGTTCCGGATACCAAAGTGATTAAATCCATGAGATCGCATCAAGCCCTGTCATTAGAATTGGATGAATCGGATGAGAAGCCAATCGAGCATCCACTCCAGGAATCGATAGAAATGAATGTTGATGAACCGCTTGTGGAAGAACCCAAGAACCGCAAGGCAGTTACTACCAGTAAGCTTGAAGAACCCTCCAAAAGTGAGGTTGATGTGATTTCAAAACCCGATCCATTTGATCACCAATCTGATCGTTATGAAGTTATTAAAGCTTCAAAGCAACTGGAGATTTCTCAGATAAAGCAAGCTGTGGATGATCAACAATCAACCGATATTGAACTTGGTGAAGCGCAACACGAGCATGTGGCCACCATGAAAGGAATAAAAAGCGAAAATGAAATTCAGCGACAGTCCAAAGAGGCTTTTTTAGCCGATGCGAAATCAGCTAAATTTATACGAGAGAAGGACTTGATGCCTTTCGTGAGATCAGGATATGCTGCTGAAAAAAATATACCAAAAGTGATTTCTTTCAAATCAGATTCAGGATATTGGATTGAAGAAGAAAAGTTAATGGTCGAGCAGAATGGCGTTAGAAATGAATATGTGAAGACCACTTATGATTGGTTGTTGTTTACGCACAAGTCATTTACCAAAAACAACCTTGAAATTTCAGAAAAAGAATATGAGCAGATTAGGAAGCTGGTGGACAGTTAAATGCATATTGATCAGTCTGCTTGTGTTGCTTTTTGCAACGCCTCAAGCTCAAGTGCATGGCATAAAGCATTTTGGTTTAGACAAAAATATTTTTCCCAGCAGGATTGAGTGCATAGAGCAGGCAAAGTCTGGTGAACTATTGATCGGAACCTTGGCGGGTTTGGTTATATACGATGGCAACAGCTTTGTTACCAGAGGTGTGGCTGATGGTTTGGTCGAAAGCTCGATCTCAGCAATCCATGTTTGGGGAGAGCAAATCTATATCGGTCATTGGACGGGAAACATCAGTGTTTACAACCTAAAGACCGATAGCTTCAATGTGTTTCGGTTGTCAGGGCAGGTGAATTATTCATCTGTTCAAAAGATGATTCATGGCAATGAAAACGACCTCTATATCCTCACCGAAGAAGGGAAGCTTTACACACGGGATAGTGAAGGGGTGCAACGCTTAGTTCTTCCTTCGATCGATAGCGAACCCATTATCGATGTTTTTCTAGATGCCAGCACGCTCAAAGTGGTTTTGCCGGGTAGAATCATTCAGTGCGATGTTGCTGATCAGGAATACAATGATTGGCAAGTGATCAAAGAGGCTTCAGAGCAAAACATACGTTACGCTAAAAACTGGAAAGACGATGTTTGGTTTATTGGATATGAGGATAAAGTTGAAATTTGGAACTTTAAGAAACAAGAGCGCTTTCATCAGAGTTTAACAGAGGGATTACAAGGGTTTGATATTGGTGGAGTTGAGCGAGACTTATTTGGAAACTACTGGATAACTACGTTGAATCAGGGAGTTGTGGTTGTGCATGTGGTTGATCATCAAATAAGGTATATCAAGCAGGAGAATGGACTCAGCTACAACCAGGTGCAGGCCGTGTTTATCGATCGGGAGGGATTGGTATGGATTGCCACATCTGCCGGCCTGGATCAATACCTGGGAGATGCGTTTACTTTACACGACCCAACCGATGGAGCCTCGGGGAGTATTGTTTGGGATCTAATGGTCGTGCACGATGAGATGTATGTTGCATCTTCAAATGGAATTGAAGTTTGTGAATTGAGCCAAAACACCGCTAACCTCATTGTAAAATATCACCTTGAACTCGGATCTTCAGCAGTAAAGCAGATGGTATTTGATGGAAATGAAACCGTTTGGGCTTTGGATCAGGAAGGACAGATTTGGAAGATCAGCGTTGGAAGCAGACAAGCGCTCAAGTTGATGGCGGTGAATGCTGGCGTAACATGCCTTGAATTGGTAAATGATGCACTTTGGCTGGGAACCGATCAGGGTATTTTTATCATCAATCGAGACAATGGCAGGCCGCTTGAGCACCTAACTGCAGACGCAGGACTGGCCGGAAACAGAATCACGGGAATTTATTACTCAAAAATGAAAAATGAAACATGGATTACTGCGTTGGGAAGCGAGACCATGCGATATAAAGACGCAAAGTTCAAGCGCTTTGGAGAATCTTCCGGGCTCACCAGCACCATTATTCAGGATGCCACCTTTGACAAGGACGGGCATGTTTGGTTTGCAACATACGATAAGGGTGTCTATTATTTTCAAGATGAGCGGTTCAAAAACCTCAGTGAACGAGTAAAGCTTACCTCTGAAACCACGTTTGCCATCGCATTGGATCAGCGCGGCATGGTATGGGTTGGCCACAACTGGGGAGTTGACGCCTATTTGCCATCATTAAACACGCATGAATGGTATGGTGAAGATCAAGGCTTTATGGGCGTTGAAGTTAATTCCGGTGCCATGCTTTACAATTCTCAAAGCGGGTTGTGGATGGGAACGCTTATGGGGGTTTTGGGATTCAATGTTGGTGGTATTAAACCAAACCCATTTGAGCCTTTGCTCGCTGTTAAAAGCGCATTTTTAGGGAGAATTGACTTGCTTAACAATGAGCGAAATAATGCTTTACTTCATGTGGATAATGATTTCAGCATTACCTTCAAGGGAATTTCATTGCAGAATCCTGGAAAAAATCGTTATTACTACCGGCTCATCGGTGTGCATAACAATTGGAAGGTGCTTGAAAAACCCGGCCAGATCGAATACCTTTCATTGCCCCTGGGCGAATTTCAATTTGAGCTAAAAGCATGCAATAGCAGCGGGATTTGCAGTGTAGATCCGTTTCGTCTAGGGTTTAGCATCAATCCACCGTTTTATCGCACATGGTGGTTTTATACCTTTCTTTTTCTAATCATCGTTGGGGCTATATTTCTGATGGATAAGTATCGCTTAGTGACTCTACTTGAAGAGAAAAGTAAATTACAAGAACGCCTGGAAAAAATGAGTCAGGATTACATCGAACTTGATCAGGAGGTGCAGCGTCTTGATTCGCAATACAAAGTGGATAGTCGCTTCATCAGCGGAATTGAAACCAAGCGCAATGAAAGTATGGAACTTCCTTCTGAGGTGTTGCCAAACTTTAATGAATACCATCTTAACCTTGGTGAAATCAGTTCAAAGTCTGCTTTGGTTTTTATCACAAGAAGTTATAAAGTATTGCTTATGGTTGACGTTGGTGCACAAGGATTAGCAGCTCATGCCTTGAAGTCTGAGTTGATCAACAATATGGAGAATAAATTTCCAAGCGCCCTAAACCCAAATCAAACCCTGGTGGAATGGAAGCTTATTGTGCAGAGTCTAGAACGAATGTTTCCGAGATATATCGGCTTGAAATGGATTATGTGTTTGGATGACGGTAAGCGAAAAAGCTTTGCCCATTTCGGGTTTCCGTTGTTTGTGGTTGATGGTGAAAATATTAATGAAATCGAGCAAAATGTGCAGCCTGAATCCCTCGCTTTAAGTGATGTTGAGAAAGAATGGTTTCAGCTACCATCATCCAAAACCATTATAGCCGCCTCGCCTCGAATGTTTGACCAATTAAATGAAGCTGGCACCCGAACGTTTTCAAAAACACTTTTAAAGGAGATAGTTTTGCGCAATGCAGATCAAAGTCAGTCCATAATAGCCAATGAAGTATTGACAACTTTCAGTAAGTGGATGGGCAGCATGGAACAATTTGATGACATCACTTTATTTATTTGGAATCATGAATAGAGTTTTTGTTTTAGTTCTGAGTTTGTTGACAATTGCCTCCTGTGTTAACCCTTCTGAAGAGAAGGAAAGCATCGATTCTGCCGAACGCCCAAAAGATTGGTCTTCTGAATGGCGTATGATTTTGCAGATAGACACGCAATTGACCGATCAGGATAAGGTGCTAATTACAGAGTGGTCTTCCACAAAACCGATACAGGAATTGGCAGATCAATTGTATAAACTCAGCTTTTCTGGCGATGCAGAAGTATTCGCACCGGATTTGTTTGGTTCTTTGGATTCTGAGCAGCCACTAAACCCGAAAGCGCTGCTTGATGAACTCGAGTCGTTTGACACGGTTTTGGTTGAGGACATTTTTACGGGAGAAATGAAGGATACCGTGGTTGATAACACATTTGGTCTCTCAAAGCTCAGTGCAATGATCTTAGAGGTTGGAATAAATGATCAGAATGGAATTCAAATTACACCTAGAAACATGGCTTTTGGTGCACAGGTTTTCGATGAAAACACAGGTCACAGAAGAGGGGAGTCGCGTAAATTTTACATGGCCTTTTCTGGTAATGAACGAGCGATTACCACTCTGGACAATTTGAAGTTTTACTCTGATAGCCTAGGGGTGTTTTATCCGGCAGCTTTTCATATTTACAAGGAAGAAACCTCACAAAGTTTCAAGGCATATTTGATTGAAAATTTTGGCGCATCCGATCGGTTTGAGCTTCGATTTGAAATGAGTTTGTCGTTTCGGGATGCGGAGCTTTCAGTTGAAAACCTTCAACTTCGAGCATTGGACGAGGGACAAGATGAGTTGGCTGAAAAGCATCATCGTTAAGACTGAAATCCAAATTTTTTTCGTGAATGCCCTTGTGCATTCGAAATCAGATTTTTAGGCATTCACAAGCCAAAATGCCCAATTCAGAAAGAAAAAGGGGCGATTCAGATAGTTTTGTTGCGCAATCCGCCCCGCAAAACCACCTTTGGAGGAATGACACTTGAGTTGACCAATGCCCATCTCAGCGCTTTGACTATTTTGGTCGGGTGAATGAAAAAAAACATACCGAATAACAGGGTTGTTCCAGTTAAACAATGTGGGGTTACGGTTATTGGGAGTTGTGCGGCAGCTAAAAAGACGACAAATAACGAACAGACAAATAGAAAATGAAATCAGAATATAAACTAACAGGACTTGGACTTTTGACAGCAATTTCGGCTTCACTTTGCTGTATTACCCCTGTTTTGGCTTTGTTGGCAGGGACAAGTGGACTTGCTTCGACATTTTCTTGGCTTGACCCTTTAAGACCGTATTTAATCGGTTTGACAGTTTTGGTGCTTGGCTTTGCGTGGTATCAGAAACTCAAACCACAAAAACAAGTGGACTGCAACTGCGACACTCAAGAAAAAACACCATTTATTCAGACGAAAATTTTTTTAGGTATCGTGACGGTTTTTGCAGGACTGACGCTTGCGTTTCCAACCTATGCACATATCTTTTACCCAAAGACAGACCAGCAAACAATTTTAACAGAACAAGCAGACATACAGACCGCAGAATTTAAAATTAGCGGAATGACTTGTTCGGGTTGCGAAGAACACGTAAACCAAGAAGTGAATAAACTGACAGGAATAATTAACACGACAGTTTCTTACGAAAATGGAAATGCAGTCGTGGAATTTGATAAGACCAAAACCGACATTCAAGACATAGAAAAAGCCATTACGAAAACAGGCTATTCAGTAACAGATAAGAAAGAAATAGAATGAATATAATACTGCAATCAACTATCACTTGCCCCGACTGTGGACATAAAAAAGAAGAAACAATGCCGACAGACGCTTGCCAGTATTTTTACGAATGTGAGAACTGTAAGAAAGTTTTAAAGCCTAGACAGGGTGACTGTTGCGTTTATTGTAGCTATGGGACAGTAAAATGTCCGTCAATACAAGAAGGGACAAATTGCTGTAACTAAGAATACAACGTTTGACAGAAATAGAAAGCCGACCTTATAACAGCGTATATAACTAATGGCGGGGAAAGTAGTAAATTCAAGTTTTGAGCTTTTAAGTAAGTTTGTTGCAAACCGACAAGAAAGTGCATCGAAAACCGCCACTAGCCATATACGCAAAACGTTGTGCTTCATTGATTAGAATATTCGATTGTCCAATTAGCTAATTCTTTACCCAACAATCTATCTATTGGTTCAATAATGTACTATTAGATAGTTTTAAATCTACTTATTTGCGTATATTTGTCTTATTAAGAAGAATATATGGCAACGCTAAACCTGTAAGCTTCCCCTAATTAGAACTGTTTATTATTCTAATATTTCTACAAACTTAT
>JBBDRU010000101.1:0-1353 GCA_040905305.1 Salibacteraceae bacterium | reverse complement strand
AATCAAGCCTGGCCAAAGACGAAAAACGTACGGTATCTGATGTTCAGAAAATTGTGCTGTTTTTAAATTTGGTGCTTCAAAATGAAAAGGACTGGTCGGTACAAACCATTCGCAATCTCTTAGAAGGAAATTCCGGAGTAACCGGCCCTGATGATACAGATATTTTTGAGCATAGCTTTACGGTACTAAAAGAACGGTTCGAGAACAAATCGGATGATTTGTATGCTGATTTACTTGAAACCCTTTTTCATATTAAAGCCTCTGCTCCGTTAAAACTGAGCAATATAAAATCTGCCGAAGGTGAAATAGGTCTCCGGGCTGGAAACAGTGATCACTATTTTGGAGTGATAAACATCGGGGAAGACAGCGTATTTCTGCAATTCGTGGAAGAAAACCTCCCGGATTTAATAGTAGAAGAAGGAGATACTTTTCAGGGCTCACTGTTTCATCAAATCAACAAGCAGCATTCCCCTATCAATATCCTGATTGGCTCCAGAAAATTCATTGAAGGCTGGAGTTCATGGAGGGTAACTAACATGGGGTTGATGAATATTGGTAAAAGCGAAGGACCGCAAATTATTCAGCTATTTGACCGGGGGGTACGTCTGTTGGGCAAAGGCCGAAGCCTGATGCGCTCCTCTGAAATGACTAACATCCCGAAACCTGAAAACATTGAACTACTTGAAACCTTGCAGATTTTTGGTTTACAAGCCAACTATATGGAGCAATTCCGTAAATACCTCAAAGAAGAAGGCATTGATGTTGAGGAACGTGTAAACATCAATCTGAAAATTCAGTTTCCAAATTCATTTGAGAATAAAGGTCTATTGGTCATCAAACCAAAAATCAGAGATGAATTTGAGAATGTTGAGCAACTTGTATTAAGCACGGATAAAAACATTAAACCAAAAATTGATTTAACAAGCACGGTTGAAGCAGAATATTCAGATTACCTTGTAGAAGATAGGCCAGAGGTCGAAAACTCAGCAGAAAAGGTGTTCATTGATAATGCATATTTACCGTTACTCGACTTTGAGCGATTATATCGAGAAATCTGGCATTATAGAAGTCAAAAAGGATATAGGAATCTTTCATTCAATGCTAATACCCTAAGAACCATCGTTAAAGACCGGCTGTATGAACTCTACTGTGATGAAAACTTCCTTGATGTAGATAGTTTCAGCGATGTGAAAAAACTTGAAGAGGTTGCTCTAATTATCATTCGAAAATACATTGATAGCTGGTACAAACGGAAACAGCAAGAATGGGAATACACCCAACTTGAGTATCACCCTTTTAAAGAAGGTGATAAAAACATTCCAAATTATGCCGAGAATGAACCGGGCTATCAGC
>JBBDRU010000100.1:0-8152 GCA_040905305.1 Salibacteraceae bacterium | reverse complement strand
GTTGCTTTCTGTGAATAGGTCGTTTATAAAGCAAGATAATTTCGATCGCAGAGCATGTAAAAGCCATGAAAAATAAATTAGGTTTGCGGCAAATAATTGTAGCTGATGAATATTCCTGCAGAATTAAAGTACACCAAAGATCACGAGTGGATTAAAATAGACGGTGATATAGCCACCATCGGGGTAACTGATTATGCTCAAAGTGAGCTCGGTGATATCGTTTATTTGGAAATTGAAACAGAAGGTGAAACCCTCGATCGCGAAGATGTTTTTGGCACTGTTGAAGCGGTAAAGACCGTTTCTGACTTGTTTATGCCTGTTTCGGGTGAAGTTATAGAGGTAAATAGTCAGCTTGCTGATACACCTGAAATGATCAACAATGATCCCTACACAGAAGGGTGGATGATCAAGGTGAAAATCAGCGATCCTGATCAATTAAATGAGTTGTTATCTGCTGAAGCTTACAAAGGAGAAGTAGGCGCATAGGTTTATCCAAGAATTATGTTCTGGAAATACAATTACCAAGGCATTGCCTGGGCATTGTTGGTGCTGGTTCTGTGTGGGTTGCCCGGTAAAAACTTTGAAAACTCAAGTGTGACGCATGCGGATGCTGCAATTCATATGCTGATGTTTGGGGTGCTCTTTTTTTTATTGGCTGTAGGGTTCGTCAAGCAGTATCAATACAAAACCTTGAATCAAAAGCCATTGCTCAAAGCCTTCGCAATTTCAGTGGCCTATGGAGTTGTTACTGAACTTCTTCAAGGCACGGTTTTTATTGATAGAAGCATTGAATTAAGAGACATGCTTTTTAATACTGCTGGCGCGGTGATAGGTATAGTCGTTTTTATCAGTATTTATGGCAAAAAAGCCTATTTATGAACCGAAAACTAAATAACTATAAAATTTAAAGAACTCTGTTTCGTAATCACGATTACACTCGTTACTTTAGTTGCCCCAATCAAAAATTGTATGGAATTAAAAAAGAACCCTGAAGCAAACCTCGAAAATAAGAAAGGGGTTTATTTCCTTATCGGCCTTCTCCTCTCACTTGGAGTAGTGCTGATCGCGTTTGAATGGACCCAATACGAAGGAGAAGTGGGTCAGTTGGGTGAACTGGATATTGAGTTAGAGGAGGAAGAAATGATTCCCATCACTCAGCAAAAACCGCCACCCCCACCGCCTCCGCCTCAAACCACTGTGATAGAAATCGTGGAGGATGATGAAGAACTGGAAGAAGAACTCGAGATAGAAGACACCGAAATTGATGAAGATGATATTATTGAGTTTGTCGAAGTCGAGGAGGTTGTGGAAGAGCCACAAATCTTTACCATTGTGGAAGAACAACCTGAATTTCCCGGTGGAGAAGCTGCACTGTTTAAATTCCTCGGAGAAAACACGAAATTTCCAGCCATCGCAAAAGATGCTGGTATTCAGGGAATTGTTTATGTTCAGTTTGTAGTGATGGAAGATGGTTCTATCAATGACGATATGATTGAAGTGCTTCGTGGAGTTCATCCGGCCCTTGACGCTGAGGCGATCAGAGTGGTGAAGAGTATGCCCGATTGGAAGCCTGGCCGTCAGCGCGGTAAAGCTGTGCGTGTATATTACAAACTGCCGTTCCGCTTCACACTGCGTTAAGCACATCTCAAGAATGATATTTGAATTCCTCTGAATGATTTCAGGGGAATTTTTTTTACCGTATTCTCAGCCTGAGTGCCCTGACTCTAGATAAGAGCAAGGAAAATATGTCAAGGTTCATGTAAATCACGTTCATCCTAAAATGAACGTTATGAAAAGCTTTAAAACCACAAAGCCGCAATTAAGACTGTTGATCGGAATGACCATTGCTTTTGGAGTATCACTCTGCGCATTGGAGTATGGAAAACCCAAACAGTTTAAGGATATGTATCGCTACTTGTCAAGCAATGACCATCATGTTGATGAAGAGTTTATTCCTGTAACCCGGACGCTGCCTAAACCTCCAAAACCAAACGTTTCGACAGCTCCAAAACCAAGCCCACCGAAAGTAAGAACCAGGCCTGATAATGAAATTAAAACAGAAGAAAACTTACCAGAGTTTGAGTTTCAAGATTCATTGGTCTATCTTCCTACCGAATATGCTGAACCATTGGATTTGGGCGCCATAAAGCTCCCTGATGTTTACCCACAATTTCCTGGAGGAGATGAAGCTTTATACAAGTTTCTAGGCCAAACAATAGCCTATCCGAAGTTCGCAAAAGAGAATAATATTGAAGGTCCTGTATATGTTCAATTTGTGGTGGAACGAGACGGTCAGATCGATCCAAATTCAATAGAAATACTTGGCTCTCCGCATCAGGCACTGAGCGATGAATCCATTCGTGCCATACGCAAGATGCCTGTGTGGATACCGGGCAAACAGCGGTTTCATAACGTAGCCGTAAGCATGAAGCTTCCGATCAAATTTTACCTTGATTAAAGGATCATTCCCGCGCCTACTGTTTCGTTTGTGCCTTCATCGATGAGAATAACGCTTCCCGTATTTCGGTTGCGCTGATATCGATCCGTGAATAATGGCACCGTTGTGCGAATTGTAATTCGGGCAATGTCGTTCATTTTGATGTCCTTATCATCTTCCAGGCGATGCAAAGTGTTGATGTCAACTTTGTACTTGATATCTTTTACAATGCAGCGAGCATCTCGTGTGGTGTGCTTAACAGCGTATTTGCCATTCAATTGAATCGGTCGTTGGCTCATCCAGCAAATCATCATTTCATGATCTTGTGAAACCGTTGGTTGGTTGTTTACGCGCACGACCATATCTCCACGACTTACATCAATATCATCTTCGAGTAATATCGTGCATGACATCGGAGGGAATGCTTCTTGTATTTCCCCGTCATAGGAATCGATCTTTGCAATTTTTGATGTGAAGCCGGAAGGGAGTACGGTGACATCGTCACCTTTTTTTAATACACCTCCAGCCACACGACCGGCATATCCCCGATAATCGTGGTGCTCCGTTGTTTGAGGTCGGATCACGGTTTGCACAGGAAAGCGACAGTCAACATGGTTTGCATCGCTGGCAATATGAACCGTTTCTAAGGTGTAAAGCAACGTAGATCCTTGATACCAATCCATTTTGGATGATCGATCTACTACATTATCACCATTTAATGCGCTCATAGGAATGTAGCGTATATCGCTTATTTCCAGTTTTGAGGTGAAGTCATCTAAATCATTTTTGATTTTTTCATATACGTCTTGCGAATAATCCACCAAATCCATTTTGTTGATGCAATATACCACGTGCTTTATACCTAAAAGGGATGCGATAAAACTGTGTCTTGCAGTTTGCTCAACCAAGCCATGTCGTGCATCAACCAAAATTACGGCCAGGTTTGCTGTGCTCGCTCCGGTAACCATGTTTCTGGTGTACTGGATATGACCCGGTGTATCGGCAATGATGAATTTCCGTTTTGGCGTTGCAAAATAGCGATAGGCTACGTCAATGGTTATGCCTTGTTCGCGCTCAGAGCGCAAGCCATCGGTAAGCAAAGCAAGGTTCACCAGCCCCTCACCGCCCATTTTCTTGCTGGCTTTCTCCACCGCATCCATCTGATCTTGAAAAATGGCTTTACTGTCATAGAGGAGCCTGCCGATTAACGTACTCTTTCCATCATCAACGCTTCCGGCAGTTGTGAAGCGCAACAATTCCATATCTAAATATCCAGATGTGCTGTTTGAATCACTCATATTTTCTTTTTTCTACGCGGTAATTAATGCTTAAAAATAACCTTGCTTTTTACGGTCTTCCATCGCTGCCTCCGATCGTTTGTCATCTGATCTTGTGCCGCGCTCTGTTGTACGGGTGGCAGCTACTTCTTCAATGATTTTTTCCAGGTCATCGGCAGGAGACTCAACAGCCCCGGTGCAGGTCATATCTCCGATGGTTCTAAATCGAACAATTCTCTTTTCGGTCTTTTCTTCCGGCCTTCTCATGATTACATCATTTGCAGCATAAATCACCCCATCACGTTCAAAAATTTCTCTTTCATGAGAAAAATAAAGGGATGGGAGATCGATGTTCTCAGCCAATATATATTGCCACACATCCATTTCAGTCCAGTTGCTGATCGGAAACACCCTGAAGTTTTCACCCATGTTTTTCATTCCGTTAAAAATATTCCAAAGCTCAGGACGCTGGTTTTTTGGATCCCATTGTCCAAACTCATCACGGTGCGAAAAGAAACGCTCTTTGGCGCGAGCCTTCTCTTCATCGCGCCTCGCACCACCCATGCAAGCATCAAACTTGTTATTTTCAATGGTCTCAAGCAAGGTAACCGTTTGCAGACCATTTCGACTTGCGTTAAATCCTTTTTCTTCTACCGCTTTGCCTTGATCAATGCTGTCTTGAACAAGACCTACAATAAGCTCAACTTCATCTTTTTTCACCAATTGATCTCTAAAGGCAATAGTTTCAGGGAAATTATGCCCCGTATCTACATGTACCAGTGGGAATGGAACTTTGCCTGGCCAAAAAGCCTTTTTCGCAAGATGATAGCAAACGATTGAATCTTTTCCTCCTGAAAACAGCAAAGCAGGGTTTTCGAATTGAGCCACTACCTCTCGTATAACGTAAATAGCTTCTGATTCTAATTCTTTGAGGTGCGTTAAATTATATTTCATGATGCGTTTAAAGTAATGAAAGGCAAAAGCTTTTTGTAAAGCTCTTCGCCTGATTCCTCAATGGTTTTTCCTTTTGTTTCTATTTCAATATCGGCTTTTTCAGGCGCTTCAAAGGGCGCTGAAATACCTGTAAAATCTTTGATCTCTCCCTTTCGGGCTTTTTCGTACAAGCCTTTCACATCACGCTTTTCACACTCTTCGAGCGGTGTGTTGATATAGACTTCTAAAAATTGATCCGCTCCAATGATGGTTTTGGCTGAGGATCGAATTTCTTTGGTTGGGCTCACAAAGCAGTTGATGCAAATGACACCTCCATCGGCAAATAGTTTGGAGACACCAGCTATTCTTCGGATGTTTTCTGTGCGGTCGGCTTCGCTGAATCCAAGCCCTTTGTTTAGTCCGCTGCGCACGTTGTCGCCATCCAGTAATTTGGAGAAAAAGCCGTTGTCGAGCATCTTGCGTTCAAGGTATTTTGCCAAAGTTGTTTTGCCCGATCCGCTTAACCCTGTCATCCAAACCACGCGCGCACGCTGCTTCAGAAAAGCCTCCTTTTCTTGCTTCGAAATGATCTCGTCAAATACGCTGTAAACGTTGTTTCCTTCGGCCTTCATAAATGAGGGCGCAAATGTAGCTATATGAATTGGTTGGGCGAGTGATTTTCCTAAAAATCTACTTAGCCGATAGGGTTATTAATTTTTGAAACAACCAATACCTTATGAACGTTCAAAAATCAGAATATTTTTCTTCTTATCGCTTCCGTGATGAACGTATAATTTCTGATCAATGATTGCAAAACATATGGCGTTATTGATGGCATCCGATAGTTTCGGTTCAGGATCCCGTGTGTTGATCATTGTGTGCGAATGGAAGTTTATATCTATTTCATTCTCGTTGATCAATGAATAGTTTCCACCAAATGTGTTGATGATGTGGCCGGTCATCTCTCCGTCTTTGAATGATACACGAAAATGATATTCATCGTGGCCAACGTCTGTGATTTGATTGAACTTTTTTCCATTTGTGGTATGAGCTTGTTGTTGAAGATCCCATGAACCTTGAAGCAGTTCTTCATTTGCAACGCCTCCATCAAGAAGGTTTTTACAAAGCTTTCCTTGTGATTTCTCGCAACTTGTTAAAATCAATAATGCAGCCAAGAATGGCAGAATATGTCGGAAATCTTTCATAACACTATAATTTATAGCTGTCAAAGTTATTGTAAATGTCTGAAAAAAAAACAATTAGGTGATTTTGTTGGAAGCGATTTCTGCGGGGTGTTTAAATGCAAAGGCCACAAAGGATTGGTGTTTTTTTTACTCCGTGTTCTCTGTGGAGCAACCTCTGTGCACTCTGTGGTAACCACGAAGCACTAGCAGAAAACACAGGAACCCTCAGCGAACTCAGCGAAAACCTTTGCTTAAGTCATGTCTTGACATTTGGATTCATTACATAGCCTCGCAGCCTTTAGTTTTGTGGTTATGATTTCAAACGAACTTCTAAAAGCATTTAAATCGGTGCCTGTTGATCAAATGGGAATAAATGACCGCATTGCTCGCATAAAATCCCGCAGCATCAAAAACGAAGCGAAGGTGCAAGGTTTGAAAATGGCCTTGAGCATGATCGACCTCACCACACTTGAAGGTGCCGACACGCCCAACAAAGTGCGCCAGCTGTGCTACAAAGCAATGCATCCGCACGATCAAATGACGGACTTGCCGACCGTGGCTGCGGTGTGTGTGTATCCTACTTTGGTGAAAACCGCAAAAGAAGCCTTGAAAGGTTCCGGAGTGAAGGTGGCGGCTGTGGCGACTTATTTTCCGAGCGGACAAACAAACACGCAGGCCAAGCTTGACGAAACGCTTTACGCCATTGGCGAAGGAGCCGATGAAATAGACATGGTGATTTCGCGTGCAAAATTTTTGCAAGGTGAATATAATTACGTGTTGGATGAAATTATCGCTGTGAATGAAATCTGCAAGCAACACAAAGTGCGACTGAAAGTGATTTTAGAAACGGGAGAACTCGGCTCGCTAGACGAAGTGCGCAAGGCAGCAGACATCGCTTTGCTGGCAAATCCTGATTTCATCAAAACGAGCACCGGAAAAATCAGCCAAGCGGCAAACATGCCTGTTACATTAGTGATGTTGCAAGCCATTTGGGATCACTACCAAAAAACGGGAGTGCAAGTAGGTATGAAACCTGCTGGAGGTATTTCAGATTCCAAAACCGCACTGCATTATTTGATGATGGTGAAAGAAGTGTTGGGTGAAGAATGGCTTAGCAACGAATGGTTTCGCTTTGGTGCGAGTCGATTGGCCAACGATGTGTTGATGCAACTCGCTAAACAGGAAACGGGTGTGTATCAGTCGGTGGATTATTTTTCTAAAGACTAGTTTGACGAATATGCGGACGACAGGGAGTTTATAAACCGCACCAAAGAACGCCATTGATGGGGGGAAGTTTATGGTCAAGTCGAAACAGCATCTTGATTTCCTAGAGCGGATGGAGGAGCCTATAATCTATGCACTAGGCATGTAAAGACGCATCAGAGCGAGGTACGTGGATTACATCGAAGAATCATATATTTGGTTGTTCTAACCAATTTGGCCACAAACTATGAATCACCTCAAGTCTATTCTATTTTCTACAGCAATTTGCATTTCAGTTTTTGTTCAGGCCCAGCATCCCATTTTGGATGAACCGCTGAACTATGAACTATCAGAAGTTTTTAAGCTAAGAGGAGCCGAGGCAGGTTACTTTGCCAAGTTTCTAGGGTTTAATGATCAACACTTATTTGTGCTTTTGGTTGATAAGAACACCTCTAATTATAAGTTGTGTAAAAAAGCATGGATACAGAAAATTGATAAGGAAACCATGAAACAAGTCGCTAAGGTTGAATTGCTAAACGGCTCTAAGGCGAAACTTGAACAAGTGTACCTGGTAGAAAGTGGTATTGTCGTGGTAAGGGAGGAAGAGTTGAATAGAAAAGACGTTAAGGTATTCGCTGATAAATGGAGTTATGATTTGGTCAAAAAGCGCGATATGGTTGAATTGCTTGCCTACAACAAAAAAGAGACCCGAATGGCTGTTAAGGGTGACTCTGATGAACCTTTTATCACCGTTCTGACGCAAGACTATATTGAAAGAGGAGAAGTACTTGAATTTGACTACAATCAATTTGATCACAACTTGCTTAAGCAGCGTAGTGGTCATATCAGTCTTGGGCTGATTTCAAGCAGTGGAAAGTTCTTTGATAAAAGAGCGGGTGTCTCCAGTATTTTGAATGATGTGTATCAGGTTAAGTCGGGTGATCTGGTTGCATTTGTTCGAGTTTCCAAGGATGCGGACAACCCTTCTCAGGGGTCAGAAGTTTATCTGAAATTTATCAGGACGTCAGACAATTCAATATTGGAGGAAAGTATTGAATTGGCAGATGAGGCTTATATCAGGGAGTATAAATTTTTATTTAAGAACAATAAACTTGTTG
>JBBDRU010000099.1:0-8196 GCA_040905305.1 Salibacteraceae bacterium | reverse complement strand
AACCCTTGGTAATGCGTTTGTTATTTTAGACGAAGCTCAGAACACCAGCGAAAATCAAATGAAAATGTTCCTTACACGCATGGGGCGAGGATCGCAATTTATTGTAACAGGAGACATGAGTCAGATCGATTTGCCGAAGCATATTCGCAGTGGGTTGCTTCATACGATTGACTTGCTGGACGGTGTGGACGGCATATCAATCATAAGACTGGACAAACGTGATGTCATTCGTCACAAATTGGTTGAGCGTATCATTGAACGATACGAGGCAGAAATACCAAAGAAAGAGAAGAAATAGCTGCAAAATCTAGAATAACAGAATACCCTTTATTTGATATCCATGGCTGAAGCTTTAAAAGAGACAAACTTCCATTTTCCGCATCAGAAAAAAATGTATCGTGGCAAAGTCCGCGATGTATATCACATTGGTGATAAGTTTTTGGTGATGGTCGCAAGTGATCGGATATCAGCTTTTGACCACGTATTACAAAAAGGAATTCCCTTCAAAGGACAGGTGTTGAATCAATTGGCTGCCCGGTTTTTGGACGCAACAAAGGACATCGTTCCAAACTGGATGATAGCTGTGCCTGACCCAAACGTTACCGTTGGCGTTAAATGCGATCCGATAAAAGTGGAAATGGTGATTCGTGGTTACTTAAGCGGACACGCCTGGCGTGAGTATCGTGCGGGCAAGCGTGAGATTTGTGGTGTAAAAATGCCTGAGGGAATGAACGAAAGCGACAAATTTCCTGAACCGATCATCACCCCGGCCACAAAAGCAGATGAGGGTCATGATGAAGATATTTCACGGGAAAACATCATCAAGAGTGGCCTGGTTGAAGAAGATGTTTACACCAAGCTGGAGGATTATACCCGAAAGCTTTTTCAACGCGGCAGTGAAATAGCGGTGAAACAAGGATTGATTCTGGTTGATACCAAGTATGAATTTGGAATCGCACCTGATGGTACCATTACTTTGATTGATGAAATCCACACACCAGACAGCTCACGATATTTCTACGCTTCAGGGTATGAAGACCGGCAGGCTAGAGGAGAAGCCCAAAAACAATTGAGCAAAGAATTCGTTCGTCAGTGGCTCATTTCAGAAGGGTTTCAAGGCCTTGGGGGGCAGGAAATACCCATCATGCCTGACGATTTCCGGGATACGGTCAGCGCTCGTTACATCGAATTGTTCGAACAAATCACCGGTGATCGTTTTATCAAAGCCGATACAGCACGAATTTTATCTCGGGTGGAATCCAACATCGCTTCGTGGATAGCTGATAATCTGTAACAAATCAAAGTTTACTCTTCTGGTTCAATCTCGTCAAAATAGCTTTTTGTGTAATCCTTGTCGTAACGAAATTCTCTCCGTTTTTCATCAAAGGAGATCAAAGCTGATGGATATTCACTTACGTTGGGATCATAATTGGCTTCTTCTATAGAGGTCATTCCGATGTCGAACTGGAATTTGTGAAAGTCTTCATTTCCCGGTGGAAGTTTTGTGCTTACTGATATCCGCTTGGTGTAATAACCGCTTTTCGACAATTGTATGGTGTAGATCATATTGCTGAAAAGGGAGAATTTAAACTTGCCGTTTTTCTTCGTTTCGAAGGCGTCCACCACCTTGTTTCCTTCAAATAGCTCTACCAATACATCCTCAGTGCCATTGTCATTATGGCTTATTTGACCGCTTATTTGAAGGGCTTCAAACGATTCAACTGCCGTTGTGTCTTGCGCTAACATTGGTATGCTAATTGTCATCAAGCAGGTCGTAACAATAAAAAACGATAAAGTTTTCATAGGGATTTTCATAGATTCAACGCGTCTAATTTCAACAAAAAATCAATAAGAATTTCAAATACAGTCTTACGATTTCAACATTCATCATTGGATTGTTGTGGTTGGTCTTCGGAATTGATGCTTTTTTGGCGGTTGATTTACGTCAATTTGGTCTTCGTCCCCGCGAGATAGAGGGATTGATCGGAATTATTACTTATCCATTACTACATGGTGATTGGAAGCACATCACTGATAACTCTGTTTCGGGTTTCGTGCTTACCTTCGGCTTGTTCAGCTTTTATGGTCAGGTGGGCTGGCGCGTTTTGGGCTGGAGTTGGCTGATGAGTGCAGTTTGGATTTGGATTGCCGCCCGAAACGGAAACCACATTGGATTTAGCGGAATCATATATGCCGTAGCATCCTTTGTTTTCTTTTCCGGAGTCATTAGAAGGTATTATCGATTGATGGCTCTTTCGTTGGTTGTGGTGTTTCTTTACGGATCAATGATTTGGGGAGTTTTGCCAATAAAGCCTGGGATATCCTGGGAAGGCCATTTATTTGGAGGAGTTGCGGGTTTTATTCTTGCCTTTCTTTTCAGGGAAGATGGCCCAAAGCGTCCAAAATATAGTTGGGAGTTGGAAGAGGAAATAGAGGAGGGAAATGAGGTTTTGGATATTGACTTTGAAGAGATGCCAAATCCTGAAAACAAAAAGCCCCAACCAAAAGGAACGGGCTCAGCATTTAATTACATCTATCGGGAAAAACCGGATAAATGATAAGTCTTTATTGACTTAGCATTACTGGCATTACTAGCATTACAATTTCTTCTGCATCATCTTTTTCAGAAGGCGACAACAATCCTGCGCGGTTTGGGGCGCTCAATCGAAGAAGAACTTCATCCGATTCTAAATTATTCAGCATTTCGATGATGAAGCGACTGTTGAAGCCTATGGTCAAGTCTTCACCTTTGTAGTTACAGCTCAGTCGTTCGGTGGCTTCGTTGCTGTAATCTAAGTCTTCGGCAGAAACCTGTACTTCACTTCCTTTGATGGCAAGCCGCACTTGATGCGTGGTTTTATTAGAGAAAATAGAAACCCTGCGTATGCTGTTTAGGAATAATTGACGATCGATGGTCATTTCGTTTGGATTCTCTTTTGGGATCACCGCTTCATAATTGGGGTATTTGCCATCGATCAATCGGCTTACCAGTCGAAAATTCTCAAATTCAAACGAAGCGTTGGTTTCGTTGTACTCCACTTCAACATCCGTAGAAAGGCTTGCGAGAAGCGATTTCAACAAGTTCAATGGTTTTTTCGGCATGATGAAATTCGATGATTTACCGGACTTGCAATCGTTTCGATGATATTTTACCAGCTTGTGGGCATCGGTTGCAACAAAGGTTACACCGTCTTTTTCAAGTGCGAAATAAACCCCACTCATCACCGGCCTTAATTCGTCATTTCCGGTTGCAAAAACGGTTTTATTGATCGCGTTGAATAGTACACCACTTTCAATGGTCATGGATGATGCGCTTTCCATTTCGGGTAGTCGTGGAAATTCATCGCCATTGGATCCTGCCAATTTATACTTACCAGCATCTGAGGCTACTTCGATTCCAAAACTTTTAGGATCAACAGAAAAGGTGAGCGGCTGGTCAGAGAAGGTTTTAAGCATATCGAGCAAAAGCTTGGCCGGCACACAAACCTTTATATCATCATCTGCTTTGTTAAGCGCAATTTCAGTAATCATGGTTGACTCCAGATCAGAGCCGGAAATAATTAGTTTCTTATCCTTTACATCAAACAGGAAATACCCTAGAATAGGCAGATTGCTGCTGGTATTCAATACCCCGCTTATGGATGTTAGTTGCTTCAGAAGAGTACTGCTGGAAACAATGAATTTCATACGTATCGTTTAAGTTTTGTTGGTGCTATATTCTGGCTCCGATAGGTGACAAATATAGATGTTTGACCATAAGAAAAAAGTGTTGCACTTATCGCTTTTCATCAAGTTTTTAACGGTTGGTTAAAAATGCAATGCGTTTTGTGAGTTTATCAAAAATTGCATACTGACCCACCAACACTTGATTTTTGTTCACTTTTAGGTACAAGCGATCAAAATCAAAATCTATTTCATCGCCTTCGTGATTGTAACCATCTTTTATGGGTTTTCTAAACCCCTCTACGAGTGTGGTTTTACCTTCAATGTCGGTCAGTTCAATTCGAAATATTGGTGTGCTCCGCAAAACTGAATCAACAAAACTCTGCGGTTTGGTTTCTTCAAACCCTTCAAAATGTATCATTTTGTAATTGGCCAAATATGCACTCAACATGAATGTATCAAGCTGTTCAACAGGATTGTTTTTGGAACCATAAAACACCTCAAAAGACCCGGTGGTTGGTTGGTCAATCGAGAAGTTTTTCTCAGGTTGATCAGGGTATGAAACCGCGAGGTGCTTAATCTCTTCTGGGTTGTATTCAAAAATCCCACGATGCTTCCATTCATTGGGATTGGTAAAATACCGGGTGCTTAAAAAACCATGAAAACCTTCCATGTGCATAATGAATGGCCTGCTTGATCCTTTCATGAGCATATAGGTTCCGGTGTGATCTCTGTCAGGGCCGCCCACATAATAATTCTTTATTAGTTCACCACCGTCATAAATTTCAACGAGGGTGTGTTTAGAGATGATGTTTTTTAGGACACTATTCATCATTTTTTGTCCGATCGGAGCTTTTACCGAAAGTTTATTAATGGTAGTGAGAAGGATTTTTACCGCATCGGGTCGAGCTTTAAACTCATCGTTGAGCAACCACTCGCCATTTACCTTGCTCAAATCAACCCGTTGCCCGTTTTCATCTTTCAAAACGATTCGGGTGATCCGTTCGGTATCTTCCACTCCAAAGTCGGTCAATTCACTTTTAAGCGTTGAGGTGTTGTTTTGTCGGGTTATGTAAATGCTTACACCTGCTAATATCAGCAGCAATAGCGCTCCTATTATTACTTTTTTCATTGTGCTTTTTTAGCGGTTAAATTTTCTTTTTCTAATCCACATCCGCAAAAATCCATAGAGTAAAACAATGATGATGGGCAATGCGGTGTTTGTGGCTTGCCAGAAATATCGGTTCTGATCGATTTTTGCCTGATCGAGCAACCGAACTTTGAACTCTTTATTGCGCAAATTGATCAATCCCGAGTCGTCTAACAGATAATTCATAGAATTGAGCAAGAACGCTTCGTTGCCGTAAATTGTTTCACTGTATTTATAGTAGCCTAAAGCATAAAAACGCTCATCGTATCGATTTACTTCGTTTCGGATTATGTCTCCATCGGCTACAACAATCATTTTGTTTTCGATGATGCTTTTTTCTTTAAAGTGAAGATTTTCGTTTTCAATCAGTTTCCTGGGTAATCTGTTGGTGAAAACTGAGGGAAATACGCCTTCCAGAAGCAAGGCATTGGTGTAAGGGCCGCCATTGAAACGCTCATACTGCGGGGCTTCTCTTAAAACATTAAAGCTCACCCGTGCAGGAGCATTTACGATGCGTGCTTTACTGCTACTTTGCAATAGTGGTGTAGCTTTTACTCCCTCTATTTGCAGGGCATCAATGGTGCTGGAGAACGAGGTCTTGATGCGGTCTAAGTTTCTGCTTAACGGATGACCCTCATTCCCTAAAAGCAAGGGGTGATAATACCAGGTAAACATTTCTTGTCGTGGCTGATTTCCTACCATTCCCGTTACAATGGGGATCGGCAATGCCTCCAAATCCATGATCAGATCATTGTTAAGTCTGGCTCCATATTTAAACAATTGATCTGTAAGGTTGTGATCCAGCACCGTGGCCATGGTGAATTGACTGTTTCGCAAGCTGTCCATCCTAACATAAACAGGATCAACAAACCAAAGTACTTTTCCCCCGTTCATGATGTATTGGTCGATGATGAATTTATCCTTTTCTGAATAAGCGCTGTCTGGCCGTGCTATGATAATGGCGTCAATGCCGCGAAGTGCATCCAGTTTTTCATCCATTCGAATCCGTTCAACAGCATAAAACTCAGCTAAGGCGCGTTCGGCACCAGCGGTTTCCAATTCATCCAGTTCACCGTGTCCTTCTATAAATGCTACGCGCAGATCTGAAGTGCTTGTAAGCTTCCGAATGGCGCTCATCAATTCGTATTCCAGTTGCTGGATAGAAACACTGATCATCTCTTGTTGGGTGGCACCTGCCTTGCTTTTGAGCAGTTGAATGGGGATTTCTTTTCCGTTGTAGGAAACAATAGCGCCCGGAAAGATGATCTGTTCTGAAACTTTGTCACCGGCCTGCATACGAATATTGGTGTATTGAAGTCCGTCTTTGGTCAGGTCTTCATATACTTTAACACGTTCCGCTTCATCACTACTGGCAGATGGATTGATGAATTCATAAACAACATTTTCACCTGCATAGGCGCGCATTTCGTCTAGCGTTTCTTTCACAGCGTCACGCAGTTCCCTGAATTCTGTAGGTAGGTTTCCTTCAAGATATACGCGCACAAAAACAATATCCTCAAGGGTTTCCAGCCGGTCAATGGTGGCATCGTTCATGGTGAAACGTTTTTCAACAGTGAGGTCAAAGCGTTCAAAAATGAATGTGCCGAGGTAATTCAATAGAATCAAAGCCACTGCGGCCATCGCCAATGTGGAAAGATCCAGCCACTTTTTTTGTTGTTTTTTACCCGCTACCATTTTCTGCTTTCAAGTTTGGTTTTGGTAAAGAGTAAAAACAGGCTGATTAAGCTGAAAAAATATATCGCATCGCGTGTATCGATAACACCACGGCTCATAGATGTGTAGTGCTGTTGAATGCCAAGTGAAAGAAAGGTTCGTTCAATTGTGCCTGAAGGGACGAATCCGCTCAATGAATCGAATCCAATAAACATTATAAAGCTTAAGAATACTGATAGTATAAAGGATATGATTTGATTATTAGAAAGCGAGGATGCGAACAGTCCTATTGCAACATAAGCCCCTGCAAGAAAAAGCAACCCAATGTAGGAGCCAATTATGCCACCGGTGTCAAGATTGCCCTTTGGGCTACCTAGCTGGTAAATAGATATCGCATAAATAACAGTAGGCAAAATTGCAATGATCATCAGCAACCAACCGGCAAAAAATTTTGCTAAGATTATTTGCCAATCTGAAAGGGGTTTGGTCATGAGTAATTCAATGGTGCCGTTTCTCTGTTCTTCAGCAAAAAGGCGCATGGTAACAGCCGGACCCAAAAACAAGAACACCCAGGGGGCTAGCATAAATAGCGCGTCTAAATTGGCATAGCCGCTGTTCAATACATTCATATCAATCGGGAAAACCCATGTGAAAAGACCCACAGCGCATAGAAAAACAGCAATCACCATATAGCCGATGACGGATGATAAAAAGTCACTTATTTCCTTTTGTAATAAACTAATCAATGCCTTTGATTTGGGTTGCCAAATATACGTGCCTTGAATTGGCTTTAAAGTGAAAATGAGTTATTGGTTTAATCGCTTGAATGTCCATATTGAAATCCATTCAGTGAAGATGTTTATTGATGGTTGACGGTGATGGATTTAGTCAATAATGCGTTTAATGATCCGCAATCGATGCGAGTAATCCCTGTTTGAGTTATTGTATATGCCTTGATGGTCTATGCGGTCTATGCGCACATGTCCGGAAGCATGTATGATGTAATTGTCTTCCAACAATATTCCGACATGAATTATCCTACCTTCATCGTTATCAAAAAATGCAAGATCACCGGGTTCGGCCTCTTCAATAAAACTCAGGGAGTGGCCAAGGTTGGCTTGTTGATAAGCATCGCGGGGCAGGTTTCGGCCAATCATTTTATAGCATACCTGAACCAAACCTGAGCAATCAATACCAAATGGATGTCTGCCTCCCCATAAATAGGGTGTGTTTACAAACATCAACGCATGTTGCACTAAGGATTGCATGTTTTTTCTTTCTGCTTTCGTTTGTACCTGTCCGTCAAATAAATACCAGGTTTTGTTGATTTTGAACTTGCCGTCTTTGAAGAAAGGTAATGAGCTACCCAATAAAATAGGAGTGAGGCTTTGATCATCCTCGCGAACAACAATTCCCGCCATTTCCAGGCTTACAGGAATGAATTTTTGTTTTTCAAGTCGTTCGGCAAACTTTTCATCGATTTCGGTGTGCTGCTTCGCGTCAATCCAACATTCATAACCGTCAACTGCACAAACAATGCGCAACCATTTTTTGCGCGATTCTTTCACTTCATAATGTTCACCAAACAGCAACTGGGTCACCTGCTCAGAAGCATCTGAAGCATCAGCCCTGCCGGGAATAACACTTAAGGTAGAAATGCCGTACTGCGTCATATTGATTAAAACAGCGGCAATTTACACCCGTCTGCG
>JBBDRU010000098.1:0-1378 GCA_040905305.1 Salibacteraceae bacterium | reverse complement strand
ACTTACCCATTAACGACCTATCTGTTGGGCATTCCCGGAGTAAAATCCATTCGAAGTTCCTCCATTTTCGGATTTTCAAGCATTTATATCATTTTCGAAGAAGACATTGAGTTTTATTGGTCGCGTTCCCGAATTTTGGAAAAGCTGAGTGCATTGCCTTCGGGCTTGTTACCCGAGGAAGTTCAACCGACTTTAGGTCCGGATGCCACGGCATTGGGTCAGGTGTTTTGGTACACCCTTGAAGGAAGAGACAAAGATGGAAACCCCACCGGCGGTTGGGACTTGGATGAAATTCGAACGGTACAGGATTTTTATGTCAAATATGGCTTGAATGCTACTTCCGGTGTTTCTGAAGTGGCCTCCATTGGCGGTTTTGTCAAGGAATATCAGGTGGATGTCAATCCCGATGCACTTAAAGCATACGACATTCCCATTACAGATGTGATGCGGGCGATACAAAAGTCAAACAAAGACGTTGGAGCTAAGACAATTGAAATAAACCAGGCGGAATATTTAATTCGCGGTTTAGGCTATATTAAAAAGACTGAAGACATTGAAAAGGCAGTGGTAGCTGTGCAGGACAACACTCCCATTCGCATCAAAGACATTGCGGTTGTTAGTACCGGGCCTGCTGCGAGAAGAGGAGTACTCGACAAAGATGGAGCAGAGGTAGTCGGCGGTGTCGTGGTTGCGAGGTATGGAGCCAATCCCATGGAGGTTATTAATAACGTCAAAGCAAAAATTGAAGAGATTGCTCCCGGTTTACCCAAGAAAGTACTCTCTAATGGAAAG
Source organism: Salibacteraceae bacterium (assembly GCA_040905305.1). Lineage (GTDB taxonomy): Bacteria > Bacteroidota > Bacteroidia > Flavobacteriales_G > Salibacteraceae > SHAN690. The sequence continues at coordinate 586 of JBBDRU010000098.1, read as the reverse complement.
GAGAGTCAACTGACCATCGTTCCTTTTTACGACCGTTCAGAATTGATTTATGAAACCCTGGGAACTTTAGAAGAAGCCCTTTCATTGGAGATCCTGATTACGATTTTAGTGGTTATTGTTTTGGTTTTTAACCTTCGCGCTTCTTTGCTTATTTCTACATTGTTACCCATTGCCGTTCTCATGGTGTTTATTGCCATGCGCTACTTTGGAGTAGTTGCCAACATTGTAGCACTTTCCGGTATTGCAATCGCTATTGGTACCATGGTGGATTTGGGAGTAATCCTCTCCGAAAACATCATCAAGCACCTCAAGGAAGCTACAGAAGATCAAAAGTTGATCAACACTATATACAATGGTGCTGCAGAAGTAAGTTCGGCTATACTTACAGCAGTTACCACAACCATTGTGAGTTTTATACCGGTCTTTACCATGCAAGCTGCTGAAGGGAAACTGTTCGGTCCCTTGGCATTTACCAAAACCTTTGCCTTGATAGCTGCATTGATCGTTTCTCTGTTCATTTTACCCACATTTGCGCATTGGTTCTTTGGTATTCGAATTAAAAGAAAGTCGGTATCCAAATGGTTAA
>JBBDRU010000097.1:0-8234 GCA_040905305.1 Salibacteraceae bacterium | reverse complement strand
GTATATTTTTGGTTTTTTGTTGAGACAAAGTTGCCCTGATCAAAACCGTCCTGAAACCCCGAAAGCAGTGAAATTGCACCCTCCCTGAATTCAGGGAGAGGTGAAACTCGTTATTGAAATTGATAAATTAAATCGATTTTAACCCTATACGATCAAAAAATGCAATTCTATTTATTTCTGAAAAAAGTAATAATCAATCCAGCGATCAAAATTGCACCGCTGATAATTAATGGAGTCCATGTGGCTTTGCTTACAATTATCTCGATTCCAAATAAATTAAAACCATCGGAATCTTGCATGGCCTGTATGCCAAAAACGATTGTTCCGATAAGGCCTAAAATCAAGAGAATAAATCCAGTTGCTTTCATAATGATATGGTATTGTGTGTGATTTCGTGTTTTTTTTAAGCCATGTCACAGTCGATTATTTCGACAATAATCAACGCTATGGCTTTTCTATTTCTGTATGGTTCAACAGATGCTACTTTGGATTCTATTGAGGACACCTGACGTACTCCTCAGTTGGAGGTGTATCTGTTGGTTTGTGGTCTTTGCTCGACAATTGAATCACCAAGTTTTGATGCTGTTCATGAGGTCTTTGTAAAAAGTCATAAACAAAGCGAGAAGAATGACTAAGATCATTCCTATGGCGCTGTAGATATATATTTCCATGTGTTGTGTTTTAAATTTTGTAGAATTTCAGTGTTTAACGAACGGTAGATAGGCTACGAAAGATTGTACTAGAGTGGTTCATCGCTGCGCTTCTTACTCACATTTTCTTGAGCAAAATCGAGTGCGTTTAATGCTGAGCTTCATTTTTTGATGCCCTGGAAAAAAAGAGGCGCAGTGGAAGCGCCCCTTTTCTAACTTGAACATATTTGATCGACTATATGATCTTTAACATCCAAAGTATAAATAGAATAAGTGCTATGATCAAGAGTAAGTGAATGAGTCCACCCACACCGAATCCTCCCGACAAAAACCCAAGCAGCCACAAAATGAGCAAGATCACAATGACCAGCCATAAAAAACTGCGAGCATCGCTTTCACTGCTATCATTACCATAGGGTTTTGATTTTGCTTTGAAGATGGGCTTCACCACTTCCTTCATTACTGGTCTGTCCGATGCTAATTTCTTCACAACATTGAGCGGAGTGAAAGTGGTTGATGGCTTTTCTGCCGGAATAACAAACTGAGAAAGGTCTTCCTCTGAGCTGGCAAACAAGGATGGGTTGCGCTCTGCTGTCGATTCTGTTTTCTCAATTGCTTTTGGTTTGTGCTCTTCTTGCTTTTTGGTATCTATTGCTCGTGCAGGCTTGGCCTTATGAGCAAAGTTTAAATCATAGCCTTTTCTATGTTGCCGTTTGGTAATTGGGCTATTCAAGCCTTCGTTACACGAAGAAAGCAACAACGCAGCAACGATAAACATCTGAGCAAAGAACAACGCAGATCTTTTCAATGAAATAATCATGATGTAGTTAATTAGGTTTAGTCGTACGATTAACGTGGGATTAAATGAAGCTCTAGTGTACCATTATCTTCCAATAGCCACATTTCTTTTTCTTCGAGTTTCAAAATAACATAGTCACGGTTCTGATTTTCATCTTCATAATCAAATGAAATCTTTTCGTTGTTGTTTAAAAATGCCCAAACACCTTCAGTAACAACATTATAGTCTATGCCAAGAATGGTGTATTCAGCTGTTAAGGTCACTTTGCCATCCTTAGTCATGTTGTATTCATAGCGGTGGTATTGGTCAGTAACGTCCTTTTCATTGTCTATAGCTTCACCAACCCTCCAGTCGTTAGCCACTCGTTCAGTTTTTCCTCGAACACTTAGCATAGGACCATCAGGGTACTTTGAACAGCCGATTAGTGTCATTAACGCTATAGCTGTAGTTGTTGTTAAAATTTGACTTGTTTTCATTTGATTTTATTTGATTTTATTTGACCGCGAAAGTCGCTTCAATCAAATCGCTCAGCGTTACACGAGACACGGAATAAATTACACATTTCCTATATTGATGGATTGAAGATCGCATCGAAAAGAAAGGCGCGTTATTATGATTTAGAAGTGGGGATTTGATTAAACCTTCATCGTAAACGCAATCCTTTTTCTAGCAACATCAACTTCGAGCACTTTTACGCGCACGGTTTGGTTGAGTTTTACTACTTCCAAAGGGTCGCTGACGTAGCGGTCTGCGAGCTGCGAAACGTGCACGAGGCCGTCTTGCTTTACGCCTACATCCACAAAGGCGCCAAAGCGGGTGATGTTGGTAACGATGCCGGGCAGCACCATGCCTACTTTAAGGTCGCTCACGGATTTCACTTCGTTTGAAAATTCAAACAACTTGGCTTTGCCGCGTGGGTCGCGACCGGGCTTTTTCAATTCGGCCGAAATGTCTTTTAAGGTGGGCAAACCAATGTCCTTTGAAACATAGCGCTCCAATTCGATGGAGTCAATCAAGGCCGCGTTGCCCACAAGCTCGCTCACCGAGCATTTTAGGTCTTTGCTTATTTCGTTGACCACCGCGTAACTCTCGGGGTGCACCGCGCTGTTGTCAAGTGGGTTCTTTGCCTCTGAGATGCGTAAAAATCCCGCACATTGTTCAAATGCTTTTGCGCCCAAACCGGAAACGTCCATCAGCTGCTTGCGCGATTGAAACGGTCCGTTGGCGTTGCGGTGGGCAATGATGGCCGCACTCAGTTTTGGCCCGATGCCGCTCACGTATTGCAATAGATGCTTGCTGGCCGTATTCACATCTACGCCTACATGGTTCACAACGCTTTCAACAGAAGCATCGAGTTTTTCTTTGAGCAGTTTCTGGTCAACGTCATGTTGATACTGCCCAACACCAATGGCCTTTGGGTCGATTTTAACCAATTCGCTCAATGGATCCATTAACCTGCGACCAATAGAAACCGCCCCACGCACCGTCACATCGTAGTTTGGAAATTCTGCCCGTGCAACAGCCGAAGCGGAATAAATGGAAGCTCCGTTTTCATTCACCACATACGCTTCAGTACCGGCCGGAAGGCGCACGCCTTGAATAAAACGCTCGGTTTCTCTGCCAGCCGTTCCGTTGCCAATGGCTATGGCTTTAACTTTATACGTTTGAACCAAGGTACTCACCTTTGACGCTGCTTTACTCTTCTCGTTTTGAGGCGGATGCGGAAAAATGGTTTCGTTATGCAACAGCGCACCTTGTGCATCCAAACAAACCACTTTGCACCCTGTTCTAAACCCCGGATCGATGGCCAAAATACGCTTTGATCCGAGCGGTGGTGCCAGCAGCAACTGCCGCAGGTTTTCGGCAAACACATGAATGGCCTCGATGTCAGCCTTTTCTTTGGCTGAATTTCTGAATTCTGTTTCAATAGAAGGCTCCAGCAGACGCTTGTAAGCATCCGCAATGACGAGGCGAATTTGCTCACTTTCCGCACCTTGTTTATTTACGAAGTAACGTTCTAGGCGCTCAATGCCTGAGTTGCGATCGGGTGCGATGGAAACGCGCACCACGCCTTCATCTTCTGCCCTGCGCATTGCCAACACTCGGTGACCCGGACAACGACCCAACGGCTCTTCAAAGTCAAAGTAGTCGCGAAACTTTGAGTCTTGATCGTCTTTATCCTTTACCACTTTGGTGCGAATGATTGCTCCGCGCTCAAAGTGCTTGCGCACTATATCCCTGGCAGCAGGTCGTTCGTTGATCCACTCGGCCATGATGTCGCGCGCACCGGCCAAAGCCGCTTCTGTATCGCTGACTTCACCTTTTACAAAACGCTTGGCGAAGAAATGCACATCGCTGATATCTTGTTTCATCAACGCTGCTGCCAATGGCTCAAGACCGAGTTTTCGGGCAGCATCAGCGCGGGTTTTGCGCTTGGGTTTAAAAGGCAAGTAAAGGTCTTCAAGCGTGGTTATGGAATCGCAATCAAGAATTTTTGACTTGAGTTCTGTCGTCAACAATCCTTGCTCTTCAATAGAACCGAGCACAAAAAGCCTCCTCTTTTCCAACTCCTGCAATGCTTTGTAGGCATCTTTGATCGATTGCAGTTGCACTTCGTCCAATCCACCCGTGCGCTCTTTGCGGTAGCGCGAAATAAAGGGAATGGTGGCGCCTTCATCAAACAAGGCAATGGCGCTGGAAACTTGGTTTTCTTTTAATTGAAACGCGGTGGCTATTGATTGTGCTGCTTGCATGCTGCAAAGATAAATGTGGGTTTATGCTGAGATCATAGAAAATGACACCTGCTTGAACAAACCCCAAAATCTATGCGCAATTTGTCTTTATATAAAACCCGATGTCATCGTTGTCTTTTATACTCTTGTAACTTATCGGTGGGTGCCAATACGGTGCGATTATTCCATAATTTCGGATCATTGACTAACTCACGCCTGTAAGTTGTCCATTCAGGTTCTTCTTTTTTATTAAATGTTTTCTCATCCAAAGGGTTGTAATCTATTACCAGTAATTCGATATCGCTCTGGACATTCAGACTGAGCTCCAGATCAAGTTTGATTTGGTTTAATTCTTTATCCCACAGAAAACGTTTCTGTTTCTTTAGAATAGAAACGTTTCGATCAATGGATATGAATTCATTTTTCTGAGCATTGATGTATTTTAAAACATAAGTTGAGTCCCAATTTTCAAATATCACTTTTGCCTTCTTGTAGCTAAGGGAATGCCCTATTCCCAGAAGCTGGATATTTTCATCGTCTTTTCCATCTGCAAAAGCAAAATCGAGTTGAAGAATGCCATAGGTATCCATTGAAACGTGCATGGTTCCTTCAAACAATCCGCTGCGTTTTGGTTCAAATGCAATTTCATAAACCAATTCCTCCCCTATCAGGGTAACCCTGTTGATGGTATATTCATACTTTCTGCGATCTGTGATGAACTCCAGGTTATTGCTTTCAATATCAGCATAAGATGCAAGTATTGAAGTGATGGATGAATTGATGAATTTGGTTGGCTCGTTAAAGTGTATTGAATCGGTTTCAGGGCCTTGTTGTTCGTCTTCCGTTTCTTCATCATTGAGCCGAGCACCAAAAATTCCGGTTCTGATCTTGTAATAAATATCCTCGCTCTCTTCTGCTGACTCCACGTCTTTAAGAAAAGAACTCATCTTTTCTTCCATTTGTTTGAAAATTTCGCTTTGACCTCCTTCTTCAAGTGAAATGGCTTGTATGGGAATTATTTTAGACTCATCATCGACCGTGTAGCGTGTCAGAAGCACATCACGATAATCGATAAATTCTTTGGGCATCATGGCATAAAGCGTGTCAATGAGCTCCACAGTAAGTCCGGGAAAGTTAGACCGTTTCGACTTCACAGAACTAAGCTCGGGAATAGGTGTACGATCTATGCTATGCAAGAAAATGTCTTGTTTTAAAGCAGATACCGAATGATTCTCTTCAAATCGTTCCTCAACGAGTTTTAATATTTCAATTGGGTCTCGCTCCTTTGTAGATACTTGAAAACCTTTCAGATCAATAGCTGCCGGAGAGAGAGCGATAACTTCTTGATTCAAAAGTTGGGAAAGCAGTATTTTCTGACGCGCGTAACCAACATAACTGATCCAGACGGTGGTGTTTTGCTGCATTGCTGATACATCCAGCACAAATACTCCCTCCACGTTGGCGACTGTTCCAGATGAGTTTCCACCTACGATAATGTTAGCAAAAGGCAACGGGTCTTTGGTTTCAGCATCAATTACCAGTCCTTGATAAGATTGGGGTTTGGCTTGCATAAACATCAATGCCATCAGGAAAAGGACAGCTAATTCTTTTTGCATGCTATGTGTGGTACTCCGTTATTTCCCAGTGAAATACACTAGTATAAAATCTCTTGTTATGCAACCAATTTTCCGGCTTTTTTATAGTGACTCAATGCAAATAATTTAAAACGTCTTTTCTGCTCTAAACAAGTTATCGTTACTATCACCTTTTAATTGTTATATCTCAATTTAACCATTAAAACCTCAATCAAAACTTTTTAGCAATCAGATACGAAAATGAGAAAATAAATACTACAAATTCATCCAGTTATTTCTTACTCAATTGTAAAACCTGGATAAGAAGGAAAAAGCCTAATTGAAATCCATATTTTTGAGACAAATTAATCGCATGAGTTGGAAAGAAGAAGACCTCGGTGAAGGAAAAAAAGGATTGATCAGAACCTTTGAATTTGAAGACTTTAAACAAGCATGGAGTTTTATGAGTGATGTGGCCGAACTGGCAGAAGAGCATAAACACCATCCTAATTGGACGAATGTTTACAATCGGGTAACGATTTTACTTAGCAGCCATGACGCGGGTGATATTATTACAGAAAAAGATCGGCTACTCGCCAAAGCCATTGATGAAGTAATTTGATCTGCTCACAAGAAAATCAGCTAAAAGCCCACAGCGCTTCACTTTATGCCCTTGCAAAAGGAAGAACCGTAAATACTGTTTTTACTGCCGGTGCTGACCGTGTTGTGGCAGAGTGGAACTTGAATGCTCAAGAGCCAAATCCTTTCGCGATAAGGGTTGAATCTACCGTTTACAGTTTACTGACCATCGATCGGCAACGGTTGATTATTGGCACGGGAGTGGGTGGAATTCACACGATCGACCTGTTGTCTAAAAAAGAGATAAAACACCTCAAACTTCACAATAAAGGTATATTTCATCTACACCATGATACGGTGAACCACCGCATCTATTCCTCATCTGCTGATGGCACTGTTTCGGTTTGGGATGCTGAAAGCTGGGAATTGCTATGGCACCTGCAATGCACCGACCAAAAAGTGAGACGAACAACCACCAACCCTGATGGTAGTCTCGCAGCTATTTGTTGTGGCGATGGCCGTTGCCTCGTGCTTGAAACACAGCAGCATCGCATTATTCAAGAACTCGATGCCCATGCAGACTCTTGTAACGCAGCAGCCTTTACTGCTGATGGTCAATTACTCACGGGTGGAAAAGATGCGCACCTCAAACGTTGGGATATAAAGAATGGATTTCAGTTAAAAAAGGCCATTCCTGCCCACAATTTTGCGATATATGATATTGTTGTAGCACCTAATTCTAATTGGATTGCTACCGCAAGCAGAGACAAAACCATTAAAATATGGGATCATGATTTGGAGGAAAAACCTGTAAGGCTGGATCGTAAAAGTCACGATGGCCACATTAACTCTGTCAATGGGATGATTTTTCTTGAGGATGAAAACCGCCTGGTGAGCTGTAGTGACGACCGAAGCGCAATTATTTGGAGAATTGATTAATCATCATGTTCTCTGCCCTTGATTTCGTTGGATAGTTTTTGGGCTTCCAACTTCTTTCGTTCTTCTTCTAACTCTTCCAGGTTTATTTTCTCCTTTGCCTCCAGATCGGGTTTTCCGGCCTCTACCCAGGCAGAATACCAAAAACTACCAACAGCAATGATCGATCTTCGCATTCTTCGCTCTACCATCCCATTAAGCATTATGTGATATTCAGCAGAAAAATCACGTGAATACGTTTTAACCGTACTTGCTCCGCGTTGATCAAACGCATACTTGCGGTCTTTAGGAAAGCGCTCTGTCAATTCTCTTTCAAGCATCAACACTGAATCTACGGCAGAATGACTTGCTTCAACCGCATCCCAGGCATCATCTAGTGGAGTTGGGATCACTCGAGCGGTTCCTGTGAAGTAATCATATCCTTCAGAATAAAGTTCTGGTAAACGCGATTCCCAAAAGCCATGAATTCCACGCTGATTGGTAAGTTGTCCATTATAGTTTTTGGTAGTGTGAAGCGGCACGTGAGCATCACCGATGTAATGCCCTAAATCTGCAGACAGTTTTAACACGTATGGCCAATCCCGTTTTCGAAAAGCATAAACCAGGTTGCGATAAACACGATCTATGTGCCAGGGAACAATACCGTATGCCTGCAAAGTGTCTTCTGTGAATTTTTCTACTGCATCGTACCAATTTCTCGGCACTAAATCAAAGGGTTTTTCTCCGTAATGATCAATATCGATGTAATGCCTTGGTGCTTCATCAGGCAAAACGTACCTCCTCATATCAGGATCAACTGCATGCTCGGTCACAAACTCGATGTGGTCTTTATAAAAACCCATCAATTCTGTTGGTAAGGTAAATACAGCGATGCGATTGATTTTTTTGTGGCCGAAGAAGCCCCAGCAAAATAGCGGAGCCGGAATGGAAAACAAAACGACCAGTATAATCAACCTTCTCAGCA
>JBBDRU010000096.1:0-8241 GCA_040905305.1 Salibacteraceae bacterium | reverse complement strand
TATCATCGGTAACAGTTACGGTGTATGTTCCGGCACTGAGGTTAGAAGCAGTTGCAGTAGTAGCACCCGAACTCCAGAGGTAGGAGTAGGTTGGTGTTCCAGCTGTTGCAGAGGCAGTAGCTTCTCCGTCATTACCACCGTTGCAGCTAACATTGTTGTCCAATGTTGCAGATGCAACTAATAATGCTGGCTCAGTAATGGTAATAGAAGCAGAGTCAGTACAACCGTTATCATCGGTAACAGTTACGGTGTATGTTCCGGCACTGAGGTTAGAAGCAGTTGCAGTAGTCGCACCCGAACTCCAGAGGTAAGAATAAGTAGGCGTTCCACCGGAAGCAGAGGCAGTCGCTTGTCCGTCATTACCACCATTACAACTCACGTTGTCATCAACGGTAGCTGCAGCGATCAATTCAGTAGGTTCGATAATAGTCACCGAAGCGGTGTCAGTACACCCGTTATCATCGGTAACGGTAACGGTATGTGTACCAGCTGTAAGATTGTTTACGGTGGTGGAGGTTGCCCCGCTTGGCCATAAATAATCCAGGGTTCCAACTCCGCCTGTTGCCGAAACGGTGGCTTCACCATCGTTTCCACCAAAGCATGTAACGTTTGAAATACCGTTAAATGTAATTACAATGGCCGGAGGTTCGGTTAATGTAACACTAGTGCCATTGGGAGTTGAATTAGGGGTGCAGCCGTTGGCGTCTGTAAGTGCGACAGTGTAGGTGCCAGCTGACAGTCCACTGATGGTAGCTCCTGTTCCCGAAGGGATCCAATTGTATGTGTAAGGTGTAGTTCCTCCAGAAGCATGCGCGGTTGCAGTGCCACTGTTGTCATTGTTGCAAAGCAGGTCGGTTCCTATAACGCTGTCAAGCACTAATGGTGAAGGTTCATTCACTACAACACTATCGCTGTCCGAGCAGCCATTTCCATCTGTAACGGTAATTGTATAGGTTCCAGCGGGAACAGCACCTGATGCGATAAAAAAATTGGTTGTAGTTCCACCGCCACCTTGACTCCAATTGTAAGTATAGGAAGGTGATCCATTTGCAAAAAATGCTATAAGGTTAGTGGTGCCGCCATTGCAACTTATGGATGTTTGTTCGCCTAATGAAACACTAAAAGAAGCCGCTGGCGCGGTTATCGTTACGGTTTCCGTATCCAAACAACCATTGCTATCGGTGACACTAACAGTGTAAGTGCCTGAAGATAAGCCAGAAATGGAGGTGTTGGTTGAACCAGTTGACCATAAGTAAGAATAGGGAGCAGTAGTTCCCGAAACACTTACCGATGCTGATCCGTTGCTACCTCCTACGCAGGTCGGAGATGAAGATGTGGACGTAATGGTGAAGTCAGGGGATAAAGTAACAGTTACATCCGTAGTATCATTGCATCCATTGTTATCAGACCCCACTACTGTATAAGTAGTTGTGCTCGAAGGATTGGCAAAGACTGTTGAACCAGTGGATGTATTCAGTCCAGCACCTGGACTCCATGAATATGAATTTGCACCAGATGCCGTTAAATTCTGACCATTATTGTTGCAAATGGTAGCTGCAGGTGGTGTGATGTTTACGGTTGGTGGGGTGTTTACGGTGATTTCTATAGATTCACACTCCCCCCAGGTATCACAATACGAATCATAATTTCTTGAATAGAATGTAGTGGTTGTGTTTGGGTTTACTTGGATTATATATCCGCTGTCTATAGCATTCGTGGGGTTATTATTACAAGAGTTTTCAAACCAATATGTTTTGAAAGGTGAATAGGGGTATGTTATTACGTAATAAGTTTCAAGGCTGAATCGCGTTCCCCCGGTTCCACAATACCTTGTCATTCCGATCGGATTTGATTCGAATTCAAGTTGATTATCCAGTATCCAAGAATTTATTGAGTCGGCCGAAACATTGAAAGAAGTCGGATTAAATAATGCACCACATTGCTGAACACCGTCATTACCAGTTGCTAGCAGAGTGCCATTTTCCGAAAAAACTTGTACGTATTCACCAGGAGCCTCTACATCACCTCTATAGTAAACTGTAATTGTTGCATCTCCCGAAGCAAAAGGAAAAACATCATTGATTTGGGTATTAAAGGATTCTCCAACTGTAAAAGCAGTTCCCAAATCGTTTTGAGTACTTGAAGTGATAGAATATGTCAAAGTCGAGTCGAGGAAATCTACTGATAGATTAGTTGGGATCAATGCGTTTTCGCAAAACTCAGTTTGACTTGCGTTTAAATTGGAAGGTGTTGGAGGAAGCTGGGCAGTATCAATAGGTATTTGTCTGACTTGAGTCGATGAATTTGCATCTGTGATTGTAACAGTGTAAGTTCCTGCGGACAAGTTGGTAATGGTAGAGGCTGTGGAGCCAGTTGACCATAAGTAAGAGTATGGAGAAATGCCGTATTGAGGATCCAATATTATACTTCCACCGCTTAATCCTGAGCAACTCTCTTGCACCTCAATAGCATTTCTAATTCTAATGTTATCGATAGCTCGATCACCGTATTGTGATATTCCATTGCTCAGTTGACCAGAAAAGCGCAAGGTTAAATGATTTCCTGCATAAGCCGATAGATCGATTGTGTCGGTAAGCCAATTATTTCCTGATGCACCTATTTGTTCCCATATTGTGTCACCAGTATTTAAAGTCTTTGGAGTTGTGTCAGCAATGATCCATAGTGAACCCATATCTGAAGCAGATCCACCGAAGCCCTGCACTCGCATGTGATAGTCAAAAATCATGTACGGAGCAGTTGATTCAGGGAAATCAAAGCAAGGACTATTGAGAATTGCTAAATCAAAACCAGAAAGAAAAGATGATTCTGTGTAGATATAATCCACTCCATGACTTGCCGCTAGAGGCCCTGTTGGGCCAGTTGGAGTTGTTCCTGAATTGATGGTCCAGTCAAAATCATCACCAATAGAATCGTTAAACCACCCTGAAAGTCCATCTTCCCAACTTTGATTGTAAGGTAATTGATTCTCAACCAATACATTACCATCATTTAGCGGGATTACTACAATCCGCTGATTGTTCGATGAGTCTGAAATGGTAACTGTGTAGCTTCCAGTTGAAAGTTGTTCGATTGATTGAGATGTTGAACCCGTAGACCATAAATATGTATATCCACCAACACCGAAAAATGGCTCGCAACTTATACTTCCATCTTCACCACCAATGCAATATGGTGTCTCATGATCATAACCTAGTGATAAATAAAGATTGTCAATAGCCCTATCACCTTGCCAGAAATCAACGGTATTGCTACCAGAAATTCCCGTGAATCTCAGTTTGATAGTTTTATTTTCATACTCACCCAAATCCAAGCTATCACTTAACCAATTACTACCTTGTGTTCCGTATTTAAACCAAAGTGTGTCCCAGTTTCCTGATAAGTTTGAATCCACCTCAAGGAACAGATAGCCCATACGATCATCTGAATTAGCAAGCATGTGATAATCAAAAGAAAACCAGGGCGCAGAATTATTTGGTATAGAAAAGCAAGGACTCACCAAGCGGTATGTATCAAGTGGTCCACCATTGGGGGCGCTAGTTTCAGTGTAAACGTAAAAAGATCCTTCGTTTGCACCAGTTGGACCTGTGCTGCCTGAAGTTGTTCCTCCGGAATTCCTATTCCAACTTCCAGTCAGAATACCTGCTCCGGTATTTACATCCCCAGTCCAGTTTCCCAGATTGTCTTCAAACCCTTCCTTGTAAGGAAAGTCATTGATAGTAATTGAGCATTGGGCGTAAAGCTGTTCCAGTGAAAGGAATGACGCAAGTGCGACAATGAATAAGCGTAGAGTTATTTTCATAAGTTGAGGTCTAAGGAAATGAACATAGGTTTGTTTAAACAAAGTGATCGAAGGTATTGCTTAGAACGTAACTGATAGTGCAAGGGTTGGTTTTTTGTATTGAGATATAGATTAATTCGAGTTTAGGATCGATGAATATGTGTTTTGTGTTGTTGTATTTTGGTCTGTAAAAAAAAATCAACCATTATCTAAGGTTCATAAGAATTAATCAGATATTTGCAGCCGTTTTTAATCAACCCGGTTTTCGCAACGAACCGATTAAACTTTTTTATATTATGTCTACAAGAATCAGACTTCAGCGCCACGGAAAAAAAGGAAAACCATTTTTTCACATTGTAGTGGCCGACCAACGATCCAAAAGAGATGGTCGTTTTATTGAAAAACTAGGAATTTACAATCCAAATACAAACCCCGCTACTATCGACCTCGATTTTGAGCGTTCGCTACATTGGGTTACTACCGGGGCACAGCCTTCAGATACTGCTCGTGCAATTCTTTCATACAAAGGTGTGCTAATGAAAGAACACCTGATGAGAGGTGTGACTAAAGGGGCTCTTACCGAGCAGCAAGCTGAAGCCAAGTTCCAAAAATGGATGGAGGAAAAGCACTCTAAAATTGAGTCTAAAAAATCTAACCTTACCAAAGGTGAGGAAGACGATCGAAAGGCACGACTGGAAGCCGAGCGCGCGGTTAACGAAGCTCGCGCAGCTTCACTTGTTCCGCCACAGGAGGAAGTGACTGAAGGTGCTTCTGAAGCTGGTGAGGCCATTGCAGATGCGGCTGGACAAGCAGTTGAGGCGGTAACTGATGCTGCAGAAACTGTTGCAGAAAAAGTGGAAGAGGCAGTAGAAGAGGTGAAAGAAACATTAGCCGGAAAAGAAGAAGAAACGGCAAAAGAAGAAGGAAAAGCGGAGTCTAAGGAACCAGCGAAGGAAGAAACTAAAGCAGAAGTGAAGGAGGAAGCTAAAGAAGAACCTAAGCAAGAGTCAAAAGCCGAAGCCAAGGATGTTGATGAGGCTAAGGCGGAAGACGATAAGAAAGAAGATTCTAAAAAAGAAGGTTAAATCCGTTCTTCCAAATAACTAATTTCGAAACCCTGATTTTAATGATCAGGGTTTTTTGTTGTTATGAAGTATTCAAAAGTTGGTGTTATCATTAAGCCTCATGGTCTTCAAGGAGCGGCTGTGTGCCTAGCAGAACCAGCATTTTCTGAAGTGTTTTCATCATTCAAGTTTTTGTTCATCAACCACGATGGCTCCTACGTTCCTTATCGAATAGCTGAGCTTTCTACCTTAAATGCCGGTAAATTTAAGTTGCACCTTGACGGACTTAAAACCAAGGAAGAGGTGGAAGAAATGAGAGGTGTTGACCTGTTTCAGGATGATACCTTGCTGCCTAAGCATGTTTCTATTGATTTTGTCGGTTATACCGTCATGGTAGAAGACCTGGGAGAGCTTGGGAATGTAAGCGATGTAATTGAACAGCCAACTCAACTTTTGCTAGAGGTTAGCAACGAACACCGCAGTTGGTTGATCCCTTTGGTTCCTGAGTATATTTTAAGTATAAACGACAAGAAAGCTTTTATTCATCTTGAATTGCCCGAAGGTTTGCTTGATTTGTGATGAAACGGCCTCTATTATTTTTCATACTGTTTTACTGTTTTTGGATGAGCTTGTGCGGTGCACAAAACCCATCAAAAATCAATGGTTTTAGCGTTGTTGCTGAAAAAGATGAAATGCTTCCCCGACATTTCGATACGCTCAAAACTACCCATGCCAATTATGTTGCCCTCACTCCATTTGCTTTCGGAGACAACTTTATTCCCCGATTAGAATTTGATACGGAATGGCAGTGGTCAGGTGAAACGACCAAAGGTATTGCTGAAGCTGTCCGTTTGGCTCATAATGCTGGGCTTAAGGTAATGCTGAAGCCTCAGATTTGGCTGCATGACGGTTCATGGATCGGTGATCTTGAAATGCTCAACGAAAATGAATGGCTGGTTTGGCAGTCGTTTTATGCCGATTACATCATCCATTTTGCTCAACTTGCTGATTCATTACAGGTAGATTTATTCTGTATTGGAACGGAACTTTCTAGCATTGAAGTTGTTTATGATGAGTTTTTCATATCACTGATTGATTCTGTAAGACACCATTATGACGGCTCATTGACGTATGCGGCCAATTGGGATAGTTATGAAAACATAACGTTTTGGAATGACCTGGACTTCATTGGTGTTGATGCTTATTTTCCATGTGACTCATCCGTTGTGGCAGATGTGGACATTGTGAGCACTTGTCTTCAATCGCATAAAAAACAACTGGCGTTATTATCTCAGAGGGTGGGAAAGCCCATACTTTTCACAGAGTTTGGTTATCGAAGCGTTCGTCATTGTGCCGGAAATCAATGGGATATTATTGCATCCGAAGAAAAAATCTTTCTTCATGTGAATGACCTTTGTCAACTCAATGCTTATCGAGCATTTTTTAAAACCTTTTGGTCAAGCTCTTTTATTGCGGGAGGATTCATTTGGAAATGGCATCCCCGATATGACCATCCTATGAAAAAAGGGAATGACTACTCACCTCAGAAAAAACCAGCTTTGAAAGTAATCAAAAGCTGGTATGAGCAGTTTTGATCGACCTACTTTTCCTGTCCGTTCTCGCCTAATTCGTCAAAACTGATATCAGTGAACGTATTATCAAGGCGCTCTTCAAGGTGTTGACTTTGTTCTTTTTTTAGTTCAATCACTTTTTTAAAGCTGTCGCTCAAGGCTTCTGAGAATTTTTCAAAATCCTCCTTATACAAAAACAACTTATGCTTTTGATAACTCACATCACCGTTTTCATCAAAACGTTTCTTGCTTTCTGTGATGGTTAAGTAAAAATCCTTGTTTTTAGTTGATCGAATGTCAAAAAAATAAGTTCTCTTTCCTGCCCTTACTGCGTTTGCGTATATCTCCTCTTTGTCCTGTGCTCCGTTATCTTCCATGCCTTTTCAATTAATTCTCCTTTAGATCGACTCAAGCAAAACTAAAAAAATATTGATTGAAAAACATTTAATCTATAATATTCATTGATTCGAGCTTCTGTTGCTCGTGTATGTCGAAGTAAATACCCTTTTTGTCGATCAGGGATTGATGAGAACCTTCCTCAATTATTTCGCCCTCTTCCATGACGATTATTTTATCGCAGTTTTTTACCGATGACACCCGATGACTAATAATGATCGTTGTTCGGTTTACCATTAAGTCTTCAAGGTTTTTGAGAATCAGCTCCTCGGTTCCTGTATCCACTGCCGACAGGCAATCATCAAAAATTAGAATTTGAGGTTCTTTTATGATGGCTCTGGCAATAGAGATGCGTTGTTTTTGTCCACCCGAAAGCGTGATTCCTCGCTCGCCAACACGGGTATCAAAACCTTTGGAAAAGTCTTCTATATTGTGCTTTACATGTGCGTTTTTTGCAGCATTGATCACGGCTTCAGTATTTGAGTTTTCAATCGAGGTGCTGAAAGCGATGTTGTTGTTAATGGTGTCTGAAAAGAGGAATACATCTTGCGGAACATAACCAATATTACTTCTGTAAGCATCGAGGTTTACAGTTTTTAAATCTATTCCGTCTATTTTTATTATTCCTGAACTCGGGTCATATAGGCGACAGATCAGATTGGCAATGGTGGATTTTCCCGATCCGGTATGTCCCAAAATTGCCAGACTTTGACCTTGATCCACTTTGAAGGAAACATTTTTCAGTGCCTTCACGCCACTGTCAGGATAATCAAACGACACGTTAATAAACTCTATTGATCCATGAGATTCCAGCGGTTCATTTGTTGGGTTGATAATGTCTTCGGGTGCTTGTATAAATTCATTTATCCTTCGTTGACTGGCAGCAGCGCGCTGAACAAGTGAAGTAACCCAGCCAACCGAAGCCACCGGCCATGTCAACATGTTTACATATATAACAAACTCCGCAATGTTTCCGGGACTTATTTTACCGGCTATTGTGAGTTGTCCACCTATGTAAATGGTGAGAATGGTGCTCAGTCCAATCAACAAAATCATGGCCGGCATGAACAATGCGTTTACTTTCACCAAGTCCAGGTTAGTGGTTTTGTATGCATTGCACTCTGTTGTAAATTCATGTGCACGCTCTGGAATCCGATTGTAGGCCTTGATCACCCGAATTCCGCTGAAAGCCTCTTGCACAAATGTGGACAGATCGCTGAGCTTGGCTTGTACAGCTTCACTTCGTTTGTTGATCTCACGGCTTACCCAATAAATCAGGACGGACAACACCGGAAGTGGTGTTAATACATATAAAGTAAGCGTTGGATTAACGCTCAGCATCGTAAAAATGACCATGATAAACAACACGATCAAATTAATGGTGTACATGATGGCTGGGCCAACATACATG
>JBBDRU010000095.1:0-8286 GCA_040905305.1 Salibacteraceae bacterium | reverse complement strand
TTTTCTGCAATTTTGAAGCATGGCATTGAATTACGTTTGGGTGGCATTTTTCTTAATTGCTTTTGTGGTGGGCGCCATCAAACTTTTATTCTTTGGCGATACTGCCGTTTTTGGCGACATGGTGCAAAGCACTTTTGACATGGCAAAGGTGAGTGTTGATATCTCCATCTACCTCATCGGAGTGATTACCCTTTGGCAAGGCATCATGAAAGTTGGCGAAGAAGGCGGAGCAGTCAGGTACCTCACCAGAATTGTGGCTCCTTTTTTTAGCAAACTTTTTCCGGAGGTTCCGAAAAACCACCCGGCCATTGGCGCGATGATGATGAATTTTTCGGCCAACATGCTAGGTCTGGACAATGCGGCCACACCACTAGGGTTAAAAGCGATGAATGAATTGCAAACCATCAACCCCGATCAGGAAAAAGCATCGAATGCCATGATCATGTTCATCGTGCTCAACACCTCAGGGCTTACAGTCGTTCCTGTCAGCGTGATGGCTATCAGGGCAGCTCAGGGAGCAGTGAACCCCGCAGATATTTTTCTCCCCATCTTGCTCGCAACATATTTCGCGAGCCTCGGAGGTTTGATCGCAGTGGCCATTAAGCAGCGCATCAATTTATTTCAACCTGTAATTTTGGCCTGGTTGGGTGGTTTTACAGCTCTTGTTGCGGCTATGCTCTATGGCTTCTCATCACTTGAGCAATCTACCGTTGCGGCCATCAGCAATACGGCAGGGAATGGCATTATCCTCAGTATCATCATGGCGTTTTTTGTGTTGGCCCTGTTCAGGCGTATTAATGTTTATGAAACGTTTATCGAAGGGGCGAAAGAAGGTTTTGGAATTTCCATAAAAATCATTCCATACCTCGTGGCCATGCTTGTGGGCATCGGAGTGTTCAGAGCAAGTGGAGCCATGGATTACATGGTTGATGCGCTGGGTTTGTTTTTCGCCCTGTTTATGGATGATACGCGTTTTGTAGATGCCTTGCCCACTGCACTCATGAAACCATTGAGTGGAAGCGGTGCCCGCGGAATGATGGTGGAGCAAATGAACACTTTCGGAGCCGATAGCTTCGTTGGAAGATTGGCCAGCGTTTTTCAAGGATCAACCGAAACTACGTTTTATACCCTTGCCGTTTACTTCGGATCGGTTTCCATCAGAAAGACCCGCTATGCTTTAGGTGCAGGGCTCATCGCAGATTTATGTGGAATTATTGCCGCCATTGTGATCGCTTACATCTTCTTTGGTTGATGACTGAAATCGCAACAAATCGGATTCTTGATAAGTTGTTAGTGCAGAAGTTGGCATTCAAAGCACAGAAAGCAAATCTTTACTTTTATTTGAAGTCCACAATAAAACACGGTTATGAAATTACTCGACAATAAAGTTTCCATCATTACGGGTGCCACAAGAGGCATTGGAAAAGGCATCGCTGAATTGTTTGCAGCGCAAGGCTCAACCATAGTTTTTACTTATGTTTCTTCTGACGAAAAAGCCCGTGCGCTTGAAACAGAATTGGAAGCCATGGGCGTGAAAGCAAAAGGATATAAATTTGATGTTGCTGATTATTCGGCATGCGAAAAGATGGCCGCTGAAGTGGTGGAAACATTTGGAAGCATTGATGTGGTGATCAACAATGCGGGAATTACCCGTGACAACTTGCTGATGCGCATGAGTGAAGAGCAATGGGATGAAGTGATCAACACCAACTTGAAATCGGTATTCAACATGACCAAAGCAGTGCAGCGCACCATGCTCAAGCAGCGCAAAGGCTCCATCGTTAACATGAGTTCGGTAGTAGGAGTAAAGGGCAATGCAGGACAAGCAAATTATGCCGCATCAAAAGCCGGTATTTTAGGATTCACAAAATCAGTAGCGCTTGAACTTGGATCGCGAAACATCCGTTGCAACGCCATTGCCCCGGGGTTTATCGAAACCGAAATGACAGGCGCTCTAGACGAAGCCACGGTTCAGAGC
Organism: Salibacteraceae bacterium; assembly: GCA_040905305.1. GTDB lineage: Bacteria > Bacteroidota > Bacteroidia > Flavobacteriales_G > Salibacteraceae > SHAN690. Next base: position 6,308 of record JBBDRU010000095.1, on the reverse strand, counting down.
TGGCGTGATGCCATTCCGCTTAAGCGCGGTGGCAGTGCAGAGGATGTAGCAAACCTGGCCCTCTTTCTCGCAAGCGATATGTCCGCATACATCACAGGCCAAACGATCAACGTTGATGGTGGCATGCTTACCTGATATCTTCGCAGCCATAGCTTGATCTGATTTGAACATATCTTTCCAATATTCCGGAGCGTGGCTCATGCTGATTGCACTTGTTGCGACCTTGCTGGTTTGGTGGCTTTATTTCTATCGCAACCGAAACGAGGACTGGCCTTTAAAACTCACGTTGCTCTTGGCGTCTTTGCGCTGGATGGTGATTGTTTTGGTGGGGTTTCTACTGCTCCAACCATTTATCATTCAATTGGTTGATGACGAAGAGCAACCCAAGCTGCTCCTTTATGAAGATCGGTCAGCATCGGTGAATGCCGAAGATCGCGAGTCGGTAAATCGTTTTTCGGCAGCCGTGGAAGAGCAGCTTTCGGGCAAATATGAAATCGTGCGCCTTCCTTTTGCAACACACATTGAAATGGGCAATAGCGCTGCTGCATTTGATTCACTCAATACCGATTTAGGAGTGGTAATGGAGAGCATTAACGAGGATTTTTATGGCGAAAACATCGGTGCTATTGTTGTTGTTTCCGATGGCATCATCAATCAGGGAAAAGACCCGCGCTACCTCGGCTTAAACACCAGTGCCGGACTGTATTCCCTTATGCTGGGTGACACCAGTATGAGAGCAGACATCGAACTCTCTCAGGTGCTCAGCAATAAACTCGCGTTTTTAAACAATGACTTTGAGATCAAAGCGATGCTCAATGCCCGAAAGTTTAAAGGAGAACAGGTGAGCCTGAAACTAAAGCGTAACAACGCGGTGATCGATGAACAGGAAATAAGCATAGACAATAATGATTTTACGCGGGAATATCGGTTTTTGGTTACCGCAGATCGCATAGGAGTGAATCGTTATACGGTGGAACTGGATTTGCTGGAAGAAGAGTCAAACCTGCTAAACAATTCCGCAGACGTTTATATAGAAGTGCTGGATAATCGCACAAAAGTGCAAATGTTGGCTCATGCTCCGCACCCTGATATTGCCGCGATGAAAATGGCCATTGAAAAAAGCGATCAATACGAGGTCGATGTTGCCATGCTAGCTGATTGGGATCAGAACATCGAAGCGGCAGATCTTTTTATTCTTCACGGTCTTCCGGCAAACGCCAATGATCAAAATAAAATCAAGCCTATTATAGAAGCGGAAAAACAGATCCTGTTTGTTTTTAGCAGTTCTCTCAGCCTGTTGCACTTCAACAATCTTGGGCTTGGATTAAAAATTGACGCTCCGCGCATGAAAATGGATGAATCCGGAGCATTTGTAAACGAACAGTTCAACTTGTTCAACTTGGAGCGCAATGAAGACTTGCGTAGGTTTCCGCCTTTGCTAACCCCATTTGGAGATTACGCAATAGATGTAAGCCAGCAAACGGCCTTATTTCAGCGCATCGGAAACATTAAAACGGAAAAAGCCCTTTTGCTTTTCACCGAAAAGAGTGGATTAAAACATGGCGTTTTGTTAGCCGAAGGTTGGTGGAGGTGGCGCATGTATGAATCGAGCCTGAGCGGATCACCCGTATGGACCGATCGTTTGATACAGAAAACCGTGCAGTATTTAGCCATAAAACAAAAGCGAACAAGACTTGATGTTGCCGTTCCACAGCGCATAAAAGAAGGTGAACCTGTAAAATTTACGGCTGAGTATTACAATCAGTCGTATGAACTAAACAACAACGAGGCATTGAATTTGACCGTGACTGATTCGGCAAATTCCCAATATGAATACCAGTTTAAGCCGGCTGGGAATGGATATCAGATCACCACCGGTTCTTTGCCGCCCGGGGAATATCAGTGGGAAGCATTCATGGTGGTGAACGGTGAACGCTTTTCAAAGAATGGATCATTTACAGTGGTAAAAAATCGCGTTGAGTTCATCGATTTAGTGGCCGATCATGCGTTTTTAACCGATTTATCTGCCCGAAAAGGTGGAGCAGCCTATCGCATTGAAAATGCGGGTGATCTCTTGCAGCAATTAAATGAACTCGACACTGCCAGAACGGTTATTCACACATCCAAAGAGTGGACGAGCATTATCGATTGGAAGGTATTGATGTTTATCATAGCTTTACTGATGTCTGTAGAATGGTTTATCCGAAAATACCAGGGCTATGTTTAAACGATTATCCATTTTGGTCTTCACCGTGTTGCTTGCTTCGTGCAACGTTTCCCGCGTGGTAAAACCCCTGGAAAAAGGGGAGAAGCAGCTTTCAGCGAGTTTTGGCGGTCCCGGAATTGTATTTTCAGGAATTCCATTGCCCATGCCGCTTTCTTCTGTGGGTTATGCGCAAGGTATCGATACGGGTTTGACGGTCTCAGCCGGATTACACACCACGAGCTTGCTTTTTGGAGTGGCACAGCTTGATGCCGGACTGCACATTCAACTATTTGAAAACAAGGCGCAGAACTTTGGAATGACCGCGGCTCCTGCACTAAATCTGTTTTATGATTTTAATGCCGGAAACATGCGCACCTATCCGCAGATTGACCTGTTGGGATGGTGGAAATACCTCGATGAAAAGCAGCATTTTTTCTATGCCGGTGGCGGCACCTGGGTTGAATTGGAACGTGAAAAAGCCCATGAGCAAGTCCAGAATCATGAGATCATGCCCTACATCACTTTCGGGCATCAGTTTAATCGTGAAAAATGGTCGTTTCAAATAGAAGCACGTTACATTGGAATGAATTATCGGAATGATAAATTGGTGGTGGATTACCTTACGCCATTTAATAAGGGAACATCTGGAATTTATGTTGGAATAAACCGAAAACTAGTGAAATGATGAAGCATACATGGGCGGTTATAATTTTTGCTTTGTTGTTGAGTTCCTGCCTCAGAATGGACAGCTTTCTCTACAATCCAAATACTGATATTACGGAATATAAACTGGATGAATTTGAAGGCGAAACCGAAATCGAATTGGACAATTCTTTTGACCTGCCGGATTCAACCCTTCATTTATTTACGCTCAACAGTGATTTGGATGGCGATTTGGCAGAGATCTATGCCGTTTATGTTGGTGACATCAGTAGCATTAGTCAAGACACGGTTATCCTCTATTTGCATGGAAATACGGGGCATTTAGATTATTATTGGCCGCGGATAAAACTGCTTGCGAATACGGGGCACAAAAACCGGTTTGGCGTGATGGCGATTGACTACCGTGGTTATGGATTGTCTGAAGGCACACCTGGCGAAGGTGCCTTGTATGCTGACACAGATGCTGCGATGAAGTGGTTGAAGGAAAACGGATTGACGGCAGACCGATTGATCACGTATGGATTTAGCATGGGTTCGGCACCGGCCACAGAATTAACCGCGAATCCCCGAACACTGCAACCGTCAAAATTGATGCTCGAATCGCCTTTTGCTTCTGATGATGTTATGATCCAAGATGCTTCCGGTTTATCGCTTCCGGGATCGTTTGTGTCTGATCTGGAAATCAACAATGGCGATGAGATAAGAAAGGTGGAGGAACCGTTTTTCTGGATACACGGAACAGATGATGATTTTCTGTCCATCGAAACACATGGGGAAGTGGTATTTAACAATTATGATGGAAGCTACTCCATCGCCCATCGCGTGCAAGGGGCTGTGCATAACAATGTACCTTTTGTTATGGGCTATGGCGTTTACCTGGATGTTGTATTAGAATTTTTGGAGCGAACACCATGACGGAAACCATTTATTACGCGATCATAACCATTACGGTGATCAATTTTTTGTTTGAGAAGTATCTTGATTATCTCAATGATAAGGCAAAGTCACCTGAAATGCCTCCCGAAGCGGAAGGTATTTATGATGAAGAACGCTATGCTAAATGGTTAGCTTATGACAAAGCAAACAGTCGGGTAGGAGTTATTGCTTCGTCCATTAGCATTGTGTTGACCTTATTGTTACTTGTTTTTGGGGTGTTCGGCTGGATTGATACACAGCTAAGGATGTATGTAGATCAGCCCATTTTGCTGGCGCTGGCATATTTTGGATTGTTGGGATTGGGTTCGAGCATCATTTCATTGCCGTTTAGCATTTACAGCACTTTCGTGATCGAAGAACGTTTCGGGTTCAATAAGACCACCGTAAAGACATTTATTCTTGATATGCTCAAAGGAGCTGGACTTTCCCTCTTAATCGGAGTGCCGCTTGGTGCATTGATCATTTGGTTGTTTTATGCGTTGGGAGATCATTTTTGGTGGGTGGCATGGCTTGTGATCAGCGGGTTTTCAGTTTTCATGACCATGTTTGCCGCCACCTGGATCATGCCCCTTTTCAATAAGTTTACACCACTTGAGAAAGGGGAATTACGTTCAGCGATAGAGGCTTACTGCGATAAAGTAGGATTCAAATTGGATCGTTTGTTTGTGATGGACGGATCAAAACGAAGTGCAAAGTCCAATGCATTCTTCAGCGGACTTGGGCCTAAGAAAACCATCGCGCTTTATGATACTTTGATCGAGCAGCAAACCAAAGAAGAGATCGTGGCAGTGTTAGCCCACGAAATCGGTCACTACAAAAAGCAGCATACACGTCAAAGCCTGGTGCTTTCTACCTTACAAACGGGTGTTATGCTTTTTCTATTGGGATTGTTTTTGCGCATGCCCGAATTTTCGTTGGCTTTGGGGGCTGAGAGCATGAGTTTTCATGTGGGAATTATCGCTTTTGGGATCATTTTTTCACCGATCAGCACGCTCATCGGAATCGGAATGAACATGCTCAGCCGAAAGAACGAGTTTGAGGCAGACGCTTTTGCCAAAGAAACGTATGATGGCCAACCCTTGGCATCTGCTCTGAAAAAACTCACCGCAGAAAACCTAGGCAACCTAAAGCCTCATCCCGCTTATGTTTTTGCACATTACTCACACCCACCCGTTTTAGAACGCTTAGAACAACTGGAAGCCCATCCAAAACTAGGATAGGACTTCGATCGACTCCAGGTTGTTTACTCCCCATTGATCCATTTCTTCTTTGCTCCATAATCCAGGGAAGAAAATACGCTTTTGATATTTCGGATGCATGTATTTCTGCCAGTCGCTACCACCGGTTGCCTCTGCCTTTTCTTCACCGCTGTTGAGGTATTTACCCGCTGCTTCATAATGAGCCATTACCCATTTTATGTTCACCGTATGGTCATAATGTCGCATGGCATTGCGTAGGTCACGGTTGTCCTGTGCTTCTTGAGGTAGGGATTGGAAAAGTGTCCACAGATTGCGCGTGTTATAGCGCTTCATAAATGCGATAAATTCATCCATATAACGCTCTTCAAACAAGCGGATGAGCGTTGATTTTTTACCAGTTTTATGGTCTTTACCTGCCGCCTGCCAGTAGAGGTGATCAAAAGCATGGCTAAAAGGAGTGTCTCGATCTATGGTTGACCTAAACCGAACATCGATAAGGTTTATCAGCTCGGTTGATGCAAACTCGATCATGCGGTATTGAGCGCTTTGAAAGCCACTTGCCGGGGTAAGTGTGTTTCTAAATTTCATGTATTGGGCTACTTCCATGCCATCGCCCATTACAGTGAATGAAGAGGAAAGCACATCGAAATAACGGCTGATACGCCCAAGACGTTCGGCAAAAAAAGATGGTGTCAGCTTTTCTTTGTAAGCCACTTGCTCTATTTCCCAAAGGATCATTTTAAAAAGCAATTCATTTACCTGATGATACATGATAAATACCATCTCGTCCGGTTGGTTTGTTCGTTGGGTTTGAAGGTTGAGCAAGGCATCGGTTTGGATATAGTCCCAGTAAGTGATAGGTTTGGCGTGCAGCAAACCTTCTAAATGCACTTTTGGATCTTGTCCGATGGCTTCAAATTTTGCTTTAAGCGCGCGGAGTAATTGTTCTTCGTTATCAGACATAATGAGGTGATTTGAGTGCAAATGTGGTCATTGTTATATTGCTCTCAAATGACAGGAGTCATAGAAACATAAAATTACTTGGTGGAAAAGCCATGAAAGATATATTCGCACCGCCAAACAAACACCATGAAAAGAGTATTGCCATTTTTACTATTGCCCTTCGCCTCCATTGCTCAAGATACCAATGAGCTGCGCTCAGTGATTATTTCTGATAACCGCATTGAAACTTCAATTATGGAGTCGGGGCGGAATGTTCAAGTGCTTACACAAGATCAAATCGAAACAATGCCGGCACAAAATTTAAACGATTTGTTGCAGCACATTGCAGGGGTTGATTTCAG
>JBBDRU010000094.1:0-1395 GCA_040905305.1 Salibacteraceae bacterium | reverse complement strand
GCGGCATACCATATTCAATGGCTCTTAAAAAGTCCTCATCAACAGCCATTGCTTCATCATCACCCTCTTTTCCTAAACGCACCTGGTCTTCAAAACGTCTGCGTTGGTCTTCGGGGTCATTAAGTTCAGAAAAAGCATTGGCAATCTCCTTGCCATTGCATATAGCTTCAAATCGTTCAACCAAACCCTTCTTTTTCCGATGCATTTTAGCCAAAGGACTCATCTCAACCGGATAATCGGTTATAAAAGTGGGTTGAATGAGTTTTCCTTCAACATATTCTCCAAAAATTTCATCGATGATTTTACCTTTGCCCATGCCATCTTCAACGTGGATATTCAGTTTCCTGGCGATGGAACTGATTTCATCCTCACTTTTCTCATAGAGATCAAATCCGGTCTCTTTTTGAATGGCTTCGAACATAGGTACTCTTGGCCATGGACTCTTGAAATCAATTGTATGATCACCAACGGTTACCTTTGTAGAACCATGGAGTGCGATGGCCACATGTTCCACCATTTTTTCCATGAAATCCATCATCCAGTTGTAATCTTTATAGGCAACATAGAGCTCTACCTGAGTGAACTCAGGGTTGTGAAAACGGGATAACCCTTCATTCCTGAAATCTTTAGAGAACTCATAAACACCGTCAAAACCTCCTACAATCAACCGTTTCAAATAGAGTTCATTGGCAATACGCAAATAGAGCTGCATATCCAGGGCATTGTGATGGGTTACAAACGGCCGGGCGGTTGCACCTCCATAGATGGGCTGTAAAATGGGTGTTTCAACTTCCATATAACCTTTATCATTCATAAACTCTCTCATCGCCTGAACCATCTTCGTGCGTTTGACAAAAGCATCCTTCACTTCCGGATTAACTACCAAATCAACGTAACGCTGCCGGTACCGCAACTCTTTATCAGAAAAAGCATCATACTTTGTAATTTCACCCGCTTCATTTTCCACTTCTTTGGGAGTAGGGAGTGGACGAACTGTTTTTGAAAGAAGTTCAAAAGACTCAGCATGAATCGTGGTTTCGCCGGTTCTGGTTTTGAATACAAAACCGGATATACCTACAAAATCTCCGATATCAACCAATTTTTTAAAAATTGTATTGTATTCCTCTACGCCAATATCATCACGCCTTATATAAACCTGTACTGTATCGGTTGAGTCCTGAACCGTAAAAAATGAGGCTTTACCCATTATTCTGCGAGTCATGACGCGTCCTGCCACAGACACCTTGGCGGCATCAGTAGCCGGGGTATCGTCATCTTTTAGGAGGGTTTCATTTTCTGAAATGTCTGCAGCCGTATGCGAAACATCAAATTTATAAGGGTAAGGGTTAACACCCAGTTCTCTAAGTTGAGTTAATTTTTCAAGTCGAACCTGTT
>JBBDRU010000093.1:0-1399 GCA_040905305.1 Salibacteraceae bacterium | reverse complement strand
GTAAATATTCTTCCTCGTCTATTCAGGCGTTGATGAGAAAGCATAAAAAATTATGGTTCTACAGGAAACCTTGTGGGTAGAGGTTTAATTTTCCAAAATAGAACAGGATGGCATTTCGAAAGTTATCAAAGTTCCGGTAGCCTTTCGAAATAGATTTTAACTGCTGAATTTTGGAGTTCACTTGTTCAGCCCTGCTATTTGTTATCGGGTAGGAGATATAGTTTAAGATCCCCATAAGATGCTTTGTAAACATCTCTGCTACTTTTTGGCATGCTCCGATAGCTTTCCGGGAAACATCCTCTGCCCACTGGCAAAAATAATGGAATCCTTCAATAGGTGACTGCTGCTCGTAGACACCTTTAAAGTTCTCTTTGATCAGCCATGCCTGGCTGGTCTTTAGATTCAACTGGCTGATTTGCTGGAAGCTGTCAGCCTGTTTAGCTGTGTGGTTTTCGGTGTTTTTCAGCCACGTATAGCGGGTGTTCTTCAGGACCGGCTGGGTTTTTACTTCTGCCCTGCGAACCTGATCTAAAGCTTTGTTCAGCCAGGCGATAATATGGAATTTATCGTGAATAATGCTGGCTCCGGGCAGCTTTGTGGTTACTGCATTGATGTAGGCTTTCCACATATCGATGCTCACCGCCTGAACCTGATCGAGGCCAATCTGCTGGTCCAGCCCCTTTAGCAGGTCTTCGGTATCGCTTTGTTTGCGGCCCAGTCCCACATCCCAGACACGTCCGGTTGTTGGGCAGCTGATAATGGTAATATAGTGATGACCGGCCCGAAAGGCTTTCTCATCAATGGCTAAATCTTTTACACAGCAATCCTCGGCGTTTCGCCGCTCGACTCCCCGCCGGACAGCCCTGCCAATAATGCCCGCAATTACATCATAGCTGCTGCCCAGAAACTCAGCTGTCTTAGTTGGGCTTTTGGTTAGTTGAGCCAGTTCAATGGCCATCGCCTCGAACCAAAAGGTAAACCGTTGATTGATATCCGCCCAGGGAGCTTTCACCGTTTTTACATTTCCATCGGCATCTTTTACCCGCGGCAAACTACAGACAATCCAGGTTTGATACTGCATCATGTTTAAATGGCGCCAGCGGCGTTGTTCGCGATGATCATAAATAGGCAGCAGCTGCCCGCTGTCTGGACAAGGCGCTTTGGAGCCGGTAAACTCCACATAGACCTCAATCCGGTTGGACACATCATCCACCTCAACGTTGGTTACTTGCCATTCGGGACCAAAGTTTAACACATGTTCAAATAACTCGGATATCTGGTTCATTATTTTTTCGTTGAAAAATATACGTACATTCAATTACCCACAAACTTTCCTGTAGATCCAAAATTATGTAAGATTAACAAGAAAGCTACACCACATACACTCCGTCATAGTTTC
>JBBDRU010000092.1:0-8390 GCA_040905305.1 Salibacteraceae bacterium | reverse complement strand
CGCATGACTGTTAAGTTGATCAACATGATTGCTGTTCTGCTCGGAGTGTTTTTGTTGCTGAGCATTTGGGGAGTAAAACAAAACGAATTGTTTCTCTTTATCTCGTCTGTAATGACCGTTTTGGGCATTGCGTTTTTCGCTCAATGGTCTTTGCTTTCGAACATCAGTGCGGGGTTGATTTTATTTTTTAACCATCCTCTGAGATTGGGACACACTATTCAGGTTTTAGATAAGGAATACCCTGTGAAAGGCGTGGTACAAGACATTGGCTACTATTTTGTTCATATTGAAACCGAGGACGGACAAAAATTAACCATACCAAACTCATTACTGCTTCAAAAAATAATTGCCTTTGAATAATTAAATTGATCTCATCACTGCGAAATCCCAGAAACGATCACCAAAAAATGTACGCATAAAAACACCTGGCTTTGCCATAAATCCTCTTCTATAGCGTGTTTTGGGTCGCTTTGATTTTACCGCTTCTGAAACTGCCTTGGCAATAACTTCGGGTTTTGAAGCAAGCTTGTTATACATGGTGTCTGACCCCTTTTTTACTTTGCTTGCCAGCGATGCGTAAGGTCCACTTCCTGAGTTACCCTTTAAGGAATCATACATTACATCGTCAAACTCTGTCTTGATGCCGCCCGGCTCAATGATTACCACGTTAATGTTAAACTGCTTAAGCTCCAAACGAAGGCAATCGCTCCAGCCTTCAAGTGCGTGTTTTGTGGCGTGATACCAAGCTCCCATTGGAGTGTACATTTTACCGCCCATGCTACTCATATTGATGATTTTTCCTGATTTCTGAGCGCGCATGTGGGGTAGAACTAATTGGGTCAACCGTGCTAATCCGAATATATTTACTTCAAATTGCCTTCTGGCATCTTCGATGCTCGTTTCTTCTACAGAACCGTATATGGCATAACCGGCATTATTCACCAATACGTCAATACGGCCTTGTTCTTTAATAATTTGCTCAACCGCTTTGTTCATATTGGAATCAATGGTCACATCCATTTCAAGGGCGGTGGCTCCGGCATCCTCAAGATCTTTCATTTTGGCCAATCTTCGTGCGGCAACATATACCTTGTGGCCGTCCTTTATCAAGCGATGTGCAGTTGATTTTCCTATTCCTGATGATGCTCCAGTAACGAGAATGACTTGGGTTTTCATAATGGTTGTTTATTCTTTAACAAACTTAAAGGTAGAAGAGTTGAAAGGATGTTTATCGACAGGTCTTTTGTGATATTAGAAATTAAGATCGTTGCCTTTTGCCTTTTACAGCCTTACCTTTGGCTCATGCGAGCAATCATCTCCCTGCTTCTCATTTCTGCTCTTGGGTTTACATCGGTTTATGCCCAAAAAAAGCGGTCGAAACAAAAGCCGGTTTCGTTTCAAAAGCATTACAACGAAATACTGCCCAAGGCACCACAGTATAAACTTAATGGCTGGCATTTTGCCCCGGGTGCAACTTACATGCTAACGCCATTTGTGTATCAGAACAAAAACTTTGACGAGACAGATGCTTCGGTTTTTGATGCCCGCGTGCGTGGGTTAGGCAAGCCTGGAATTTATGCTGAAGTTGGCCGCTATCGCATGTTGCCATACCTCAAGTTTTTTGAATTTCTTGATTATGGAATTTCGTACAAAGGCTTAAGAGGAAGCGAGCGCGCGAACGGCCAGTATGTAACCAAACCAGCTGAGTCACCGCTTACCCCTATGGAAGGAAGCCAAGGTGATTTTGGCTTTCACTACGCAGAGCTTTTTCTCAACCTCAATCATATTTGGCGCATTGGAAAATATAATTTCATCCAACATTCCATCGGGTTGAATGGTGGGTATGCATTTCTAACCAACCAATCAGGATCCTCACTCTCACCAGTCGGGTTTGAAAATCCCGGTCAATGGAATGCGCAGTTGCATTATAAATTGGGATATGGCATTAAAATGCGTGGTGATTGGTTGATCATTCCAAGTATTGAGACACCTGTGTTAAATGCCTGGCCATTTGAAAATGGAAGGTCTTCAATGGGCTTTTTTGCCAGTCGATACCGACCGCTGATTTTTAGTTTGCGCTTTTTCTTTAGCAGGCCTGCAAACACCATGGACTGCACACCCGTGAAAACAAGGGAAGGAATGAAAATGCCTACGGACACGGATAAACAAATGCAAATGGAGGAGACAAAATAACCTAACGCTCTATTCTTGCCATTGCTCTCTCTTGTGCGTTCCGTCACAAAAAGGTTTGCTTGACGAAAGGCCGCATCTGCAAAACGCGGTAATGCGCTCTCTTTTTTCTTCTTTGCCATCTGAGTGGGTGATGGATACGTCACCATGTAGGCGGATAGGACCATTGGGAACTATTTCTATTTTGCTCATCGTTTTATCGGGTTTTGATAATTGCTTTTCTTCATCGTTTCTGTGCCACAAGAGCACCCCTGACGGACATTGATCTACTTGTTTAATTAGATCTTCTGTGCGCGCATCGTCTAAGTTAATCCAGAGCTTGCCTTTAGGGTTAAAAACCGAGGGCAATCCTCGCCAACACTTTTCTGAGTGGATACATGTAGAAGGCTTCCAAACCACGGTAACCTCCCCGTTGGTGTATTTTTTCGTGACGCTTGCGCTCATAGCCTTTCAAGTCTTTGATTAGGAGAGGGAAGGTAAGTTTTATGGTTGAACCAGCAAATTTTAGTCGGATTAATAATGCGCTTTTTCCAATATCGAATGCCATGCTTTATTCCGGCATGTTTATCGTTTTTGTAGTTGGTTTTATTGGCATGTGGGAACGGAGTGCTGGGTATTTCTTCATCCAAAAATGAGCATATCGTATTCCAGTTTTGAATTTCTGTAACGTCAATAATGAGAAGGTCTTCTGGCCGATCTTTAAAGTATTCAATGACCCGTTCGCGGTGGGTGTTGAAAATACGAATGCTGTGTTCTTTGTCTTGTTTAGGAAGTCCTTTTCCTCTCCCAAAAAGCCATTCGTGCATAGGCGTTTTGAGATTTCCTATATGATAACTCACACTGTCATACCACTTTTCGGGATCACGTGTTGTGAGGATGAATTTGCTTCCGGGAAAAAGCTGATCAAGTTCTTTGTAAATCAATGGAATAGGATTGTCTTCCGCAGCGTCCCACTCATTCATCTTGTCTTTTATGCTTTGCCAGTCATTCCTGAAAATATACTTAAGCCACCGCCAGGAGTTATGGCTGACGCGATAACCCAAAATGGAAAGGGCACGATTCAGTGTAGTTGTGCCGGTTTTCATAAACCCGATACAGAATACTTTATGAGGTTTCGCTTGCAAAGTCATTTCTATTGAGCGAAAATAAACGCATTATCCAAGCTGCATAGGAATATCCATCAAGAGCAATTCACAGTCTTTTGTTGCCCGAACAGTAATCTGCTCGATATCCCAAACACCAAGCCCGTCTCTCCTTTTTAATTCATGTCCATTAATGGTGACTTCTCCGCTAAGTACGAATGCATAAACACCGTTTCCTGCCTTTTTGAGTAAGTAGTTTGTTTGAAATCCTGCATCGAAACTGCCCAGGTGAAACCATGCGTCCTGATGGATCCATACGCCTTCGTCATCGGGTGATGGCGATAGCACTTGTTGTAGTTTATTATGTCGGTCTTCTGCCTTAAAACTCATTTGATCGTACCGTGGAGCAAGGCCTTTCTGCTTCGGAAACAACCAAACCTGTAAGAATTTGACAGCTTTATCTTGGTTTTTGTTGAACTCGCTATGTTTAACTCCCGTGCCTGCACTCATCACTTGCACATCACCTTGCTTGATAACGCCCGAATTACCCATGCTGTCTTTGTGTTCTAAATCGCCTTCCAGCGGAATAGAAATGATCTCCATGTCGCTGTGAGGGTGCGTACCAAAGCCCATGCCTGCTTCCACGTGGTCGTCATTCAAAACGCGCAGTACCCCAAAATGCATTCGTTCTGGGTTGTGATAATTGGCAAAACTAAAAGTGTGGTAAGATTTAAGCCAGCCATGGTCGGCAAAGCCTCTTGTTTTTGCTTTATGTATAATCCTGTTGTTCATGGGTTTATTTACTGAGTTTTTCGTCAAGGGCATACTTTCCTGCTCCTGTGAAAAATAAAGTTATGTATGGGATCAGGTAAAGGAGTCCGAATTCTTGTTTTGAAAAAGGATCATCCGCATGAATGATGAAAACGGCAACCAGCATGGTTATTATCAGTGGAATCAGAGCTGCCCTTGTAAATAATCCAAGCACGAGAAATGCGGAGCATATTACTTCTGAAATTATTGCCAGCAAGAGTGAAGCCGTTCCCCCCATTCCAAAAACATCGGCAAATCCGTAATCGCCATCCATAGCACGAATCATTTTTCCCCAGCCGTGTCCAAAGAGCATGGTGAATCCTACAAAAACACGAAGAATGAACAGCCCGATATCCAGATCAAACGCTTTATTGGAGGTCAAGAACTTTTTCATTTTCTCAATATATCATGATAGGACTCATTTTTGTTGATAATCGATTTAGCAAACGGGCATAGCGGAAGAACTTTTTGATTATTGGTGCGAGCCCACTTCACAAAATGTTCGATGATGCTCTTTCCCGCGCCAGTTCCCTGTGCAACGGGCTTTACTTCAGTATGATCTACAATTACGTTGTGCTCGTTTATTCGGGAGAACGTGAGTTCAGCAATGACAGTTTCATCCTGCCACATTTTGATGGCTCCTTTGGAGTTGTGCTCTGTCTCAATGAATCGGTGGTTCATTTTTTTAATTCTTTGGTGAAGGCTTCAAGAGGTTTTCGACTTCGTTCTTTGAGTTCTCTTTCTTTAAGCGGTTCATCTAACATATCGGAAGAACCAAGATAGCCCAAAGCCATGAAGCAGGAAATTTCGTGCGTTTCAGGATTGATATTGAATGTGTCGAGGGTCTGTTCCATATCAAACCCACCCATCATGTGACCATAAATGTCCTGTGAAAGTGCCTGTAACAACAACGCAGTGTTGGCAGCGCCTAAATCATGCATGGCATGCCTGTTAGGTTTGTCGTTTCGGTCAAAATGCTTTTTACTCGTTGTAATGACCAAAACAGCTGCGTTTTTTGCCCAGGTTTTGTTACCATCTGCAAGGCAATCAACCATCTTCTTATAGGCTTCACTTCCGCGATGGGCGTATAGGTAGTTCCATGGCTGCTCATTCATGCTGCTTGCTGCCCAACTAGCTGCTTCAAACAACGTGTTTAGACTCTGTTGAGTAATGGACTGATCAGCGAAAGCTCGAGGACTCCATCGATTTTTGATAAATGATTTTACATCGTTTTGGGTAGTGGGTATCTTGTTGTTTATCATATCGCATTAAATATTGATGCAAATATATACTTAAACAATAAATGTATATACATATAAATGATTAAATCTTCTTTATAATAAGAAAACTTTTTAATCAATTGTCTTTTAGAGGAGGAGGTGGAATGTTATTGTCATCCTTTTCTTCCAAATTTTCAGGTGACTTCAGTTCTCCTAGCAATTCCATCACCTCAGAATCGAGTGATTTATTGCTTGCTCGAATCATTCCCCATGACATGACGATGCCTGTAGCTATAATCACAAATAGCAAAATGCCATTATCAAAAGACGCAACTTGCAGTTCTTCCGGAATGGCAAAAAAGAGTAAAACCGTGATCAAGCCGCGTGGTGCTATGTAAACTTCCGGGAAAATATCTTTACCCATGAAAAGCTGGAAAATCAGATACCGAATGCCATAGATGGAAATAAGGATGAGCACCGAAACGAGGATAACTTTAATGCTCCAGAGCGATTCTAAGGCAATGGTAATTCCAAATATCACAAAGAAAAAAGTGCGCACGATAAAGGCAGTTTCACCGGTTACGATGTGCAGATCTTTAAAAAGGGCCTTGATGCTTTCTGGTTTTAAGGTTCTTTTGAGAAATCCTGGAAAGAAAATTTCGGAGTTACTGATCACTAAACCAAAAAACAGAATAATAATCAAGCTGGAGAGGTGGAATTGCTTTCCGATGGCATAAAGCAAAATTAGAATGGCAATCAAAAGAAAGGTTTTAACCTGGCTTTTTACGTTCTGAAAAATATAGATCAATCCGTATGCTGCAACAACGCTAACAAGCATAGTGATGATCAACCCATAAACAAATCCGCTAATAGCTTCAGCATTAGAAATAGGTTCTGCGAAGGAAATCAGAAAGTAGAAAAACATGATGCCCAAAATATCGCTGAGGGTGCTTTCATATATGCAAAACTCTTTCTTTTCATTCGAGAGGAATGAAACCGAGGGAATAACTATCGCGCTGCTCAAAACAGAAAGAGGCATGGCATAGACCAAAGAAGAATACCAATCAAAGCCCGGTAGTAACAGCAATATGATGAAAGCTGCTGCGATTGTTGAGATGGCGAGTCCTACAAAAGCTATCAGCAGCGATTTTCCGATTAAAGGAAGTTTTTCCTTTTTTAGTTCGAGATCAAGTGCGGCTTCTAAAACGATCATGATCAAACCCACTACTCCGAGCACCTCCAGGTATGGAAACCAGTTGATATGGGCTATGCCAAAATAAGACACCAATTGATTGATGATGATGCCGGTAGCGATCAGCAGCAACACTGAAGGAATATTGAAACGCTTAGCTATTAGGTTGTATAAATAGCTGAGAATAACAATAATAGAAGCATCAATAATCAGGTCGTATGCACTCATGGATTGCTCAAGTTGCCTTTAGGAGCCTTCATTTAGAAAGCGATACAAATCAAAGGAATCAAATTGAATTACGCTTTGTAGTCGGTGCTTTTCTCGATCAATCGTTTTGAATAATCAGCATCAACGAGTCGGCTTTGGTTCTTGTTTTTAACCAGTTTTTTAATAGTTCGGTTTCTTCTTCTTTAGGCTTTGATTTATATTTAACATATGCAAAAATAACGGTATAAGACCGCATGCTTTCCATCTGAACAATTGGGTTGTTAAGCAAAGTAAAAGATTCTACGTTCTGATGTTGAGCTTTTAACTCTCTGGATATATCACCGATGGGTAATTCATTTGCTTTGAGTTTTACAATTTCATTCTGGAGCAACTCAATTTTTTTCTCTTTTGACTCCAGGGCTTGTTCATTGCGTTTATATAAATCTTCAATGATGCCTGACTTCATGCTTTGATTCATCAACTGAACCGTTTCCATATCCAGTCCTTCTTGGTTGATTGGCCCTTGCCTTATGATCAGCTCCGCATCTGAAAGCCGCTCATTTTGCTTCATTTTGGATTTGATGAATTGAATGGTTTCTTCTGATACCGGCTGACCGATTAATGCGATTTCGATGCTTTTGGTGTCGCCATCTGACCTCACCGTACGACTGATTACTTGCGCTTGATCAAATTGAAAATTTTCATTGATAAATATTCCTGCTTCTCGCTCAAAAACGCTCTTTTTAACCAAATTAAATGCGATGTAGAGGCTGGGCATGATGAAAAGAATAACGAAGATGGCCATCCATCGCTTTACCTTTCTTTCTCGTTCTGCATTGACAAACTGTTTGGTCGGGTATTTCAAAAAGCGAACGATGATGATCGTGGAGAAGCTTATGAATACTGAATTGATCGTAAATAAATAAAACGCACCTACAAAATAGGCCAGATTACCTGTGGCGATTCCAAAACCGGCCGTGCAGAGAGGAGGCATGAGTGCTGTTGCAATAGCCACACCGGGAATAGCATGGCTTTTTTCCTTGCGTGAACCGGCTACAATTCCTGCCAAGCCTCCAAACAAAGCGATCAAAACATCCCAAATGGTGGGCGTAGTTCTAGCTAAAAGCTCGCTTTGTGCATCGCTAAGTGGCGTAAGCCAAAAGTATAGGGTTGAAGTGGCAACGGAAATACCAACCATTAATCCGAGGTTTTTTGCAGACTTCTTGATCAGTTCAAAGTCATTGATACCAACACCCATGCCAACACCCATAATCGGACCCATAAGTGGAGATATAAGCATCGCACCTATTACAACGGCCGTTGAGTTCATATTCAAGCCAATGCTCGCAACCAATATGGCAAAAATCAAAATCCAAACATTGGTGCCTTTAAATTCGATTCCTTTTCGGATGTACTCTTCCGTTTCCTCCGGGTTTGCTTTGTCATCGTCAAGGCTTAAGCGCTGACGTAGAAAAACCAAAAACTCTTTTACGGCTCGCTGCGCAGCTCTTTTTGGTGCCGGTTGTGAGTCTTCTTCAGGGGCTGGGTTTTCTTCGTTGGTCATGGTTTTCGAATTGGGCTACTAAGGTGCAAAACATTTCTTTTCATCAACGAATTAACGAAACACTTTGTCGGTGCTGAACACTTCCTTCCTTTTCGATAGCTATGTAATAAGTGCCGGAGGTTGCT
>JBBDRU010000091.1:0-8399 GCA_040905305.1 Salibacteraceae bacterium | reverse complement strand
TTCTGAATAAGTTGAAAAATATTCAGGTCTTGCTGCCCCACGCCTTCTTTGGCATCGATCATTAAAATACATACATCAGAATGTTCGATAGCTCTTATGGCACGCATCACAGAATAAAACTCAAGGTCCTCATGCACTTTTGCTTTTTTGCGAATGCCGGCCGTATCAACCAGCATAAACTCAAAGCCATATGCGTTGTAATGGGTGTCAATGGTGTCTCGGGTAGTTCCCGCCATCTCTGTAACGATGTTTCGGTCATGGCCTAAAAGGGCATTTACAAGGGATGACTTGCCCGCATTTGGCCTGCCCACAATGGAGATACGCGGAAGTTCGATTTCTTGTGCCGGCTCTTCTTCAGGAAGTAGTTTTATCAAGTCATCGAGCAAATCACCCGTACCTGCACCGTTCACAGCAGATACCGGATAAACTTTATCGAAGCCCAAAGCGTAAAACTCAAAACTTTCGGCCTCCATGTTGGGGTTATCAATTTTGTTGGCTACCATCATTACCGGCTTTTCACTCTGATGCAAAAGCAGCGAAACGTCCCGATCAAGGTCGTTTATTCCATGCCGCGCATCACATACAAAAAGGATGAGTGCAGCTTCTTCCATCGCGATCATAACCTGCTTGGCGATTTCCTTCTCAAACATGTCTTCGGTATGGCTGACATAACCACCAGTATCGATCAGCGAAAACTCACGTCCGCCCCAATCGCTCTTGCCGTAATGCCGGTCACGCGTAACTCCGGAAAATTCATCAACGATTGCCTGTCTGCGACCAACGAGTCGATTAAAAAGGGTAGATTTTCCCACGTTGGGTCTTCCGATAATTGCTACTAATGCCATAAGGAGTGCAAAGGTAGTTTAGTTTTGATGGCTTGAATTTCAAAGATTTTGAAAAACTTACCCCCCAACCAAACAATTAACGCAGCTGCTTCGTGAAGGGGTTAAAAAATTGAACATTATGAAAAAACTATTCCTCATATTATTTACTGCACTTACCACTTCAGTTGGATGGGCACAGTGCAATGCGTCCTTTATCGACTCTTTGAACACATCATCTGCAAACCCTTATGATGTGGAGTTTTATAACACCAGCACAGGCTTTTCACCTGGCACAACATTTCACTGGACTTTTCAAAATGGCACACCCTCTACACTCACTACTACTTCTCTTAATCCGATCTCGGTGACCTTCTCCGGCTCAGGCAATTATTCGGTTTCATTGACTTTACAAGATACTAATTGCAATGACTCGATTAATGGCTATGCTTTTATTCCGAATTACATCAACACAACCAGTCAAAATGCGAGCTGCGGGAATTGTGATGGATCTGCGACAGTCGCTATGTCAGGTGGGACATCCCCCTTCACCTATCTTTGGTCAAGCGGAGACACAACAAACACAATAAATAACCTTTGTGCAGGGACATACACTGTTACTGTAACCGATGACAGTGGATATGTCTATATCGATAACACCAATGTTATGATGAGTGGTGGTGGATTCAGCACCAATATTGCTGTAAGCAACCCCAATCCATGTTTTGGTGATTCTGTAGAACTTGTTGCTTCTGCTTCAGGCGGAGTAGGTGGATACTCATTTTTATGGGATAGTGGAACAAACGACCCGATCGATACAGTGACCGCTTCAGGTACCTACAGGGTTACAGTAACCGATAGCCTTGGGTGTTGGTCGATTGACAGCGTAACGATTACCTACAATTCCGGGTTTACCGCATCCGTAAGCAACACCAACGAAACCTGCGCAATGTGTTGTGATGGCAGTGTAACCGCTTCTTCAAATTCGACCGTTTCTTACAACTGGAGCACTGGAGATACCACAGCAACCGTGAGCGGCTTATGCCCAGGTACGTATTTCGTGACGGTAACCAATTTATCTACCGGCTGCAGTGAAGAGCTCTCAACTACCGTTAACGCCTACACCTGCCAAAGCCTTTCGGGCAATATAACCCAAGGAGAGAACGTAATCGTGTACCTTATTGAGGAATTTGGCGGGGTTCTGACCGCTGTAGATTCCATGCAGACTGACTCGAACGGCAATTACACCTTCGGAAACGTATGCAACGGCACATACTATGTGAAAGCTGCACTGCTTCCCAGCCATGCCTCTTATGGCTCGTTTGTACCAACTTACTTTGACAGCACAGGTCTTTGGTCACAAGCCAATGCATTGGTGGTGAGCGGGTCAAGTCTAACTGTGAATTTCTCTCTACTCACGGGTACTTTTTCAGGAGGTCCGGGTTTTGTTGGAGGCTTGATCTCGCAAGGCGCCAACCGAGGTGAAGGCGATCCAGTTGCAAACGTCAACTTGATTTTGCTCGATAATGATGGAAATTTAGTGGACTTTACCACTTCGAACGCAGAGGGAGAATACAGTTTCGAAAGCCTCGCATTGGGAAGTTATGAGTTGTACGTTGACATGATCAACAAAACTTCCTACCCTCTTTTGTTTGAACTGGACGAAGACAACCTCACGATTGAAAACGGAAATTTCCTTGTGTTCAGTGAATACATCAAGCCTGAGCTACCAAGTGGAATCAGCAGCACCTCGATCATGAATACAAACGTTTTCCCTAACCCAGCGGATGATAGAGTGAATGTTGTGGGAGTTTCAAACATTAAATCCATTGTAGTTTATTCAATTTTGGGTGAACAAGTGCTTTCCCTAAACCCGCTTAGCCGCACTGCCAATTTCTCTGTGAAAAACCTGGCTTCTGGTCAGTATATCATGGAGTTGCAGAGTGAAGGCGGAGTGGAACATCACACATTGATCAAGCGATAAACAGCGTTTTCCGTGCATATTTTTAACCAGTAACAAATAGGAAGGCGGTTTTCGGGTCGCCTTCCTATTCTTAACATAAACCGGGTTGCTTTTGAATGTAAGTGAAGACCTGATAAAACGATGTAAAAAAGAAGACCGAAGGGCTCAATTTGAGCTCTATAAGGAATGCTATGGCTCAATGATGAGCATCTGTTTGCGCTACCATTCCAACAACGATGACGCCAAAAACGTGTTGAATCAAGCGTTCTTTAAAGTCTGCACCAACCTTGATCAACGAAAACAGGAAGTGCCATTCGAGCAGTGGTTAAAACGCATCACTATCAACACTTGCATTGATGAATATCGAAAAACCCGCTCAAAGCTGGATCGGCCAACGAACGAAGATTTCAATGAACGAATATGGGACATGAAAGTGAATGAGTACAACACTGGTGAGCAAGAAATGAACGCTGAGTCGCTTCGTGAGTTAATCCGTTGTTTACCACCTATTAGCCAATAAGTGTTCAACCTTGCCATTCTTGATGGCTATCCGTACGAAGAAGTTGCAGCACGTCTAAATATCAATGAATCCACATGCAGGTGGCACGTTCATTTCGCACGAAAATCGCTTCGTGAAATGATCAAAAAGACCTTTAAAATCACGAAAACATTTGTGTTATGAATGATGATGAATTAAAAAACTTGTTTAACAAAACGTTTGCCGAAGAGCACATTCCTTTTGACCCGGGAGCATGGCCTGAAATGGAAAAAATGCTGTCACATAAAAAAAGAAGAAGAGCATTTTGGATGTGGTTTTCCGGCACGGGAACTTTGCTTGTCTTTTTGGCCGTTTATTCACTAATGTCTGCCACATCGCAAGCGGTTTATGAGCCAAGGCATGAACGGTTTGAAGCACAGAACCTTTTTAATCAGGCAGCATCTCAGGAACCCATTGCTCTTGTGGAACAAAGCCAAACGACTGAAAAACTACAATCTTCAGAAACGGTGAATCACAGCCAGCGATCTAATTCGTCTAGCTCAAAGGATAAAACTGTTAGCAATAACATTTCTAGCGGTAACGCATTGAAAACCGATGTAAAAAGCACCGTTCAAACCGAAGAGAATGCTCTAGATGACAGAAAACTTTCTAACGTTCAAACCGGCTCAAACACTCAAGCAGACCTGGTCAATATTGATGGTGAAACACAATTGCTGGATCAATCAATGGTTCAGAAAATGCCAATGCTTACGCTGGAAGTAACTGAAACAAATACCATAGTTCCTTCAAATGAAGATGTAGCACATATAAATGAACCAAAGCGACCCATCCCCTATGTAAGGTTTGGAGTAAGTCGTGTTTTTGACCCCGGGTTGTTATCGTCCTCCGCTCAAAATTTCGGTCAAATAGCCGGAATCGGATTTGATTATCAACTCGCGCATCACCTGCTCATCAGTGCAGAATTAAACGCCAGCCATGATGCTGTAAACTATAGTTATACCAACCAAAGTGTCTATTTCGGTTATGATGCCACTCAATTAGACCTAACCGTGAACGTGCATAAAATGGTTTATGCCGAAATCCCTCTTTTGTTGCGTTATCGTTCAAATAAATTCACCATTGGTGGTGGGTTGAACACTGGTTTACTCACCGCGTTAAATGTGGTTGAAGGAAGCCGTCAGTCAGGTGCGCAGCTTGAGGCAAAAGAAATAGAAAAAAAGCAAGGATATGTTCGCTGGGATGCGATGCCCCCGTTGTTGTTTTCGTTAGCTGCAGATGCACAGTATCAACTTAGCGAACGTATGTTCATTGGCACCCGATTCACTTTTGGGCTCAACGATGTTTGGCTCAAGACACCTGAAATCGACCGAAAAAACAGATTAGAATTATACCTTAAAGTTCCAATCAAATGAGACTCATTCACATCATATCAAGCGCCTTATTTATGCTGGTAATGGCTAAATGCAAGACTTATACTGAACCTGATCTTCAACCTGCAAATGATCCTATTTTCATGGTGAACGGAAACATCAACGGAAATCAGCTCGATTTCATGGCAGACGGCAACCACTTTGTTCAAAGCTCTTTTGGAATAGACTCCCTGAACATAACTTATTATGAAGCAGCCATGACTTCCTGCATCGAGTGTTCACCTCGTTTTGCGCTTCGCTGGCGGGCATCAGAAGCGGAAAACCCCGAAATCATAACTACTCTGCAACACAACGAACCTGAATACCGATATGCCACGAGCTATGACACGCTTGAGTTTTATGACGTAAAGCTTCAAGCCGTTCCTTATGAAACAGTTGATAATTATACCTGGATCATAAACGGTGAAAGCTATTCGGGAAGTGAAGTGAACCTGAGCTTTCCAAGAGACGATGACTTTACCCGGTTTCCGTTGCAATTAGAGGTGACCTACTCAAATGGCTGCAACGCCTCCATCGCGGATACAATATATTTACCCAACCACGGATGCGACTGCAATATCAGCGTCCGAATGCTTGACTCAATTACCTACGAATACACTGCAGTTACTGCTGCAACCTCAGCCGTTGAATATGACTGGGAATTTGAAAGCGGTGCCAAAGCCTCCAGCCGAAAAGTCATTTATCCCTTCAATACCATTCCTGAAGATGGTGTAGAGATTATTTCTGCCAAAACCAAAGTCGGGGATTGCCGTGCAAGCAATATTTACAATCAATATTTCAACACATCAACAAATACTTGCGCTATCAATTTTGATTCAGAAATTTCAACACGCACGGAGCTTGTTCCCGGTGGCTTGTCGATAGATCTGGGTGAGATTGAAATAGAATATACCGACATGGAAGGCAACTTGTATCGAAGTATGCTTGTGCAACAATCAACAAACTCATTTTTCAAGGTGAGTTCAATAGAAGAATATATCGATCCCTATATCTCTTCAGACATGCGCAGCATAAAGGTGCAGGCAACATTTGATTGTCTTCTCAGTAATGGCACTGAAACCATCCGAATTCAAGACGGAAAGCTAATTCTGCCCTTGGGTCTCGGGGCTGATTAATAGCCGTATTTTTTCAGCTTTCTATCATCATCACGCCAATCTTTGTCAACCTTGACAAAGGTTTCAAGGAAGACTTTCTTTCCATAATACTCTTCCATGGATTTGCGTGCTTGTGTGCCAACACGTTTGATCATGGTGCCACCTTTTCCAATGATGATACTTTTCTGGGTATCTCTAGAAACAACTATGATCGCCCTAATGCGAATAATGTCCTTTGCTTCTTTGAAACTTTCCACTTCCACTTGCACAGAATAGGGGATTTCTTGTTTGTAATTGCTCAATATTTTTTCGCGAATAATCTCAGACACCACAAAACGATCGTTTTTGTCCGTAAGCTGGTCTTTTGGAAACCACTCTGGGCCTTCGGGAATATGAGCCTGAATAGCTCGAAACAACTCCTTGACATTAAAATGTTCTGTAATTGACATCGGCATTATGCGTTCAGCGTTTGGGAAAATCGCGCTCCAATGCTCCATTGCTTCATCCACCATTCCCTGATCCCCTGTATCTATTTTATTGATGGCAACAAATAGCGGTACCTTTGCATTTTGAAGTTTGTTTAAAATGTGCTCATCTTTAAAATGTCTTTGACCTAGCTCTGCCATAAACAGAAAAACTTCCGCATCCTGAAGGGCCTCTTTTACAATGCTCATCATGCTCTCCTGCATTTTATAAGCCGGTTGAATGACTCCCGGAGTATCTGAAAATACAATCTGAAATTGATCATCATTATAGATACCAAAAATTCTATGCCGAGTAGTCTGTGCTTTTGGATTGATAATGGCCAGACGCTCGCCTATCAAAGCATTTAACAGTGATGACTTTCCAACATTGGGGTTACCTATAATATTTACAAAGCCCGAATAATGTTTTTTTTCCACCTAACAAAGGTATTCGGTTCTGCTAATGGATTATGAAAAGCTGCGCATGTGCGTTTAGCTGAGCATATCAACTGCCCGTTTCAATGCATCAACAAAAATGTCCACTTCTTGCTTGGTATTGTAAACCGCAAAAGACGCGCGCACCGTTCCAGGTATTCCAAAGCGCTTCATCAGTGGTTGCGTGCAATGATGACCTGTTCGCACAGCGATGCCTTGTTGGTCCAACAATGCTCCTAAGTCATAAGGATGAATGTCGCCCACCAGAAATGAAATGACCCCGGCTTTTTGGGAAGCCATGCCGATGAACCGCATGTCATGAATAAGAGTCATTTTATCGATGGCATAATTGTGCAATTCGATTTCCCAGGCCGCAATTTCTTCTATGCCAATATCATTAATAAAATCAATGGCAGCACCAAAACCAATGGTATCAGCGATATTGGGTGTGCCGGCCTCAAATTTAAACGGCAATCCATTGTATGTTGTTTCCTCAAACGTTACCTCATCAATCATTTCGCCACCACCTTGATATGGCGCCATATCATTCAGCCAAAACGCTTTACCATAAAGCACTCCTATACCCGTGGGACCATACATTTTATGTGAGGAAAGGCAATAAAAATCAGCATCTAAGGCCTGAACATCAACTTTTATGTGCGGTGCACTTTGAGCACCATCAATCAAAACTGCAGCTCCAACTTTGTGGGCTTTAGCAATGACATCTTCAATAGGATTAATGGTTCCAAGTGTATTGCTTACATGGTTGATTGCCACGAGTTTCGTATTAGCCGAGAGTAAATGATCAAACTCTGCCATGATTATTTCGCCATCATCAGTAATCGGAATCACTTTCAATTTTGCCCCCCACTGTTGACAGAGCATTTGCCACGGCACAATATTGCTATGGTGCTCAAGCGTTGAAATCAGAATCTCATCTCCCTCTTCTATAAACGTTTTTCCGAAAGAATCAGCAACGAGGTTTATGGCTTCGGTAACACCTCGGGTAAAAATGATTTCATGATCATGTTCGGCATTTACAAAAGCTTGTGCTTTTTTACGCACAGCTTCAAATTGGTCAGTGGCGCGCTGACTTAACGCATGCACTCCACGATGAACATTGGCATGGTCATTTTTATAATAGTGACTAATAGCATCGATCACTTTCAATGGTTTCTGTGAAGACGCGGCATTATCAAAATACACCAACGGCTTCCCATTGATCTCCTGGTTTAGAATGGGGAAGTATTTTCTAATATGTTGTATATCAAGCATTAAGCTTATCAAATTTTTGAAGGAAAAAATCTTCCATATTGCGCTTCAAGGGTTCAATTGTGATCTGATCAAGCACTTCACCAGCAAAGGCCTGAATAAGTAGGTTTGTTGCAGCCTCTCTGCCCAAGCCTCTGGTTTGAAGGTAAAACATCGCCTCTTCGTCTAATTGACCAATGGTACATCCATGTGAGCACTTTACGTCATCAGCATAAATCTCCAATTCCGGTTTGGTATTGATGGTTGCAGTGTCTGTAAGTAAAATGTTTTGATTGCTCTGAAAAGCATTGGTCTTTTGGGCCTCTTTGTGCACCATGATTTTACCATTAAAAACCGCGGTTGAACGATCGGTCATCACACCTTTATAAAGCTCATTGCTGTTGCAATTAGGCATTTGATGGTCGGCATACGTATGGTTATC
>JBBDRU010000090.1:0-8491 GCA_040905305.1 Salibacteraceae bacterium | reverse complement strand
ATTGTGATTTGAAAAGTGTTTGACCCATAACTAAATGTCAGCGTTATGCTGAGCAACGAAGCGCAAATGATCAGTGTTAAGAGTTCGGAAATGATATCAATTAAATGATGGCATCAATCTGTGGAAGGAAGGAGGAGTTAAGCGTTCTTGACCGATGACAAAACAGAATAAATAAACTGAGCCTACAAACTTATATTTGAAAGGTAAAAGCAATATCCTGATGAACGAAGAAATCAAAGATTTATTAAGTGAAAAATTTCCCTCATTCGATCAAAACCTCATCGACAAACTAGCTGAATACGGAACACTTAAACAATTTGAGGAGGGTGAAGAACTCATGCGAACTGGTCAGTACTTTCGTTCTACCATGCTCATCGTTGACGGCTTAGTAAAGCTCTATCGCGAAGGAGATGAAGGTGGTGAGTTTTTCGTCTATTTTATCGAACCTGGAAATGCCTGTGCACTTTCTATGGTTTGCGCCAGCCAGCAAAAGACCTCTGAAGTAATGGCAAAAGCTATGAAAGCGAGCACAGCAATACTGGTGCCTATTGACAAAATGGACGCACTGATGTTGGAACACCGGTCGTGGTATTACTTCGTTTTGGAAACCTACCGAACACGATTTGAAGAACTGCTGAATGTAATTGATGCCATCGCCTTCAAAGCGATGGACGAGCGTCTGGAGTTTTACCTGATCAAACAATCAAAAACACTGGAAAGCACTTTGCTCAGCACTACCCACCAACAAATTGCTGATGACCTAAACACCTCACGAGAGGTAATATCCAGGCTGCTAAAAAAAATGGAACAAAACGGAATGATCAGTTTGCATCGCAATCAGATCGATTTGGCACCTTTGGTAGAAAACCTTTGAGCAAATGATAAAGAGCCTGCAATCTTACCGTGAATCCATTGGTTTTTTGCGCAAGCATGGTTTGAGTTGGTTTCTCTGGTTCCCTCTTCTCATAACTATATTGGTATTTTACCTCGGTTTTGGCCTGACCTCTTTGGCCACCGATACCGTAACAGACCTCGTGAATATATGGCTAGATAAACTGGAATTACCAGAATGGACGGGTTTTTTTGGTGATGTATTCTATTGGCTCCTCTGGCTTCTTTTTCGTATTCTGCTCTACTTCGCGTTTGCATTTTTAGGTGGTTCAGTTATTCTCCTTTTGATGGCTCCGGTGCTCACCTGGCTCAGCGAACGGGTTGCTTTAGCTCTGAACAAACAAGTATATCCATTTACCACCACCCGATTTATAAACGATTTAATGCGGGCTTTGACGTTGGCTGTTAAAAACGGTTTGATTCAATTGGCGATGACCATCGTGTGTTTTCTCATTAGCTTCATTCCAGTGATTGGTGCTGTTGCTCCCCTCCTCTTGTTTGTTATAAATGCGTTTTACTACGGCTATAACTTTATGGACTATACCCTTGAGCGAAAGCAATTGACGGTAAATGAAAGCAATGCTTTTGTTTGGAAAAATAAGTCAACAACACTAGCCCTCGGCACACCTTTTACACTTTGGATGCTGATACCATTCATTGGTCCACTAAGCGCGGGATTTATTGCGATTTTCGCAACGGTCGCAGCAACCATAAATTTGGAGAGAGGAAATCACTTACCTTTTCGCTAAGTATCATTTGACCGACCTTAACAAAGACGTAAACCCAAAGGAAAGATGATTCTAATTCAGAAATCCGTCAGTTTGAAAACTGAAAGGATGCGATAACTTCCTCTGCGATTCGCGCGTTTTCGGTTGTATCGGCATTGGACGTAAAGGTCAAAATGTGCACCACGCTATCTTGAATGGTTAGCATTTGATTGAAATAAAGCTTCATGGTTTGCTGCTCTCCCTCATAAGTAAACCAAATTCGATTCTCACCTTCTTTTCGGCTCTCAAAATTAGCTAATCCTTCCATGTATTGGCCGAGTAAGTCATGTGCATTTTGAGCATAATCATCAAGTGAAACTCCTGATTCACTGATGTCTTCCGTCACTAGATTCACGTTTTCTTTAAAATAACTTTCAACAGAGTCGTATGGAGCAAATAAGATGAAAGTGGTATTCATTCTACCCGATTGATCCAACTCCCAACCATCAGGAGCCGCAATGGAATAATTACCCATTTCATATCGTTGCCAATTTTCAGGGGTTGTAATATCGGTGTCGGCAATTTCTGAAGATGAACCATTTTCGCCTTGCTGGCATGCAGAAAAACTCAATGTAAAAAAAAGAAATACTAATTTTTTCATAACCAAAGATATTACTGGTCTGCGTTTTCAGAAGCAGGTTTCCACTGCACTTCCTTAATAATTGTTTCGACTTCCATTTCGAATTTACTCAACTCTTCTGGGCCATTCATCCGATTATAGACCCAATGCACCCCATTATTTCCTCTTAGCGCTGTTGTGGTAGAAGGCAAGTCGGTGACAGGTGCATCATAAACATTTTCCATATCGAAATAGCCATATTGATCCGCCAAAAACAAAATTTTATCCATTTGGCTCTCTGTAAATCGTCCCGTAAAAAAACCCTCGTAATCGAAAAAATGCTTTCCTTGTAAAAGAGCTTCTCCATTGCGTTTGATCTCTACATTATAAACCGGACACTGACCAAAACACGGGGTTCGAATTAGCTTAAAATAAGTGTCTTCTTTCATTTCAGGTTTGTGGTTAACCTGAGGAGATTCTGGTTCTTCAATGTATTCGTCTTGCAACTTATCTGATTCTGCTTCTTCATCAACCGCTAATTTATCTGGTGCACGGTCTTCGTCCTGACTTTGCTTTGCCAATTCAGCCTGTGTTTTAGCATTAGAAGCTGCCGAAGAAGCCTTCTTATTAGAATTGCACGCTACAAATTGTATAAGTAATATTAGCGTAATGAACAGTCGAATACTTTGAATCATAACTGGTTTATTTCTTCTTTGGGCCTTGATAACCACGGTCTTTAGCCATTTTCTCTATTCTCTGCTGAAAGGACGATTTTTTAGCTGGTTTCTTCTTATTCTCTTGAATTTTTCGATGAATTTTTTCCTCATCGATGAAGTAGCGTTTCACAACAAATTGCTGCAACATGGTGATTACGTTGGCGGAGAAGTAATAATAACTCAACCCGGAAGAATAGCTATTGAAGAAAAACAACAGCATGAACGGCATGAAATAAATCATCACCTTCATTTGAGGCATTTGCGCATTTGCACCACCGCTCAAATCCATGTTGTATTTAGAATAGAAAAACGTTGAAATGGCCATAAGCAAGGTAAACAAGCTAACGTGATCCCCATAAAATGGAATCTCAAACGGAAGTGACATGATCGAGTCATAAGAACTTAGATCTTCTGCCCATAAAAATGCTTCCTGTCGCAGTTCGATGCTGGCAGGAAAGAATCGAAACATCGCATAAAGAATGGGTAATTGCAACAACATCGGCAGACAACCTGCCATTGGATTCACACCAGCTTTTCGATAGAGCCCCATAACGGCTTGCTGCTTTTGCATGGCATCTTTGCCTTCATACTTCTTGTTGAGCTCGTCAATTTCAGGCTTGAGCACCTTCATGCGCGCACTTGATAAATAGTTTTTCCATGTCAACGGAAGTAATAACATTTTGATGAAAATGGTAAGCAGAAGGATGATGATACCATAACTCATCCCGGTGTGTTTATCTAAAAAGTTAAACACTGGAATCACCAACCATCGATTTACCCAACCGAAAATCGTCCACCCCAAATCGATTTGATCTTCGAGACCGATGTTGAGATTATTGAGTGTTTGATAATGGTTTGGACCTAAATAAATCCGGAATGGCACAGATGGGTCACGGCTATTGTCAAAAGACAAACCCACTGTGGCCAGCAAACCTTTGGTATAATTTTGATCTGATAACTCGGTTGTTTCTACCGATGCTCCTTCTTTATTAAATCCAAATTCAGAAATAAGCGCTACTGAGAAAAACTGTTGCTTAAACGCTACCCACTTGGTAGTTGCCTCCAAAATTTCTGCTTCATAACTACCTTCTGAAACATAATCAGCATCGTCATCCATGTATTTGAAATACATGGTAGTTTTCATCTGTTCCTGTTCGCGACTTTTTTCGTGAACAGGAGCCTGCATGCGCCAATTTAGCTCAAACAGATCTTCGCTAGAACGCAACAATTCGTCCATTCCCTGCACAGAAATTTCAGCATTAATGATGTAATCTTCCTGCCCATCAATGGTGTAAGCTATCTGAAGAAATTGCGACTCGTCATCACCATAAATCCGGTAAACAGCCTTTTCGCTCGTCATTTGATCATCAACCGGTTCAAAATAAAGGTCTGAGCTAGTGAGCTCAGTATTTTGATTTACCCAAAAATTAAACCCGAAGCTTGAGGTTTCTTTGTCAAACAAGTAGAGCGGCATCGAATCATACGTCACATATTCTTTCAACTCACCAATTACCGGAGCTGCTCCTTTATTTGATAGGGTTAGCTTAATAAAATCATTCTCTATCGTATGCAATAGCTCCTCTCCTTCAGCTGCTGCTGCAAAAGAGCCAAATCGTTGCTTCCGCTTAATGCGATCAAGCGAATCTTGCAGCGCCTGTGCTACTGAATCAAGTGCCGGTTCTTCGGTTGATTTCACGGAATCGCGCTCTTTGACAACAACGACTTCCTCCTCTGCTTTTTGTGCAGCTTGCTCTGTCTGAGCGCTGGCAATGCTATCTTGCTTGCGTTTCTGAGCCTCAATTTGTTCAGGAGAAGGTTGCATCCAAAAGCTGTAGCCAATAAGAATGGCTCCCATCAGAACTAAGCCGGTAAGTCTATTTCTATCCATTTCTTTTGATCGTGAAAAACAGGCGGCAAAGGTAGCTTTTCGAATGAGTTAGGCGGACTTGATTTGAAGATCAAAACTCTGGTTTTGAAATTTGGAATTATGCAGGTGAGTTACAATTGGATTAGCACAAAACCTAAATAGATCTGACCTAGCCTAGATGATTAACCTTATGTAGTTATTTAATACATATTTCCTTGGTTATTAGGATTTTTTGCTTTTTTTTTTGCAAAAAATCATTAGATCTGATAGGTATGAAAAATGTTTTGATTGTCCTTTCTTTTTGCTTAACAGCCACGTACGGTGTCAGTCAACCTCCTCCGCTAACTATTAACAACACGTTGAATTGCGATATGCTTGTTACGGTTTATTGCGGTAACGATGTAGGTTGCGATGCCGCATGCTCTGTAACCATTTGTGTTCCGGCTATGTCTACTATCCCTCAAACCCCCTGCTCTATCGATTGTTGGTACTGGGGCATGGCCATAGTGTGTCCGGCAGACCCTTGCCCAACGGTTTGTGGTAACACTCCAGACGCATGCCATGTTGTTGGGTGGAACAATTGCAACGGGTATCCGACCATTATTATGGGCAACATTGACCCACCATGCCCCACCAATTGCCTCGGCACAATCACTGTTGACGCATCAACACCCAACATGCTGAACATCGGACCATGAACTCCATAGTTCTTTTTGCTAAATTTGATTCATGTTCTGCGGTTACTTGTCCCAGTTAAACATTCAAAAATTGTTGAGTCTCCTCGGGGTGTTTTTGTTGGTATGCGCCCTTGACACCCAAGCTCAGCAAATTTATGACCGTTGGTGTTTTTCATACAACATGGGAATTGACTTTACCTCCTCAGGAGCAATTTTCAATTCAGCCAACAGCATAGCTTCAGCTGAAGGTTGCACCAGCGTGTGTGATGAAAACGGAAAGCTTTTGTTCTATGCCAGCCCAGAGTCTGTATGGGACAGCACGCACAATATCATGCCCAATGGAGATAGCCTGGACGGACATATATCTGCGAAACTTGGTGTATTTTCAGTGCCGGTTCCGGGCAGCCCGCAGGAGCACTATGTATTTACTACCGATGCAGGGGAAACTTATCCCTTCGAAATGGAAACCCGCTACTCCATCGTAAACATGACACTCAATGGTGGACTCGGAGATGTGGAGTCAGGAAGTAAAAACACGCTGCTATTTGATCACGATCCATTCTCAGCCGAAGAAATAGTAGGTTGTGAAATGGCAGGATACACAGAGGGCTTTTGGCTGTTTTTACGAAAAGCAAACGAAATACCCGTCTTTAAAATCACCTCAACAGGAATCATATATCATTTGTCGTATCACGCAGACCTTACCGCTACTTCCGGAACACAATTCTTAGGATTATCCCGAACCGGGAGGTATTTGATAGTGGACGGTACGAAGCAATTGGATTCTGTCCCTTGGAAAGGAATAGTGCTTGTAAAGTTTGACCCTGTGAATGGTTCGTTCAGTGAAGAGTTGTTTATTCCTATAACCAGTAACCTAAGCAATGGTGGAAGTTTTTATGCAGAATTCAGCCCAAGCGAACGATTTCTTTACTGTAATTTTTTTGATGTAACCCAAAACAATTCATACGTCTTCAGCCTGGACTTGAACATCTGGGATGGAGATAGCATATTGCAATCTATTGACACTGTCGGGGTTTTAAATAACAAACAATTATTTCAATTCAAATTAGGTGTTAATGATACTATATACATCAACCGAGAGTTAGATTCGACCTTTTCCATTGCCACCATTGGCAATCCTGATCAAATAAATAGTCCAGCCGTGTTTGAAGCGGCATCTTTTCCTGTTCAACTAAACCCTCTTAGTCAACATGGTATTGGCCTTCCCAACACCCTTAAATATGGCAAACCCGATTTTGAAGCCCGATTTACCTGTCTTGGCGACAGCACATGGTTTGTGTTTTTTGGACTGGCAGATTCTCTCCGCTGGAATTTTAACGACCCCAATGCCGGAAGTGCAAATTTTTCAGAACAAGAAAATCCATATTTCCAGTTTTCACAATCTGGAACATTTAATATTCAATTGATCGCTTATTGGAAAACCCGTATTGACACCATCACGCATACAGTGGTCATTACTGATACCCTTCCCGAAAAGGTGTTTGGGTCGGGACAAGCCACCTTATGCGGGATCAACGACTCGGTTGTATTCGACTTTAGTGCTTTTACCCCCACTTTGGTGCTTTGGAATGATAGTGTGAGTACGATAAGTCGATCGATTAACGATACTGGGATTTTCTCTGTTCTCGTTGCCAACGCATGCGACACTATTAAAGATACACTAACCGTTAAGTATAGAGCAGCCCCCAACATTTCTTTGTCGGACACCATTTTATGTGTGGGTTCACAAATCAGTTTAGAACCAAACGATTCAATTGATAATTTCCTTTGGTCAACAGGCGACACCACCGCTTCCATCACCATCGACACTTCACTTTCTCTGGATTTAGAACCGATTGAAATCTGGCTCACCGCCACCAACGCCTGTGGCACAACAAGCGACACGATGACCGTTACCTTTTTACCCACACCCGATGCTACGCTGCCCTCCGATTCTGCGCACTGCCTCGATCAGTCTTTTTTTATTTTTCATGAAAATGCAGCCAGCGTCAATTATTTGTGGAGCGACAGCACTTCTGAAGAGCGTTTTAGGCTCGATTCTTCAATGACTGTGTGGCTTTCGGCTGAAAATGAATGTGGGATCGACAGAGATACGTTCAACGTGGTTTTTCACCCCGAGATCAAAACCCAACTGGGCGAAGACACGCTGATCTGCAATGGCGACAACGTGGTGCTGGACGCCACGTGGCCAGGCGCCAATTATGTTTGGAGCACGGGAAGCGAAGACAGTTCCATCACCGCTTCTGAAGCCGACATATACATCGTAACCATCAGCAGCCCGCCATGTCAAAAAGTAGAGTCGCGCGCGGTGAGCATCATCGAAGAAGATTGTGACAGCATAGATTGCAAGTTTTCCATTCCCAATGTGTTCACTCCCAACGCTGACGGAATCAACGATGTCTTGCGCATCACCAATCGCTGTGAGAGTTTGAGTTTTACGGTTTTTATTTACAACCGATGGGGGCAGTTGGTCTTCAGCGACAAAAATTCACTTTCAGGAGTCTTCTGGGACGGATTCGTCAATGGCGAAGCCGCAAGCGCAGGGACTTATTTTGTGATCGCATCTTATGATGATGGGAAAACCCAACGGGGGTCGGTGACATTGTCGAAATAAAAATGGCATGAAGATTACTCCACATGCCATTCCTTTTTTATCCTATTAAATAGTGCACTATTTCAAATACCTGAAATCGTGCTTATCTTTAATTTGTTGGAGGGAATTAAAAATTAATCTAATCACATTTTCAACATCTTTTCTGTGCACCGTTTCTACCGTTGTGTGCATATAACGCAACGGAAGACTGATAAGCGCTGACGCTACTCCGCCCGCTCCAAAAGCAAAGGCATCAGTGTCAGTTCCTGTCCACCGACTGGCAGCCATCCGCTGAAATGGAATATTATTGTCTTCAGCAGCTTTCAAAATCAATTTTCGCAAGTTGTTCTGAACTGACGGGGCATAACTGATGACAGGCCCGTCACCGGAATTAAAGTCA
>JBBDRU010000089.1:0-8545 GCA_040905305.1 Salibacteraceae bacterium | reverse complement strand
CTAGCGGCAACATCCATTATCGAACAGAATGCGCGTTCATAATAGAGCGCGCATTTTTATTGACCCATTATTAAAATCTTGGGTTAAATTCCTCCTGGTTGCAACCGACTTTGTTAGCATAATATGTCTCAAATTCCTTTTTGTCCTTCTCCCAATCGCCTGTTGGGTAGAAAGGCTCGCGTGTATCAAACAGTTTTTCCTTGAAATCTATGCTGTGCATCACAATCGGCAGGTTGGTTTCAACCGCCACCCAATAAAAACCAGTTCGCCATTTCTCAACCCTTTTTCGCGTGCCTTCCGGGGTGAAAACTATTTGGAGTCTATCTTCTTTGGTCAGCATTGTTTTTAAACGCTCTGTCAGGTCGCTTTTCTTGTTTCTATCGACAGGAATCCCACCAGTCATTCTAAAAAACCAAGCCATACCGGGCTTAAAAAAACTGTCTTTGATCAAGTACTTTGCATTAAGTCTGTAAACATTTCTTGCCAACATTCCCCAAACAAAATCCCAATTACTAGTGTGAGGCGCAACCACGATAACACAACTTTTCATCTTGTCGTAATAAAGTCCTTCAACAGACCATCCAAACAAGCCTAAAATCCACTTTGATAAAACTGCCTTCATGATGCAATATTGACTTATTAGTTTAAACCTTCAACGATAAGTGATGGGGGGAAATTGATCAGCATCAATTTATCGGTAGCTCGTGTAACAGCGGTGTAAAGCCACCGGAAATAAGACCGATCCATCATTTCATCGGTAAAATATCCCTGAAAAATAAAAACATTACTCCATTGCCCTCCTTGAGATTTGTGACAAGTTACGGCATAAGCATACTTGACTTGAACCGAATTAAAAAAGGGGTTTTGAAAGAACTTTTCTTCCGGTTCATTAGGATCAATTTGACCTGCTTCAATCATGGCCGCTCGCATTTTAAACAATTCCTTACCGGGAATAGAGGGTCCTTCAAACTCGAGTGAATTAAGCAAAACAATAAGGTCAAATGTTTGCTCCGGTTCGTCAGAAAAATGCACCTCAACCTCAGCAAATTCAAAAGGTTTAAAACGATGAAAAGCGTGAACTCGATCAACGGTAATCATATCACCATTAGCCAAAAAGTTTTGACGGTTACCCGGCAGGTTTTGCTTATAGTTATTCTTAACGATCATCAATCGATCTCCACCTTCAATTTTTGCTTCACGATATAATATTCGCGACCTTACCTGCTGATTAAATTGGTTGGCATCTTTATTACTTCGGCAAATTATTACGGATTCGTGGGCTTTATCACCAGAAAACAGCTGAGACAAGCGATCTTCTAAATCATATGGATCTATTATAAACATATCTTGCTCAGCAGACACCATAAGCTTCAATGCATCAAATGCTCCCTCATTTATCTGGTTTCGA
Source organism: Salibacteraceae bacterium (assembly GCA_040905305.1). GTDB lineage: Bacteria > Bacteroidota > Bacteroidia > Flavobacteriales_G > Salibacteraceae > SHAN690. The sequence goes on along the minus strand of JBBDRU010000089.1, from coordinate 7,137 downwards.
ATTAATGTAGCATTACTCAAAATCATGGAGTCTCTGGCTTGGCGAACCACCTCGATAAGTTGTGCTTGAAAAATAGCACTGTGTGAAATAGAGGCGAGCTTTTTTCTGTCCAGAGCCGGACTCAAATCCATGCCCACCGGTGGAAGCTGAGCATCGTCTCCGATTAAGATAAGTCGGCATCGCTCTCCACCATTTACATAACTAATCAGATCTTCCAAAAGCGAACGAGCCCGCAAGCCCTCTTCCTGATTCGTCTCACCGATCATGGATGCTTCATCAACAAAAAACATAGTCTTTTCTGTAGTATTTCTTGCCAGTTCCATAAAGGGTTTTCCGCTTTCGATTTCTTTAAAGCTGTAAATTCTGCGATGAATTGTGGATGCCGGGTAACCAGAATGTGATGCAAGTACTTTAGCCGACCGACCAGTTGGTGCCATTAATACTGTTTTGCGGTTTACACTATGAAACCACCTAATTAAAGCTCCGATAAGCGTGGTTTTGCCGGTACCGGCATATCCTCTCAGAATAAAAATTGATTGCGACCCGCCATGAAAAAGAAATCGATATACCTCTTCAAGCGCGTGGATTTGATCCTTTTTCAAATCTACTGCTACCAGATCCGAAACCTCACTCAAAAACGTTTCTTGTGTCATCATAGCTGCCGCAAAATAGAGTTAATCTTTACCTAACAAACAAGTATTTTCTTTGAAGGATAAAATTGTAGATTTGCCTATCTAATTTTTCATTAGTATCAATCCATGAGCGAGTATAAAAAGTTTCTCTTTCCGGCTGTATTAACAATCATCGGAATATTTCTGATCATCTACGGATATGCAACAGAACAAAACGGTGCGTTTTTATTTGGGGCTTTCGGAGTTTTCTTAGCTGGAGCCATCAGCGTGGTGAGCACTGTTGTTCAATTGAGCAAAACCATTCGATTGGGAATAATTGCAGTTCTGGTAATTTTGGTCGGAAGCTTGGCTTATGCAGATTATGTATCCATTAAAGTTCCAATTGAATTTCAGAAAGAAAAAAAGAGACGATATGTGCATGTTGTTCAACGCCTGAAGGACATCCGAACGGCCGAGATCGGATATAAAGCCAAATACCAGAAATATACAAGCAACTTAGATAGTTTAGTGCATTTTGTGAAGCATGATTCAATTGCATTTATCAAAGCCTTTGGAAATGTTCCAGACACCATGACCCAAGAGGAAGCCATTAAAAAAGGTATAGTGACTAGAGATACAAATTATGTTGCTGTTAAAGACAGCTTGTTTGGAGGAAAAGCCGCGCTCAACAGAGTTCATAAATTTCATCCAGACTCTATGATTTATGTTCCATTCTCTGGAGGTGCCAAGTTTGATCTTGAAGCAGGAACCGTTGAACGATCCGGAGTTGATGTTCAGGTTTTTCAAGCTACGGACAGCAAGCCATTTGATCCACGAGACCCATTGCAAGTTGGTTCTATGAATGACCCCAAAACCAACGGTAACTGGGAGTAATCACCATTGAGATGACAAAAACCGACACCGAAGAATACTTCGACTTATCGTATTCTCGCGAGCCGGCTTCATACTATTATCTGGTTCTCTGTTTATCAAAAAACGAAGCACAAGCTGTATGGTATCATTCTACAAAAAACTTGATAACAGGTTTTGCGAGTTATCCATTTACTGGATCCATCAAAGCGCTGTTTGACGATTATAAATTTCTTTCTTCAGACTTTAAAGAGGTGCTGGTTTCATATAACGCTTCAAACTATTTACTTAGTCCAAGAAGCATGGCTTTTGGTGACCAAACCGAGGCATTTCAGCTGACGAATGAACTGAATGATGAATTTGATACGCTCAAACGCTTTCAATTGGTTAACACCAAAACAGACATCAGCTATACCATTCCGCAATCAATTGATAATGAAGTACATCAATTAATTCATCATCACCAAATTTTTCCATTGGTTGCAGCTCATATCGAGCATGAACTCAATGTGGTAAAAAAAGCTCAACAAAAACAGTTCCTTTTTGCCCATATCAGCGAGGAACAAATTGATATTCGGGTTTATTTAGAAGGAAAGCTCCACATGGCAAATAGTTTTTTTCAAAGTGGGAAGGAAGACATTGCTTATTTTATCCTATTTGCTGCAGAAGTGCTAGGGGTGGATGTGGAAAATTCTAGATTGATTGCTTCTGGCAATATTGAAATCGGTGATAAAACCTGGAATCTACTTACAAAGTATTGGAAACAAATTGAATACAAAGACCCGCTAAATGGAGTTGAAATCAGTCCTTCCTTAACTGATTACCCAAAAGCCACATTTGATCATTTAACCCAGGCATTGCTTTGCGCATCATAAGTGGCAGATTCAAAGGCCGCAAGCTCATCGCTCCAAAAAAAATTCGTGCCCGGCCAACAACAGATTTTGCGAAAGAATCTTTGTTTAATATACTCCATTCACAAATCGATTGGAAAAGCACTCATTTCCTTGATCTTTTTGCCGGTATAGGCAGCATAACGATAGAAGCCGCATCCCGAGGAGTGCAGCATGTCACTTCAATTGATAATAACCCAACTGCCGTAAAATGGATTCACTCTACCTTGGTTGATCTTGATTTTTTAGAACACACGGTTATAAAATCAGATGCACTGAAGTGGATTAGTTCTAACAAAGAGGTGTTCCCACTGGTTTTTGCAGACCCACCCTATGAATATGATTATTATGAAACACTCATTGAGTCGGTTTTAAAGAAATGTTTGATGAACGGTGGCCTGTTCATACTTGAACACAGGCGAAATATTAGCTTTGAAGAACATGCGAACTTTGCAGAAGATCGAAAATATGGTGAAGTAAAGTTCACTTTCTTTAGAATTGAATAATATGAAAATTGCTGTTTTTCCTGGATCTTTTGATCCTTTTACACTCGGACACCAGTCAATTGTCGAAAAGGCAATCCCGCTATTTGACCGTGTAATCATTGGAATTGGTGTGAATTCAACCAAGAGTTTCTATTTTGATCTGGATCAGAGGGTCTCTCTGATCGAAAAGACATTTTCAGATCATACCAATGTTGATGTGTTGGATTTCAGCGGACTTACCGTAGATTTTTGTTCAAAGAATAATGCGAAATTCATCATTCGCGGATTACGAAACCCGCAAGATTATCAATATGAAAGTGCTATTGCACAAATGAATCAGTCGCTCAACGCAGAAATCACCTCGGTATTTTTTGTTTGCGACCCTGTTTATGCAGCAATAAATTCGAGTATTGTCCGTGAAATACATAAAAACGGTGGAGACATTAGCCAATTTTTGCCTCATCCGATTGCCTTAAAGTAGATTTTTAATGCTGAAAAGAATTCTTATCCCCTTCCTGGTTTTGTTTGCATGCTTCCAAAGTGAAGCAGAAACAACCATCCAAGGAAACGCGTTTTATTACAAAGGGAAAATCATAGAACTGAGGAAGTATTTAGACCTGTTCACGTTCGAGTCGCTTGTAATTGATAGAGCCACAATTCCAACTGACGGTAATTTTAAGTTTAAGGTGAATGTAAAAGAAACGGGACTTTATATAATTAAAATCGAAAAAGTTCATGCACATATTTACCTTGAACCAGGCAATGATTATACGCTGGTAATCAATGAGCCTATTGAAGAGGAGCGCTTCAACCCGGCCAAAGATGTTTTTGTTCTGCCCGAAATATATGAGTCAGAAAGTAAGTTGAACTATCACATCACCGAAATCGAAAAGGTGATCAATCAATTTTTGATAGATAACTCCGGGTATTATGGAAGGTCAGTTAATCGAGCCATACGTCCTTTAGCTGATTCTTTGACCACACTGCTCGATGCTCAATATGGGGATCATTCAAACGCCTTTTTAAGAGAGCATTTGCACTATCGTTTAGCAATGCTTCAACTTCAAATCAACCAGAGTAAACCTAAAGTTTATGAAACTTATTTTGAAGGAAGAAAGCCAGCCTACAATCATCTAAGTTTCGCTAATGCTTTCAATCTGTTTTACAAAGAATACCTGAACTACCTAAACCCCAAAGTCGAGCATCGGTTTTTAGATAGCGCGACATCAGCCTTAGAGCATAATAATTTTAATGACTTATACCAATGTCTTGACGTTGATCCGTTTTTAAAGGATAAGCGCCACAAAGAACTAATGCTTGCAAGTCAGTTATATGAATTGGGGCGAGAACAACGCTACCCACTAAACACCATTGTAAGCATGCTCGACTCGATCATCATGCGAGCTGAAGATAACCCATGTAAAATTATAGCTGCTAATGCTGAACAAGCCTTGCTAAAGCTTGCCCCGGGCTCAGAGGCACCAGATTTTGAATTTTCAGATGTATCCGGAAATATTTACAGGTTGAGTGAATATAGAGGCCGTTACATCTATATCCAAATCTTTGATCGATTTGATGCTGAGACCTTAAAAGAAATGAGTCTGATGAAGGTTCTAAAAGACGGGTATGGTTCTGACATAGCAATGTTCAGCATTAGTACTACAGAATCAAGACGAAGCCTTAGAAATTTTTCAAACAAGTATAAATTTGACTGGTATTTTGGAAAGGCCATGGCACCAGAAGACCTCACTACCGATTATGAGATCAGAGCTTTTCCATCATATTTTTACTTGAACAAGGAGATGGAAATCATCGTTTCTCCTGCCCCATCACCTGGCAGCAGAATTGAAAAGATGTTTGCTAAAGCTTGGAACCAAGAGCATCCAAACAAAACACTGCTCTTTAAATTGCAACCACCTGAGGTCGATGATGAAGAAACTGAACCTTAAGCAAAATGACGGATCACCTCTCTTATCGAAGCGTAGGCTCCATTAAGATAAGATTGATCTGGCGGCAAGCTTACCCAAACCGCATTTGTAATATTCTCTTCTGTCTGTGGATTTAATTTCTTTGTTGAATTCGTTTTCATCTTAAACCAATACGAATGCTTCAGGAGGGTCTCTGATCCTTCTTTGTAAAGATGAAAAGTCTCAAAAGGCTTAGATAGCAATTCCAATTCATCTATTCCACACTCCTCTTCTACTTCTCGGATAGCAGTTTCCTCAATTGATTCACCCTTTTCCTGTTTGCCTTTTGGTAAATCCCAAAATCCCAATCGCTCAATCATCAATAAAAGCCCAAAATCATTGATCACATAGCCCCCTCCTGCTTTGACCGTTTTTATACGGTGAAATATCTTGTCGCAAAACGCATTGATATTTTTTAAATCGACTACATGGTCTTCATCAAGTTTGAGCTTAAGTAATATATTAATCCAATAATCTTCATCAGATTGTTTTGTTTTCTCAGATTCTGCTGCTTGACGAAATGTAATGGCTTTATCCTTGATAAAAAACTTATATTTTTGAGTCATGAATTATAGTTTCAATTCAGCGCACAAAGTAGCAGAGTTTTTGCTTCAAACCAAAGCTGTTTCCCTAAAACCAGAGGAACCATTTACTTGGGCGTCTGGATGGAAATCGCCCATTTATTGCGACAATAGAAAAACACTTTCATACCCCCGAATCCGAACTTTTATTCGTCAGGAGATAGTAAAAACAATTGATGAGAATTTTGGCAGACCAGATTTGATAGCGGGTGTAGCAACAGGTGGTATTGCTCAAGCTGCACTTGTAGCGCAGGAACTAGGTGTGCCATTGGTATATGTAAGACCGCAACCAAAAAAACACGGCACAAAAAGTCAAATTGAGGGTGTAATCGAATCAGGTCAATCGGTAATCGTTATTGAAGATTTGGTTTCCACCGGAAACTCAAGCCTCTTAGCCGTAGATGCACTGCGCGAAGCCGGTTGCACTGTAAAAGGAATGATTGCAATATTCTCTTATGGGTTTGAATTGGCTCGAAAAAACTTTCTCGAACACAAATGTCCTTTAGTAACACTAACGGACTACAAAGCTGTTTTAGAAAAAGCAATTGAAACAAATTTCATCAAACAAGATGATTTGGAGTCACTCAACGAATGGCGAGAGAATCCAGCCGAGTGGAACCCTAAAATAACATCTTGATTTGGTTACTTTTAAAAGCGACAGTTATTCAATAAGTGCAACAGCTTCTGCACTGGCGGAATTTTTGGGCAATCCTTCTAACCTCAAACTTATCCTACCCGAAGATCGTATAGAAAACTGGAAGGAAAAGGAAAACGGATGTTCATTTAAAATCAAAGGACTAGCAGAAATACACTTAAAAGTTGAAGATTCTTCCGAAGAAAAAGTCGTCTTTCGTTCTGATTCAGACAAGCCTTTCGCATTTAAATTGATTGTTCATTTCGCGCAGAATGATCAAACCTCAACAGAGTTAAGTGCAAACTTTGATGCAGACGTTAATAGTTTTATGTCTATGATGCTGAAAACCCCTCTTACCAATTTCTTAAACGCTCTAGGTGAAGCGATTAAAAAGCACTTTGCTTAAATTGAATCTCTCCATTTACCTGGGGTAGTTCTTGCCCATCTACGTGCAAAACAAGTCTTCCATCTCGATCAATTCGTTTGATGATGCCTTTGAACTCCTCGCCACTTTTCACAAAACACACCTCTTTTTCCCTATAAAAAAGCATCTGATTTAAACGATTATGAAAAAATGAAGCATCATTTTGTATTAAGCTCCAATTGTCTTTCATTTTATCGACAATATTCAGTAAGATTCGATCTCGGTTAAGTTCATTATGCATACTCGATTCGTTCTTAATCGAAGTAGCACTCCAATTAAATTTAGGAAACTCAACCTGATTTACATTAAGGCCAATACCTACAATACTCCAATCTATTCTTGACGATCTAACCTGGTTTTCTATTAAAATTCCAGCAATTTTACGTCCATTAACCATTACATCATTTGGCCATTTCAATTGAGGGTTCAGGCCATAGGACTCCAAAACCTCCATCAAACTAATCATGACATTCATTGATACATCAAACTGCTTAACCACGGAAATGAGCGGTTGAAAGGCCACGGAAAAAGTCAAGTTCTGAAATGGCTCGGAAATCCAGGATTTTCCGCGCTGACCTCGGCCTAATTGCTGATAATCAGCTGACACAATTGTCCAAGGATCTATGTCAGATTGGCTAATTAAATTATTGGTATGTATATTGGTTGAATCTACTA
>JBBDRU010000088.1:35050-45612 GCA_040905305.1 Salibacteraceae bacterium | reverse complement strand
ACGAACGGTCGTAGAATTCAACGAGAAAATACTGAACCAAATCAGTCCTACCAAATTGAAACATTTCAAAGAAGTGATCGATACCATTGAACAACATACAATTAAAGAAGCATGACAAAAAGAAGAATTAATAAAGTTGCTGTTTTGGGCTCAGGAATAATGGGCTCTCGCATCGCCTGTCATTTTGCTAATATAGGTGTGCAGGTTTTGCTGCTCGACATTGTTCCAAAAGAGCTAAACGACAAAGAAAAAGCCAAAGGGCTTACTATCGATTCTAAAACTGTTAGGAACCGCATTGTAAACGACAGCTTGCAATCTGCGATCAAAAGCAATCCTTCCCCAATTTATGACAAATCTGCTGTGAAGCTGATCGAAACGGGAAATTTTGATGATGATTTGCCAGGAATTGCTGATTGCGATTGGGTGATGGAGGTGATCATCGAGCGACTTGATATCAAACAACAACTGTTTGAAAAAGTAGAAAAACACAGAAAGCCAGGTACTATAATCTCATCAAACACATCTGGAATTCCCATTCAGTTGATGAACAAAGACAGGAGTGACGATTTTAAAAAGCATTTCTGTGGAACTCACTTTTTCAATCCTCCACGATACTTGATGTTATTAGAAATTATTCCCGGCCCTGATACGGGTGAACAAGTGCTTGATTTTCTGATGGACTATGGCAAACGCTTTTTAGGAAAAACTACGGTCCTTTGCAAGGATACCCCTGCATTTATTGCCAACCGGGTTGGGGTTTTTAGCATTATGTGGATGTTTCATTACGTTAAAGAAAACGGCCTCACCGTTGACGAAATCGATAAGCTCACAGGTCCTGTAATCGGCAGACCTAAATCCGCCACTTTTCGCACTACTGATGTAGTTGGATTAGATACCCTGGTGCATGTAGCTAACGGGCTCAAAGACAATGTGCCTGATGACGAAATGAAGCATTTGTTTGAAATTCCTGATTACATCCAACACATGGTGGACAACGATATGTTGGGGAGCAAAACCAAAAAAGGTTTCTTCAAAAAAATTAAGGACGAAAAAGGGAAATCAGAAATTCTGACGCTCGATCTTGAAAAAATGGATTATGTGCCTCGTTCGAAGCCAAAATTTCAGTCCTTGGAAATGGCGAAGGCAGAAGATAATCTGCCAAAACGCATCAAGACGCTTTTCAATGCTCAAGATAAAGCTGGGAAGTTTTACCGTGACCACTTTTTGAGCATCATGGCATACGTCAGTAATCGAGTACCGGAAATAAGCGATGAAGTTTACCGCCTTGATGATGCCCTAAAAGCAGGGTTCGGATACGAGATGGGGCCATTCGAAACCTGGGATGCTATCGGTTTTCAAGAAGGCTTAAAAGCGCTGAAAGAGGATGGTGTCAAGTATGCTGCGTGGATTGATGAAATGGCCAAAAGTGGTGCTGCTTCTTTTTATAGAATCCACGAAGGCAAACAACAGTTTTGGAATCATCTGTCAGCGAGTTATGAGGACATACCTGGCCAAGAAGGAACGGTTAGTTTGTCGGTTGCAAAGTCGAAAGGCATCGTTTGGCAAAATGCGGGCACAACAATTACCGATTTGGGAGATGGTGTGTTGAATATTGAGTTCCATACAAAAATGAACACCATTGGAGGCGAAGTGCTCGCAGGGTTGAACAAGGCTATTGATTTAGCAGAAGCCGAATATGAAGCGTTAGTCGTTTATAACGAAGGTGGAAACTTTAGCGCTGGTGCCAATGTAGGTCTCATATTCATGATGGCGGCCGAGCAGGAAATGGATGAACTCAATTTTGCTGTGAAACAATTTCAGCAAACCATGATGCGAGTCCGCTATTCTTCCATTCCCGTTATTGCGGCACCACATCAGCTAACCTTAGGTGGTGGTTGCGAACTTTGTCTGCACGCAGATAAGGTAGTTGCTCATGCTGAATTATACATGGGGTTGGTTGAGTTTGGAGTTGGAGTTATCCCGGGTGGAGGCGGTACGAAAGAATTTGCCCTTCGCCTTGCAGATGAACTTCGTGATGGCGATATCCGAAACAATCAATTTAGACATCGATTGATGACTATTGCTCAGGCCAAAGTAGCTACATCAGCCAAAGAAGCGTTTAAATTGGGTTACCTACGCGAGGGAGTTGATGAAGTGGTCATGAATCGCACTCTTCAACTCACTATTGCAAAAAATGCAGCCATGGCAATGGTTGAAAAAGGATACACACAACCCAAAGAACGTAGCGATATTAAAGTGCTTGGCAACGAGGGGTTAGGTTTGGTTTATGTTGGTGCAGAAACTATGGCAGCAGGTAATTACATGAGCGAACACGATCGCTTGATCAGCGAAAAACTAGGCTGGGTGATGAGTGGAGGTGACTTAAGCTATCCTCAAGAAGTGTCCGAAAGCTATTTGCTTGACATGGAACGAAAAGCATTTCTGGAATTATGCTCCACTCAAAAGACACTGGAGCGGTTGCAAAGCATGGTAAAAACTGGAAAAGTGTTGAGAAATTAAGAACACAAAAATTTTAGAAAATTATGAACGCATACATTATAGCAGGAAAAAGATCAGCGGTGGGAAAAGCGCCTAAAGGAAAGCTTCGTTTCACGCGTCCTGATGATCTGGCTGCACACGTTATTCAAGCAATGCTTGAAGGAGTGCCAAACCTGGACAAAGAAAAAATTGATGACGTCATTGTAGGCAATGCAACCCCCGAAGCAGAGCAAGGCCTCAACATCGGCAGGATGATATCATTGATGAGCTTGAATACCGACAAAGTGCCAGGCATGACCGTAAATCGTTATTGTTCTTCGGGCCTTGAAACCATCGCGATTGCATCTGCTAAGATTCATGCAGGATTGGCTGACTGCATCATTGCAGGTGGTGTGGAAACCATGAGCCCGATTCCTTTTGGTGGGTGGCGGATTGTTCCAAATGCCAAAGTTGCCAAAGCACATCATGATTATTACTGGGGAATGGGCTTGACTGCTGAGGCTGTAGCTAAAGAGTATAAGGTGAGCAGAGAAGATCAGGATGAATTTGGATATCAGTCGCACATGAAAGCCATCCGTGCGATTAAAGCCGGTGCGTTTAAGGATGAAATTGCTCCTTTGGAAGTGGAGGAGATCTTTGTTCAAGATAACAAACGGGAATCCAGAAAATATACCTTCGACACCGATGAAGGGCCGCGACCCGACACCAACATTGATGCACTGTCTCGTCTTAGACCTGTGTTTGATGCAAAGGGAACTGTTACTGCCGGCAATGCTTCTCAAACGAGCGATGGCGCTGCTTTTGTAATGGTCGTTTCAGAAAAGATGCTCAAAGAGCTTGGTGTAGAACCGATTGCGCGGCTTCGAGCATACTCTGTTGCGGGTGTGCCACCAAGAATCATGGGCATTGGACCGGTTGAAGCCATTCCAATGGCGCTCAAGCAAGCAGGCTTGAAGCAAAGCGATATTGATTTGGTCGAGCTAAATGAAGCCTTTGCTTCACAATCGGTAGCAGTGATTCGCGAAACCGGTCTGAATCCTGATATCGTGAATATAAATGGGGGAGCAATTGCGATTGGTCATCCGCTTGGTTGCACGGGCGCAAAACTCACCGTGCAGATGATGCATGCGTTAAAAAGCAGAAATGAAAAATATGGTGTGGTTACCATGTGTGTGGGAACCGGACAAGGAGCGGCTGGTGTTATTGAAATGATGTGAGAACGGAGTTAAAATAATTAAAGAGATAAATTAAATTCAAAAGCAAATCAGTCGATGAAGAGTTCATTTAAAACCTGATAGACTTTTGAGTAAAAAAATGAAAATATGAAAGCAATTAAAGGAGGCGAGTTTCTTATCCGTCAAACAAAACCAGAGGAAATATTTACCCCTGAAGAATGGAGCGAGGAAGAAAGAATGATCGCGCAGACCTGTCGTGATTTTTTGGCACAAGAGGTGATTCCAAATGTTGATAAACTCGATGCTATGGAAGACCCTGAGCTTATGCCTCAACTGCTCAGGAAAGCGGGTGAATTAGGCATTTTGGCAATTTCTATCCCAGAGAAATATGGGGGGATGGGAATGGATTTTAAAGCTTCCATGCTCGCAGCTGAGGCCGTTGGCGGAGGTCACTCGTTTAGCGTAGCTATTTCTGCGCACACCGGCATAGGTACTTTACCAATTTTGTATTATGGCACTGATGGGCAAAAAGATAAATACATTCCAAAATTGGCCACAGGTGAATGGCTTGGGTGTTATTGCTTAACCGAGCCAGGGTCTGGGTCTGATGCTAATTCAGCAAAAACCAATGCAGTTTTAGATGGTGATCAATGGAAAATAAACGGTCAAAAAATGTGGATCACCAATGGTGGTTTTGCTGATGTTTTTACTGTGTTTGCGAAAATTGATGATGACAAAACGTTGAGTTCTTTTATAGTAGATAAGGGCGTAGAAGGATTGTCACTAAATCCTGAAGAGAAAAAAATGGGCATCAAAGGGTCGTCAACGCGTCAAGTGTTTTTTAATGACGTGAAGATTCCAAAAGACAATCAACTGAGCGATCGCGAAAATGGTTTTAAAATAGCCTTAAATATTTTGAATGTTGGGCGTATAAAATTAGCAGCAGCAACACTTGGTGCTGCCAAAGATGTGGTAAGCATAAGCGTGAAATATGCCAATGAGCGCCAGCAATTTGGGAGGTCAATCGCAAAATATGGAGCCATGAAATATAAAATTGGCGAGATGGCTATTCGAACCTATGCGCTTGAGAGTGCTGTTTATCGCATCAGCCAAAACATTCAAGATCGAATTGATGGACTGGCAGAAGAAGGAATGGACAAGGCAGAAGCAACGCTTAAGGGTATTGAAGAATACGCTGCCGAGTGTGCCATGATGAAAGTGTTCGGTTCTGAAGTGTTGGATTATGTCACTGATGAAGGGGTGCAAATTCATGGTGGAATGGGTTACTCTGCTGAGACGCGTGTGGAAAAGGCTTATCGTGACAGCCGCATCAACCGAATTTTTGAAGGAACCAACGAGATCAACCGAATGCTCACGGTGGATATGATTCTTAAGAAAGCCATGAAAGGCGAACTCGATTTGATGGGCGCTGCAAAAGCGGTGCAAGACGAGCTTTTGGCCATTCCCGATTTCGACAGTGAGGATGACGGGCTTTTTGCAGCAGAATACAAGCTCATAGAGGGATTCAAGAAATCCATTTTGATGGTTGCTGGGTCGGCTGCTCAAAAATTGATGATGGAACTTTCAAAGGAGCAAGAAATATTGATGAACATAGCAGACATGGCTATAGATACTTATGTTGCTGAGTCAATCGTATTGCGTGCTCACAAAGGAGCGATTAAGAATGGTGAAGATGGGCAGGAAGAATTCATCAATATGGCAAAGCTCTTTGTGCATGACGCAGCGCAGCGTGTTCATCGCAATGCAGATGAGGCACTCATGAGTTTTGCAGAAGGTGATGAGTTAAGAATGATGATGATGGGAACCAAACGATTTACAAAAGCCCCTGCGATGAATGTAAAAGATATGCGCAGGTCAGTGGCTCAGAAACTTATCGATGAGAATAAATATTGCTTCTAAAACAAACCTCCATGAAACAGAAAACCATTATAGCTGCTGCATTTGTATTGACGACCTTGTATGCGTTCACCCCAGCTCCTGAAACAAAAGTTTCGGGAACGTATGGCGTGTGCAAAACCTCTGAAGTCACAGTTCAACTTGTGTTGAATGAAGACCATAGCTTCAACTACATTGATAAATCAGATCGTGAAAACCCTGTGTATGCCGAAGGAACCTGGGAAGCTGATGGCAAAAAAATAAAACTAAACGACAGCAGTCACAACTTGAAGCGCACTGCTTGGCGAGTTGAAAAAGGGTCACGAGCGGTTAAATCGCGTGTCGGCTTGTCGTTCTATAGACTTGGCAACCAAAAGTTGTGTGATTAGAAGTCGATCAAGGGCTTTGGTGTGAATAGCACTCACTCATCAGCGACCATCGGGCTATTTGGTTGTAGTTAAATAATGGAATACCTACAAAGGAACAACTAATTCTGACGGCATCTGCCAGAGTTCGTTTGGGATCTGTTTTAGGACAAAAAACAGAGTTGCGCATCAGTTACCAATGTTGCACACCGTTTTTATATCAAACCTACGTCTGTTTTAACTTCTAAAAGTCCAGGACCTTTGTACGTAAACAGTTGTTTCATAGCGTATTCCAATTGTTCTTTTTTTGTAACCTGAATACCTAATCCCCCACAACTTTCTGCATAAGCTGCAAAGTCTGGATTTACCAAGTCTGTTGCCCATTTATCCCAACCACCAGCTCGTTGCTCTTTCGTAATTTTTCCCAATTCGTTATTGTTGAGCACAATGATCTTGATGGGCATATCGTACTTCACCAAGGTCGTAAATTCTGCTAAATATTGGCATAAACCACCATCACCAGCTACGCCTATGATGGGATGTTCATTGCCCACGGCAGCCCATGCACCCATGGCAGCAGGCAATGCGAAACCGATTGAACCTAAGTAGCCCGACATTAAAAAACTTTGGTTTTTCGATTCAAAGTACCGACCAAAGGAATAGGCATTGTTCCCAACATCCACACACATCACGGCATTATCAGGGGCTAATTTTGTGAGCGTATCAAAAACAGCGATTGAACTGACACCTTTTCCTAAGTCTGTACCCAATCGAACTTGCTTTTCTTCTCGCCAAATTTTCCACCGTGCAGCTATCTCTTCTGTTTGATGAATCTTATTTTTTTCGAGCGCTTCGCCTGACTGATGGATGAGCTTCATGGTTCTGGAAATTTCTCCATAAACAGCTACATCTATTTTATGAAACTTCGCGATCGCCATGGGATCAAAATCAATTTGAATAATAGGTTTTTTTGGCGAAATGCCCGTATGGTTTGAGAAGGATGCACCAATAACGATAAGTAAATCTGCCTCATTCATAAAATAAGAAGCAATGGGCGTCCCACTTCTCCCTAGAACGCCACATCCCAACGGATGCGTATCTGATATTAATCCTTTGCCTTTAAAGGTTGTCAGTACAGGGCAGTGGAGCTTTTCTGCCAGTTGGATGATGGTATCCATGTGAAAACGGGCTCCATGTCCAACGATGATGGCGGGTTTTTCGGCTTCTTTAATTTTATCGATGGCAGCCGTCAGTTGCTCTTCGGGTGGAGCTACATTCAATGCCGTGATTCTGCCTTCGGGCGTTTGTGGCTTTTCGCCATTGGAGGGCAACACCTGCACTTGGTCGGGAAAAGTGAGGTGGGAAGCATCTCTTTTTAAAATGGCATGTTTAATCGCCAATACCATCAATTCAGCATGCTGGCTTTGATGTTCTACGCGTTGATTAAACTCAGCCACACTTTGAAATGCCCTCACCAAATCCACTTCCTGAAAATTTCCCGTACCGACTACTTGTGTGGCAACTTGCCCGGTAAGCGCGAGAATAGGCGCACGATCAACCTTAGCATCCCAAAGGCCTGTGAACATATTAGTACTGCCCGGACCTGCAATAGCAAAGCAAGCTGCTGGTTTTCCGGTCAGTTTTCCGTAAGCAGAAGCCGCAAAAGAAGCGGTTCCCTCATGGCGGATGGCAATAAATTTCAAATTGCCTTTTTCTTCTTGTCTTCTGAAAGCATCTGCCAATCCGAGGTTAGAGTGACCTACCATACCGAAGACCCGATTCACGCCCCAATTGATCATGGTTTCAACCATGACATCCGTAACTGTTTCCTCGTGAGCAGGTTCTTCTTCTAAACCCACAAAAATAGCGTCACTTTCAATTTTGATTTTAAAGGTTTCCAACCCATCATCAAAATCGCCAGAACTTCCACCGTGCGGACAAAAATCCCATCCGTGCCATGGGCAACGAAGCAAACCATTTTCTATGGAGCCTTCGCCCAAAGGCCCGCCTTGGTGCGGACATTTATTATCTAAGGCAGTAAATTTTCCTTTAAAATGGGAAAGACACAACTCCTTATGTCCTGCAATTACGGTCATTACCCTTCCCTCCTCGAGATCGTTTTTATCTTCGAGGACTTTGTGCCATTTAATGTTTTCAGTTGCCATTGTTGTGATTGATGTTCATTCGGTGAATATATTGTGGGTTTTATTTATCGTTACTTTTTAGGAAGTAGGCAATAATAATAAATCCTAATCCGGTCAATCCCGGAGGCAATATGCCTGCTTTAAAACTTAGGCCAATCATTACAATAGCGATGATGACGAGTAGTATGAGTAATATATTTTTCAGTTTCATCTTTTTAATTTATTAAAGTATAAAGCATAAAAATTCCGATTAAAACAAAAAGGATAGAAATACTCACTTTCATTTTATCTTCAGGTAAGGTTTTTTGTAGTTTTGAGCCTATTTGACCTCCAATGATTACTCCTGGAATGGTGTAAATAATAACATTCATTACCTCATTAAGTACCTCGCCACCTTCACTAAAAAACTCATAAAAATGCCCTACTGATGCCACCAAAACCGTTATAACGACCACAAAAATAGAGGTTCCCACCGCTACAGGGGTTGGCACTTTACAACGCGCTACTAGGTGGTATTCTTGTAATTCTGCTAAACCTACTGAAATCATCCCGACAAAAGCTCCACCAATGGCCGCAAAAGAACGTCCCATGTTTTTATTGCAGACCGTATATTTAAAGGATTTACCTGTAGCATCTACGAGTTCCGATTCGTAATTCTGTTCAAATTCTTTATGGTGTTCGGTTTCGTGCTTTTCTCGCTCTTCTTTTCGCCATGCGTTAAATAATTGAAAACCAATAAATAGCAAGCCTATTGCGAAAATGGTTTTTAAAATAACCGGAGGCACTAAATCTGCATAGTAACTCCCAATGATCGCTGCCGGAACCGAAAAGATCAATAAGTTCTTAGCCAACTTAAAGTCAATCAGTTTCGCTTTGTAATAAGCAACGAGCCCACTACTAAATCCAAATAATTCAGTAGCTAAAGCAGCTCCAATGGCAATCTTAGGCTCCAACTTCAGTGCTAGCATAAATAGAGGCGAGAAAAAAACTGCGCCACCAATTCCTGATGACATGGCCAAAGTGGCGATGACAATGGAGATGGGAAATAAGTACCAAAAGTCGAGGGTTAATTCCATGTGTTGCTTATTTAATATTGTACATTAAGCCTAGGGTTATAAACTGGTCGGCTATCCCCCATTCGACCCGTGAATACTCTGCGAAAACAGTGAAAGATTTTACATTTCTGTGCATCCCTATGCCATAAACCAACCCCGTTTCTGCGCGAGTTTCTTTTTCGAGCGGGTGCATTTCTTGTTCTATGGTGTAGTTTACTCCCAGCACAGGATATATGCCCACCAAGGGAGTTTCGAAAATATAGTGCACTACAAAGTCGAAATCTACAATTTCAACCTCGCCCCTTTTGAAGATGGAGAACTCCGGACCAAAACAAATGTGTTCATTGATGTTATGGTACATTCTCAAATTAAGGCCCACCGTGTTAAGATCCAACGAATAGGGAGCAGCGACCCCAACAGTAAGTGATTTGTGTTCGAAAAAGCAATGATGCTCAAATTTCTCTTCTTGTGCATAGCTCAAAATGGGCAAGAGAATTATTGCCAAAATCCAAAGTGGCTTAATTTTCATAGCCTAGGAACCATTTTACATTTTCAATAATATATTGATCCACACGCTTCAATTGCTCTGTCACGTCTTGCTTTTGAAGCATATCAAGCTTTAATGTTGCCCCCTTCCAATCGTCACCTGTTTTCCACTCCCAATCCTCAGACTGCGGTAAATTTTTATAAATAATTTCACCTTGAAGCGGGTAACCAGACAAATAAAAATAAGGAGCTCCAGCCATGCCATCTTCCATGGCAAGACCAAAACCAATCCCTAATTTTTTGGTGGGAACTATATAAATGCCTGTGTCAAAATGATGCGGCCAAATGCGAATTTCTTCCCAAGTTTGCGTTAATCCCAAGACTTGAAAACAAGCATTATTCGCCAATTTCCGAAAATGCTTCCATTGCGATAAGCCCTCAGGGGCAATTTTAGCAATAGGGTTTTTCGCAAGTTCATATTCTGGAATCTCAAAATGCAGTGCTTCGCTAAATCCTTTGGGGTTTAAGCCTATACTGGGCAATACTTCTTCAATTTCTTGCTCAATTTTCGCGATGTGCTTTGATATCGTCTCGACACTAGCAATACATTGTCCTTTATCATTTATCACTTCTACCGTTTGCGTGTCAATATTGAATGTAAAAAGCACCTTTGTGTCTTTCGCTTTTATCCAGCGACCCGTGATACGGTTGCCTAAATGGTCAAAAAAGAGGTTGGTGTGACTATCATCTTCTTTTTTTGGAACGAAAGTTCGGTTTGCCTTGGCAATAAGCTGACTAAGCAGGTGCAGCTGTTGGTCAGTTTTGGTGTATTCCTGCATAATGTATTTCTGTTAATTGGTGCATCTGATAATCTAGCGTGGATAAGTCGTGAAAATTAAATTTACGGACATCATCGTAGCCACAACTTCTGGCAATGACCTT
>JBBDRU010000088.1:0-35040 GCA_040905305.1 Salibacteraceae bacterium | reverse complement strand
AATGACCTTCATTAAATCTGCGGAGGCGTTGAAGAAGTTGGCGAGTTGTTGTGCCGAGGCATCGATAATCAACCTACTCCGCAAATTCTCTTTTTGCGTAGCGATACCTACGGGGCAGTTGTTAGAGCCGCAAGCCCGCATTCCCAAACAACCTATAGCCTGCAAGGCGGCATTGGAAACGGCAATGGCATCAGCCCCGAGCATCATCGCTTTCGCAAAATCTTCTGGCACGCGCAGGCCGCCTGTGATAACAAGTGTGACGTCTTCTCTACCTACCTTATCGAGATGTCTCCTGGCTCTTGCAAGAGCAGGAATGGTAGGAACATTAATATTGTCTCTCAATATGGTGGGCGCAGAACCTGTTCCACCGCCACGTCCGTCTAAAATGATATAGTCCACTCCAACCTTCAAAGCAAAGTCGATATCTGCTTCAATATGGCTGGCTGCTATCTTAAAGCCTATGGGAATTCCACCCGTTTTTTCCCTGACTTCCTCCGCAAACGCCTTAAAATCTTCGGGAGTAAATAAATCTGGAAATGCCGCAGGTGAAATGGCGTTTTCACCTACCTTTAAGCCGCGCACTTCGGCTATTTCTTTGGTTACCTTATTGCCTGGTAAGTGCCCTCCTGTGCCTGTTTTAGCTCCTTGTCCGCCTTTGAAATGAAACGCCTGAGCTTTCTTTACCTTCTCCCAGCTAAAACCAAATTTTCCTGAAGCCAATTCATAAAAATAGCGTGAGTTGTTGGCTTGTTCTTCTGGCAGCATGCCGCCTTCGCCACTGCAAATGCCGGTACCAGCCATTTCCGCTCCTTTTGAAAGGGCAATCTTCGCATCTTTGGATAATGCTCCAAAACTCATATCCGAGACAAATAAGGGGATGTTCAACTCCAATGGTTTTTTAGCGTTGGAGCCAATTACTACTTTGGTCTTCACATCATCCTCATCCAATAGCGGCCTTTTAGCCAATTGTGCAGGTAAAAATTGAATGTTTTCCCACTTGGGAAGCAAGTTTCTATCTACGCCCATGGAAGCCGAAGGACCGTGATGTCCGTATTTTTTCAAGCCGTTTTGAGCCAAGGATTTAATGTATCCCGTATACGGTTCTGTTTCTTCGGGGTGCGTATCGGCATACTGACCCAAGTATTGGTTCCGGTCGAAAGGCTGCGGATGTTCTTTTAAAAAGTCATTAATTTCCTGCTCATCCATCCATACAAAACCGTCTTTTACCTCCGCTTTAAATTTGTGCAAGACTTCCTTGTCATTATATTCTGAAACCCCCGTGTCTATGCGGTAATCCCATCCATGCAGACCACAAATAAGGTTGTCGCCCTCTACAAAGCCGTCTGCCATTAAAGCCCCTCGGTGGAGGCATCTGCCGTAAAGCACAGAAACGTTTTCATCGTAGCGAATGATTACCAAGTCCAAACCATTCATTTGATGATGTTGAGGTTGTCTGTCTTGGAGTTCTGAATACTTTATTATCTTCAACATATTAAATCGTATTGCATTTTTTAAATGGTGTGCAACTCCCAATAACCGTAACCCTTCCATATTTAACTGGAACAATCCTGTTATTCGGTATGTTTTATTTCATTCACCCGACCAAAATAATTAAAGCATTGATAAGTAGTTTGTTTCATTCGTGTAAACTATTCGGGCAAAAGTGAGTGTGCGTTGCGGCATTGTCAAAAAAACTTTCTGAATTGCCCTATTTTCTTTCTGAATAGGGTGATTTTGGTGGTGAATGCCTTTTCGAAGGGCAATAATTATCCGTGCAAAGCGCTGTATAAATTACGGAAATATGATGGTGACATGCGCCACTTTGTATTTTTTCGAGGTGGCGCAACCCTTAATGAGGTATGCGCCATTGGAACTTGAAAAAATATTTTCAAAAAAATGATCACTGCAAGAGCGTCACCAGTATTATGTACCTACGCCACACCCATCTGTTATAAAGGCTGATTGATGCGCTACGCAGAGTCCTTGGCTTCACATTTTTTTGAATTGGCGACATACTATATTCTGTTTTTATCAAGCTTTGAAATCGTGCAACAACAATTATTGTTTCCCAGTCCAACAGCGTTTTTGATGTATGAGCTCTTACTTCGATGGAGTTAGTCAGTAATTACAGTGATCTAACACTGTTGGAGAGACAAACAATGCGGATTTAAAACGAAGCATCACGCATTTGAAATACGGAGTGGGCATTCCTGACAAGATGACTAAAATTGATGAAAATCAATTAATTAAAATGTTATGAGAAAGACAAGACTAGTATTAACTATTGGACTCTGTTCTGCATTAATAGCGGGTACAGGGTTTGCAAATGATCCTCAAGAGGGGTGTGTGCAATCAATAAATGTAAGCACAGGATACGATCAGTCAACCAGCCAACTTATTGGAGATGGAGACCCGGATGACGATTGGATATTAACTCAGCACCCAGCTGGGTCGCCAGCAGTTTTGGGGCAGCCGGGTTATATTTTCCCAAAACTCAACGTGTATGACTGGGCGGGATCTACGTCCAAGTGGATGAATTTCCACGCAAGTAACGATGGTCAATATAACTGGTGTAAGGATGATTTGCCCTGGGTTTACCAAAACCCGTTTTGTGTATGCGGTGAGGGAGAAGAACCTGTTTCAGTCACCTTCGATTTAAACGTTCATTGCGATAACTGGGCGGAAGTTTGGTTGATGGATGGAAGTGGAAATCCTCTACAGATGCTTCTGTCACAAATTCATCAAGAAGTGTCTTCTAACTTCACCAATCCTCCAAGCCCTGTCAATCAGACTATAAACCTGCTACCGGGTCAGTATTCATTGGCTCTGGTTCAAAGAAATAAGCACTCTGTAACGGGTGTTACACTCGATGGAACCATTTCTACTCAAGAAGGAGAAAGCGTCATGAAGTGTGAATTTTCACCTACGCTTGCCGTGGTTATGGATGGACCCGAAGGAAAGTGCGATCCGGGCGGCTCTGGCGAACCGGGTGATGGTTGTCCTGAAACCTTAAACGTGAGCACGGGATATAATGAAGTAAGTGGCGCATTGATAAGTAACTATCAACATGATGATGACTGGATCCTTACGCAGCTTCCTTCCGGAGCCACTGGAGTAATTGGCCAACCGGGCTATGTAATACCTACAGATGCTGCATACGATTTGGCGGGTGGTACATCAAAATACCTCAATTATCACAGCGGCACAAGTGGGGTGATCAACTGGTACAATCACGACCTTCCTATAATCTATCAGAATGGATTCTGCCTTTGTGGAGACTTCGCAGAGGAAGTAGAAGTGACTTTTGACCTCAGTTTGAACGCAGATAATTGGGGGGAAGTTTGGCTGATGGACGATTCAGGGAACCCGATTCAGCTCCTATTAACCCAGCCTCATTTGGCAACATCAGCAAACTTCCAGAACCCTGCAAATACTGCTTCTCCGACCGTAGTTCTGCAGCCTGGTCAATATTCTTTAGCTTTACTGCAACGGAATGCTGGAAATATTACAGGGGTTAACCTTGACGCAGAAATCAGCGTCTCACCACATGGTTTACTGGATGGAGATATTTGTGATTTTGTTCCCTTCCTGGAGGAAAATTTCGCTGGTTCCGAGGTAACCGTTGAAGGTGGTGGCGAAGTAAATCCCGGTTTCGAAAAAAAGGGTGATGGTAACGTTCAAAGCCAAAAAGAAGAAACCCAAATTGCTGTATTCCCTAATCCTGCGAGAGATGTCGTAGAAATTTCTGGAATACCTGGCGGTCATAAGGTAGTGATCACGAGTATCAGTGGTAGGATGGTTCTTACTCAGAAATACTCCAAATCAAATGGAATAGATGTTAGTGGCCTAAGCCCCGGAGTCTATATTTTGAAAATAACCGGTAGTGGTAACAACGATGAATTCATTGAAAAACTCATCATAGAATAAGGGTTGAACCTCGCTATCAGAAAAACCGCTGCGATTTCGCAGCGGTTTTTTTTTGGTAATTATCTTGATTTGTTTTTAAACAAATAGTTGCTATCCCAATCCCAGTATCTTCTGAACGTTTTTTTTGAGCCGAGAACTTACCGGTAAACTCTCCTTGTTTTTTAAACGTAGGAACCCTCCATCAGCCTTGCTGTACACATCTATCCATTTCAAATTAATAACATGCGATTGATGTGAGCGCAAAAATCCTTTATTCAGCAATTTTTTATAATAGAAATTGAGCGGTCGGCTCGAGGTGATTTTTCTGTTATCCTCTAAAACAAAAGTGCTGTAGCTTCCATTGCCTTCAATTCGGACAATTTCATCTGGTTCAACTAAAAAATAATCACTACCATCTGCTATTACCAACCGGTGATTTTCCCCTTCATTCGTCATGGTGAGTAAATTTGACAATTGAACAGATTTACCCTCAGGGGATCGATGTTTAGCTTTTTCGATTGCACTGAGAAGCTCGACAGGATCAATTGGCTTAAGTAGATAATCCAGGGCAGAAACTTTAATAGCCCTCAAAGCGTATTCACCGAATGCAGATGTAAATATTACCGGAGGAAGCTTTTCTAAACCTATTATTTCGATCAATTCGAAGCCTGTCATGTCTGGCATTTCAATATCAAGAAAGAGTAAATCAATATTTTCCTGATTCAATTTTTCTATTGCGTCTTTTGCAAACTGTTCGCAAAGCACTTTTTTAATTTCGGGACAGTGAGTGGTAATCAAATCGCTCAGATACTCTCCTGCCATGAACTCATCATCTAATATTAATGCGGTCATCCTTTAAATCTTCAATTACAAGCGGAAATCTTATTATTACAACAGTTCCTGTAGGGTTTCTTAAATCTTGAATTTCTATTTTCTGACTTTTATTGCTTAACGATAAAAGTTTAATCCTATCACTTGAAAGACGCATGCCGAAAGACTTGTGTCGCTTTTTACCATTAAGTCTTTTGGCTGCTTTTCTACCTATACCATTATCCTCTATAGAGATTATTAACTCTTTGTCCTCGGAGGTTATACGAATGATGATGGTTCTGGTTCCATTTTTGGATCTTAATCCATGCCAAATTGAGTTTTCAATGAACGGCTGTAGAATGCTCGGGGTAATCAATGCGCGATTCAGTGTATTATCATGCGTAAATACGTGGAAAGATATAGGCTCACCTCCAATGCGCTCACTTTCAATTGAGACATAATTTGCAATCATATCCAACTCTTGTTTGACAGTTACATTTGTATATTCAGAATGTTCCAGTATTCGTCTTACAAGTCGACTGAATCGAACTAAAAACGCCTGAGCCTTTTTAACATCATTTCTAGCTAAATAATATTGTGCAGACGTCATTACATTAAAAATGAAGTGAGGGTTCAATTGGGCTTTTATAACTCTTAGTTGTAGTTCACGCAATTGGTTTTTTAGCTCTAAGTCCGCTTCAACACTGATTAGCTTGTAAATGTAAAATTGTCGAGCCCCAACGATAATTAAAAAAATGCAGCCCAGTCCCACTAATATTAAGAACCAGGCACGTGTCCAAAAAGGGCTCATAACCTCAAAACCAAATGATCCCTGCATAATCGGTGCCCAGTTGCCTGAATGATCTTGATACTCTATTTGCATATCATGAAAACCAGGTTGAATATTGTTGATTGTAAATTCTTCATAAAACTCAGTCCATGGATCATCGCTTCGCGTTCTATACCTCATTGGATATCCCTTGCGTGATTCGAATGAGGCATATGTGATGACAGCTTCAATGCCTTGATTGTCATAAGGAATTTGTTGGTTATTGATAATATTAACCTCTGGAATGCTACGCGTTGATAAGCGTATCTTAAACTGCGGTTTTTTCCGCCTTGTGAGTGATGAAAGAGGGAACTTAACAACTTCCAGTTGATTCCCGAGAATCACAAAGTTTTTCCAAATGGATACGTAGGAGAGATCAGCGATAATACTCGTTAATTCGGGATAGTTGAGGATGTCATAAGCTTCTCCATTATTTCTGACTATAGACATGCCGTCAGCATGGATCACATAAAGGCATGAGTCATAAGAAGCAATATCAAATATTTGATTTGAAGACAACCCTGACTCCCGATCTATGTGTGCTATCAGTTTAAAATCAGAGTTCAAAATTTGAATACCTGATTTATTAGTTCCTAGAATGATATTGCCATTTTCAGTGAAGAGAATTTTTTCACTCCTGGCTTCGGTGAGCTTTTCTGTTTCACCGGAATTTATAAGGTAGCGAAAAGTACCTTTTGATCCGCTATAATAAAGATTTGTCAATTCATCTAAGACAATTTCGGAGTATCGCTCATCCCCAATTAGATCGAACGAATCCAAATTCCACATGTTTCTTCGTCTGCCGAGTAAGTAGCCAACTCCCAGACTCGCTATTGTGTATTGCTTATTGGTTGAGAACCCCCTAAAATATTGGTTAGAAAGTGAGCTGTGTGTAGTAACTGAGAAATTGCTATCTACTTCATATAATTTACTGTTATTTCCGCCTAGTAGCCACCGATTAGAAAATCGATCATAGTGAGCAGAAATTGCAATTGCATCGGTGCTGAACTCATACAACCTAACCCTTGAGGCTATATCAAACATCAGAAATTGATGGCCTGTGGCGAGGCAAAGCTCATCCTTTTCTACGTGAACCTGTTCGTATTGTCCTTTAAATATAGTTTCCAGTGTTATTAAGGGACAGTAGTAAAGGCCGTTTCTCAGGGTAGATATCCACAATTCATCTTTATTCGTGAATTCAATATCTGTTACACTCAATTTTTGTGATCTTCTTTGCCATTGTTGAAGGTCTTCACTATACCATAGCCCGTCTCCAATGGTTCCAATCCATAGCTTTCCATTAGGGTCAATGCGAGCACATTCAATTCTTGAGTTGAAGTTTTGTAACTCCTTTATTTTACCTTGTTTAAAGTTTATGATATAAAGTGTTTTGTCGTGAAAAAACACAGCCTCTTCAAGACTAACTTGGATAGGACACTTGTCAATGCCCAAGTCTTGTTTAGATGATAGGTAAGTAACATTTTCAGAGACACTTGAATTTGTTACTGTGATCGTTTTTTTCTTTTGATCTAAGTGAAAAAACCAAGTTTCTCCAGACTTCAACTCCAATGAACAAATGCCAGTGACCTCATTATGCATATGATTACCACTATTTTTTGTTAGAAGAATGGTTGAATCTGGAGTGAACTCATAGTGCTTTTGAGTAAATCGAGCTCTAGCCTTATCTTTAAATACATGTAAATGAGTGAAATACCCTCCCTTTGTGTCGTGTATTGAATCG
Organism: Salibacteraceae bacterium; assembly: GCA_040905305.1. Classification (GTDB taxonomy): domain Bacteria; phylum Bacteroidota; class Bacteroidia; order Flavobacteriales_G; family Salibacteraceae; genus SHAN690. Next base: position 27,754 of record JBBDRU010000088.1, on the reverse strand, counting down.
TGGCTCGGAATATTTTTGATTTCCCCTCTTCTAAAATATATCGTCTTGCCATTTTCTCCAAGTGCAAAGAACCCGCCTTTCGGGTACTCCAGAAAGTCATAGTATATGTTGGAGGGGAGACCACTTTCAGTGGTGTATTTGGTGAATTTTCGTCCATCAAAGCTCGCAAGTCCTTTTCCTGTGGCTACCCAAATCAGGCCAAGTGAATCTATGTGTAAAGAGTACACTCTGTTTGAAGGCAGACCTTCTTGAACATCAAGATGCTTAAAATGTAGCATTTGCCCAAAAACTGATTGATCGAGCGTGCATAATATGAGTATAGATAATATCAGTTTACTTCGCATCCGTATTGAATCAAGCATAGGTCAGGATCAATGTATTAACCCTAAGTTCAATTATTAATCAATACACGTTTTTTAATCCTTCAAAATGTAACCAGTCGTACATTTTATTAGCATTCCGTGCACTGGACGTGTTTCGATAAAACAATTGATAATATGCTAAGCTTGGGGGCAATGTACGAAATAATCCAAGTAGATATTTGTTGAATGAACGAACTTGACAACGATTCTTGGACGCTTCGTTTACAAACTTGATTGATTTTCAGATGACAGCATCATGGTTGACCCTTATTAATACTTTTTGGGACATATAAAGTCAAACGCTAGAACCTAAATTTTGATTTTCGGCCAAGAAACGTGGGGCTTTTCAACGCACGTTCCTGCCTGTACGGCCGCCAGGCGGATCCACCGTCATCAAATTTAGCTAAAAGTGATAAGCTATAATTTACCACTTTCTGGCCATAAGTTATAAGCGCTGCTTTGCTCATTTTTTTCTTTTCTCCGTCAATCAATTTTCTATTCGAAGTGAACTACCGTGCTGCAGATGTTTTACCTCCTCACGGTGATCCACGCATCCCATTGTCCGGCCATCACACATTGTTGTCGTAGCTTCTCCGCCTCTGATCGCTTGGTAAACTTATCGCCCATCAAATACCGCGTGATACCATCGGGTGAACCTTTGATCTCTACATCACCAACTGATCGCAGGAATTCATATTTGAATTTCCCCGGATTGCGGTAGGCGCCCACTTGCACTCTGAAATAACAACCAGCCTCTATCTCCTCTTTGGTTAGCTCTTCACGATCTTGATCTATCGTGCAGGTGCCATCATCAGCAATACTCAATTTTACACGGTTGTCGATCTCTTGTTGCAGGTTAAGTGAGTCTTCCCTTCTGGCCAGGTAATCCATCGAGTAAAAATCAAAGCGATGTTCAATGCGTGTTACACCTTCAGTAAGAGGTGGTACTTCAACATATTCAACCTTTGGGGCGAAATCATCAACCAGCAAGCTGATTTTATATTGTCGCCCGGGCAACAATGAATAAACAAACTCTCCCGAAAGGCTGTCAGCAATTAACTTGGCAAGCACATCGCCCGTTTTATCATCCATGATTTTCACCAAAGCCGACCCGGGAACATCATCGATATAAACGGTTCCCACCAATAAAATAAGCGCGTTTAACCGTTCAAATGTTCCTGGTTGAATGCGGTATATATCGTGCAGGTTTTCACCACTTGCGCGCGCTGAATTGAAGTAGCCCCAATCGCCATCCTCAGAGATGTTGTAGTAAAGGTCATCATCAGTGGTATTGATCGGATAGCCCATGTTCACAGCGTCTTGCCATTTGCTGGTGGCGCTGTCGTATTTGATGTAGCAAATATCATATCCACCCATTGAGCCATGTGCCTCAGAAGCAAAGTATAGCGAAGAACTATTTGAAAAAATGAAAGGAGCATCTTCATTAAATGGCGTGTTGATTTTGGAACCCATGTTTTGCACATTCCCAAAGGTGCTGTCTTCTTTCATGGTTGCAGTGTATATATCGCGTCCACCATATCCTCCCGGACGGTCTGAAGAAAAATAAAGCGTTTTTCCGTCTGGAGCTAATGATGCATGACCCTCCCACTGAGGTGTGTTGATACCTTTGATTTTTTGCGGCTTGGTCCAGGCGGTGTCGTTGTCATTGTAACTCACATAAATATCCTCTGCTTCTTTATCTCCGCTTAGATATACAAATAACATTTGATTGTCATAGGAAATACTTAATGGTGCTTCATGGCGGTCTGCTTCATTGATATTGTCACTAAGGCTTTTACCAACAGAAAACACCGGTTCATCTTCGCTTCCTTCATTGTTGGCCACAAATATGTCTTCGTAAAAAGAGCCGAAATCCGATTTCTTCGATTTTTCATCCATCAACTCTCCTTTGCTTGATGGCCCTCGGTTGGTGTAATAAAGTTTTTGTCCGTCATGGCTTAACACGGGGCTGTATTCAGAGTTAATATTATTGCTCGGGGGATCCAAAATTTCTAAGCTAAGGGCCAGTCTGCGTTTCATTAATTCGATGCCGTTTCTACAGTTGCCAATGAAATGAAGCGTGTTTATCCTTCGGGTTCCTGATGGCCTGTGTATATCTACATATTGATTGTAAAGTTTAATGGCTTCTTCAAACTCGTAATTATAATGTTTGGCGCGTGCCATGTAGAAAATAATATCGTCATATCCCTCTTCACCTTCAATTTCTTTGAGTAATTCATACGCTTTTTCTCGTGAATCAGATTTGTAAACAAGGCACGCAGCAACCTTATAATGCAGGTAAACATCATTGGGTCGCATATTCCATAAACTATCGTAAATGACACGCGCCTTTAAATATCTTCCTTCATCAAAAAGTTTATCGGCATTGTAAATGCTTTTTTTGAATGCTGCAGACAAGTTATCTTGAGCAGAAGCTGATCCCGCAATAATGCTAAATGCGGTAATCAATATTAGGTTTAAGGCTTGTTTTTGCATTGAGCAAAATAATTGATGTTCGTCCAAAAGTATCATTATTGAACTCTACTGAAAGGGTCGATTGAGGGGTTTACTAACTTTGAACTCTTAATGGAGTTTGAAATACTAAGATTGACTAACGGTTTGCGGGTGCTTCATGTTGAAGACAAGAGCATTATGACTGTTCATTGCGGGTTTATAATCAATGCCGGTTCAAGAGACGAAGCAACACATGAAAATGGTTTGGCTCACCTTATAGAGCATTGCCTGTTTAAAGGAACTAAGCGAAGAAGGGCGTTTCATATACTCAATCGATTAGATTCAGTGGGAGGCGAAATAAACGCTTATACCACCAAGGAAGAAACCTGTATTTATGCCAGTTCGCTTAAAGAACATTTTCAAAGAGCAGCCGAATTGTTGGTGGATATCACCTTTTCTTCGAGGTTTCCCGATAAAGAAATTCAAAAAGAGAAGACCGTCATTTTAGATGAGCTTAACTCATATCGAGATAGTCCGGATGAAATGCTCATGGATGAATTTGAAGAGCGTCTGTTTCCAAACAGCTCGTTGGGAAGGTCAATTTTGGGGTCGGAAGATCAGATTAAAGGTTTTAAGCGAGACGATATCATTCGTTTTGTAGAGAGGCTTTATACTACCGACCAAATAGTATTTGTAGTAGTTGGCAACCTCAGCTTGCGTAGGTTAGAATCATTTGCCAGGAAAGTGTTGGAGCCGATTCCCCTTCACCGGTCTAATGGGAGTGAACGTTTGCTGCCACCCTCAGAACAGTTTGATCTTGCAAAAAATGAACAGGTTCATCAGGTGCATTCGCTGATCGGATGCAAGACCATTGGCTACGATAGCGATAAAAGAAGGGCAATGGTTTTGATGAACAATGTGTTGGGCGGACCAGCCCTCAACAGCCGACTTAATTTGAACATCAGAGAACGTTACGGATATTGTTACTATATCGAATCCAATTATACACCCTACGCTGATTGTGGAATTTTTCAGGTTTATTATGGCACCGATAAGCGCTTTCATAAACGGGTGCAGAAAATGGTGATGAAAGAGCTAATGCTTATGGCTGAAACTCCATTGACCTCGAGGATGCTTGATGCAGCTAAAAAACAAATGATAGGACAAATTGCACTTGGTCAGGAAAATCGTGTCAGCCTCATGCTGGCAATGGGTAAATCACTTTTGCAGTTTGATCGCATCGATTCATTTGAAGAAATCAAAGAGGATGTTTTCTCCATTAAAGCCGATGAACTCAGCTCCCTGGCGCAAGAAACCTTTGTAGATGCTGAATTATCTTTTTTGAGTTATATCCCCACCTGAAGAACCGAATGAGATAATTTTCTCTACTGATCTGAGTGGTGTCAATAGCTAATTTTGAACTGAGTAGTGTTGGGTAAGATTTTTTGGAAATGCAACAATTTACTTCAAGAGAGTTGATCAAAAAAAACTTGACGATCTTGCTCATTACATGATAGAAAAGTACTTTCCCATCCAAATCAAACATTGAATATATTAAGAAGATTATGGATTTTTTACCCGAAGAAATTGAAGCTTATGCTGAAAGATTTACCAGTGAAGAGCCTGAGCTTTTAGCTGAGTTAAACCGCTTTACACACTCAAAGGTGCTTCAACCGCGCATGTTGGCTGGGCATCTTCAAGGCCGGGCTATAGCGATGTTAAGCAAAATGATCAGGCCTGGCAATGTGCTTGAAGTGGGCACTTACACAGGGTATTCAGCGCTTTGTTGGGCCGAGGGCTTAAATGAGAACGGAACCGTTCACACTATTGAGATCAATGATGAGTTAAAACCCAAAATTGAATCATTTTTTGAACGATCTGAACGAAACGATCAGATTAAGTTGCATATCGGAAATGCACTTCAATTAATACCGACAATCGAGGGATATTTCGATATCGTTTACCTTGATGCAGATAAATCAAACTATTCAAATTATTTTGATTTGGTGTTTGACAAGGTTTCCGTTGGAGGCTATATTATAGCAGATAATGTGTTGTGGAGCGGTAAAGTAACCATGAATCAAAATGAGATGGATGAAGATACCAAAGCGCTCAATGATTACGCGAATAAAATTCATAACGATCCACGGCTTGAAAACGTGTTGCTGCCAATAAGAGATGGTTTGTTGATCGCCAGAAAAATAAAAGAGAAATGATAGATTTCAGAAGTGATACCGTCACAAAACCAACATCAGAGATGTTGAAGGCAATGCATGATGCTGAAGTGGGAGATGATGTTTTTGGTGATGATCCCACCATCAATAAACTAGAAGCGAAGGCTGCTGAAATGTTTGGAAAAGAGGCGGCCCTATTTTGTCCATCCGGCACCATGACCAATCAAATTGCGATAAAGGTTCACACCAACCCTGGTGATGAAGTAATTTGCGACCAATTGGCTCATATTTATCAGTATGAAGGCGGTGGGATCGCGTTTAATTCAGGCGCATCGGTGAAATTGTTGGATGGTGATAAAGGTCGGTTTTCGGCAGAAATGGTTTTAGACGCCATTAGGCCTGATGATGTTCATCACCCGGTCACCCGGTTGGTAAGTGCTGAAAACACCTGCAACAAAGGAGGCGGGGTGATTTGGAAAAATGATGCCTTAAAACGGATTTCATCAGTGTGCAAGGACTTGCGCATTCCTTTTCATTTGGATGGAGCACGCTTGTTCAATGCACTAGTCGTCACCGGTGAATCTACTGAGTCGGTTGGTGAAACCTTTGATTCAATATCGATTTGCCTTAGCAAGGGATTGGGATGCCCTGTTGGTTCGTTACTGATTGGAGATGGCGCGTTTATCAAAAAAGGAAGACGCGTGCGTAAAGTTTTTGGAGGAGGTATGCGCCAGGCGGGCTTTCTGGCCGCTGCTGGTATTTATGCTTTGGATCATCATGTTGATCGATTAAGAGAGGACCATGAAAAGGCAAGGTCATTGGCCGAAGGCCTGCGCGCGGCAACATGGGTGAAAAACGTCTATCCTGTAGAAACAAACATTGTGGTGGCTGACCTGGCCGATGGTCATGAACAGGAAAGAGTGTTGAACTCCTTAAAGCAACATCGCGTAATGGCTGTTGGTTTTGGAAAGGGAAAGATACGTTTGGTTACGCACCTTGATATAACTGAAAGCATGATTAGAAAGGCAAAGTCTGTTTTTCAGCAAATTGTGTGATATCTTTACTGAAATTATTTTGAAAGGATGAAAAAGTTTACCGTTTTTTTAGTGCTGGTCAGCAGCGTGTTGATCTACACATCTTGTGATGAGCTATTCGGGGTTTCAGAGGAGTTTGGCCTTTCGGAATCGCAAGTGGCAGCAGGTTTGAAAGAGGCACTGATCGTTGGAACAGACACTGCGGTAAAACGTGTTTCGGCCGAAGACGGGTACTATCAAGATGCACTAATTAAGATTTTACTACCTGCGGAAGCCCAACCCGTTTATGATAAAGTTCAAACCATTCCATTGCTCGGAAGTTTGGTCGATCAAACCGTATTGGCGATTAATCGTGCTGCCGAAGATGCTGCTGATGAGGCTGCGCCCATATTTGTTGATGCAATTGTTGATATGACGGTTGTTGACGCGTGGGGTATTTTACAGGGCTCTGATACCGCAGCAACTTCCTATTTACGGAAGAGTACTTTTTCTAATTTATTCGATGCCTTTCAACCGAAAATTAGCACATCATTAAGTAAAGAAATCATACCGGGCATTAGCGCAGAAGAGTCTTATGAAAAGGTGATCAATACCTATAACTCTGCAAGCATCAACGGATTGCTTTTTGATGAAATCAAAACCAATTCCCTGAGCGAGCACACTACAAACAGAGCTTTAAGTGGCTTGTTTGTGAAGGTAGCAGATGAGGAGCAACTCATACGAGAGGATCCTGCTTATCGAGCTACTGAATTAATTCAAACCGTATTCGCTGAACAGGATTAGTGTTGCTATCGTTTCCATTGATTCTGATCTTCCTCTAAAACTTTGGTTATAACCTGATGCGATGACATCATAGGAAATGCCATCGAGCCAAGCACGCTGATGGTAGGAGCAATTTGCGTGATGTCGATATAATCTGAAGTGCTGCCCTGATAAACGCCTTTACCATAAAACATCAATGGCACATGGGTGTCATAACTGTATGTTGAACCATGTGTTGTGCCCTGATGTCCATACTCCATCCATCCCGGTAAGAATTGAATCACCAAGTCTCCTGAACGTTGCTGATTCCAACCGTTTAATGTGAGTTGAGCGAAATTATTTGAGGGTAGGGGATATTGCATTGTTTTAGCATTTAACACACCTGAGATACCATCAAAATCAAGGGTGTACGATTCTATTGTTCGGTAAATGTCTTCCAGTGATACTTCCTGTTCAGCAATTAATTCATGGTTTAGAAATAGCTGTCTGTTGCTGTAATTCCTGACCCATTCTCCAGCATTCAAGTTTGTGTTGAGATGATTTTTTAGCCCGTCTAAGTACGCCTCTGTGTTAAAAAGACTGATCGGCATTTTGTGGTCTTTCATGTATTTTGGAACTTCGGCTGCTGCATGGTCTGCGGTTAAAAACAGAACATAATTATCCTTTCCAACGCGTTCATCCAGCGTTTGAAGAAGCTTTGCGATTTCAAGATCCAACCGTATGTATGTGTCTTCAACTTCTATGGATTGGGGGCCGAATGCATGACCGATCATATCTGGTGACGAAAATGAAATGGCCAGCAGATCGGTATATTGGTCATCACCCAAGTCTTCTTCAACCAGAACTTTTTCAGCCAACATTCTTAAGATGGTATTTCCGTGAGGAGTAAGCGCAAATGAATAATAGTCGTTCTCTTTTATCAAGGCGGAAACATCATATGGAAATACGGGTTTTCCGTTTTTGTTGTACACTTTTTCATAAGGCGTGTCATCAACGGTGCTTTCAGTATATTTTTCAAGTGATAACAAAGGTGACCAACCATTTGCTGCCAATTCATCCGCGTATTTTGCTTTGTTGAAAGCCTTCAGCCACGCAGGTAACTCATCCATATAATAATCGCTGGTAACAAACTTTCCATTGGCATAATCCATCCAATAAGCAGCGTTTGCTGAATGACCTGCTGGCAGAATGGCTCCGCGATCTTTTATTGAAATCCCAATGCTTTTGCCTTTAAAATTATTGGAGATGCGCGTGGCGTCTCCAATGGTTGGAGCAAGCATGCGATGTGGGGTCATTTTTCCAGCATCAGTTTCGGTACCAACGCTTTTAGCGTTTGGGTCTGAGGTGCAATATACCTTCTCACCGAGTTTTTTATCAAACCAATTGTTGGCGATGATTCCATGATCCATGGGCGATGTTCCACTGTAAACACTTGCATGGCCGGGCGCTGTGAAGGTGGGTGAAAAGTTGAAATGGACATTTTTACAGAAAAATCCCTGACCGATAATTTTTTTAAACCCCTCATCACTGTACTTCTCCCAATAGCGATAGATGTAATCTGCCCGCATTTGATCCACCACAATTCCTACAATAAGTTTCGGCTTGTCCTGAGCTTGAATAGCAGATATCAAAAATATGGCGAGGATGGTTAAAAGGGTGTACCGTTTCATGATATTGATTTTTCTAAAAAGTAAAGAATGATCAAGCAAGCACCCACACTGGCGGCAATGTTCAATGCTGCCCATAGATGTTGCCCATTTCGAATGAGTTGAAAGGTTTCTAAACTGAAGGTTGAAAAAGTGCTGAAGCCACCACAAAACCCAACGGTGATCAACAGCAAAAAACCAGGGTTGATGCTGTTTGCATACTTAAACATTACAATGCCTAGCAGTGTTGTGCTAATAATATTTGAACTTAAGGTGGCCCACGGCAGGGAAACGATGTTCTGGTTTTGAAAGAACAAGCTGATCCCAAATCGGCTGAGACTGCCCAACCCACCGCCAATAAAAATAGCTATGGCAGTGATGATGTTCATCAAAGATTGAATTTTTTGATGGCGAATTTTAGACCATAATAGACAATAAGGCCCAGAAAAGCACCCAGTGCAAACCCGCCAACCACGTCAAAAAAGTAGTGTTTTCCTAGATAAATTCGAGAATAGCCATTTACCAGTGCAAAGCAGATCATGCCAATGGTCATCCATTTGTTTTTAAGGATCATCAGCACCAAAACTGCCAATCCCATAGTGTTTGCCGCATGGGATGATACAAATCCGTATTTGCCGCCACAACCGTCAGCTAATAGCAGCATTTCTTTAAAACCCGCCTCGTGGCAAGGTCTAAGTCGGAGAAAGTATTCTTTCATCATCACAGATATTTGATCTGTTAGCACCACATTGATGATGATTGCCAATAAGATGTAGGCCGTTCGCTTCCAACCGAATATTTTCTGAAAAAGGAATAATAATGCTGCATAAAGAGGTGCCCATGTGAGTTTGTGACTAAACAAAACCATCATGCTGTCAGCGTTTGAACTGTTCGCATGATTGACCAGCAAGGTTAGCGATTGGTCTATTTCTTGAAGTAATTCAAGCATTATGCTTTTATTGCGCGATTGTTACCTTTTCTTGCACGGAGGCTTTGATCAAATGAACAAACAACGGATGTGGATTGGCCACAGTGCTTTTATATTCGGGATGGAATTGCACGCCAATAAAAAATGGATGCTCAGGAATTTCTACAATTTCTACCAATCCGCTTGATGGGTTTCTTCCAGTGGCCATCATACCTGCCTTCTCAAACCGATCAAGGAATTCGTTGTTGAATTCGTAACGATGTCTGTGGCGTTCAGAAATTTCAGTTCGCCCATAAATTTTATGAGCCAAAGATCCTTCCTTTATCGTGCAAGTGTATGCCCCAAGCCTCATGGTGCCGCCAACATTGGTTATGGCCTTTTGCTCTTCCATCATGTCGATTACGGCATGGGGCGTCTTTCTGTCCATTTCGGAACTGTTGGCACCCTCTAAATGAAGAACATTTCGCGCAAATTCAATTACACTGCATTGCATGCCCAAACAAATGCCCAAAAATGGAATGTTATTTATTCGTGCATGGTTGATGGCAACGATCTTACCTTCAAGTCCGCGTTTTCCGAACCCCGGTGCTACAATCAAAGCTTGCATTCCATCAAGTTGCTGTGCAATGTTTTCATTGTTGAGGTTTTCCGAATGCACCGAAATTACTTCAACGCTTGTTTCGTTTGAAACACCAGCGTGCACAAGCGCTTCCTGGATCGACTTATAAGCGTCTTGGAGTTCAATGTATTTACCGATCAACCCAATTTTAACTTTGTTTTTCGGGTTTTTGAAACGACTCAAAAATTGCTTCCAATTATCAAGCGTGGGTTCTTCTCCCAAATCCATTCCTAATCGCTCAAGCACCACTATATCGAGTTGCTCGTCTTTCATTAAGAGTGGAACATCATAAATGGTTTCTGCATCACGCGACTCAATGACATAGTTATCTTTGATATTGCAAAACAGTGCAATTTTACGTTTCTGTTCTGATGAAATGGGGTGCTCAGTTCTGCAAACCAACACATCGGGTTGAATACCCAGTGATTGAAGGGTCTTTACGGAATGCTGTGTTGGCTTTGTTTTTAATTCACCCGCAGCTGCTAAATACGGAACCAAAGTGAGGTGAATCACCATCACGTTTTCTTGGCCATATTCATACCTAAATTGTCGAACGGCCTCAACGTAAGGCAGCGATTCAATGTCTCCCACTGTTCCACCAATTTCGGTGATCACAACATCATAGATGCCTTTGTTTCCGAGTTTAGTGACGCAATGCTTGATTTCGTCTGTAATGTGTGGTATGATCTGAACGGTTTTGCCGAGGTAGTCGCCCCTGCGTTCCTTATCGATTACGGTTTGATAAATGCGGCCCGTTGTCACATTGTTTGCCTGCGAGGTACTTACGTTTAAAAAGCGCTCATAGTGGCCTAAATCAAGGTCGGTTTCTGCTCCGTCATCGGTAACGAAACACTCTCCATGTTCATATGGGTTCAACGTACCTGGATCTACATTGATATAGGGATCGAGTTTTTGGATGGTAACAGAATAGCCTCTTTCCTGAAGAAGCTTAGCCAGAGAGGCCGAAATGATTCCTTTACCTAGCGAGGAGGTTACACCTCCTGTGACGAAAATATACTTTGTTGACACCCGTATTTAACTTTATTAATACGGGAAACAAAGGTAAGATTCCACCTTGGTGAGCGTAGGAAAAGTTTAAAAATATTCTCGAAACTTGATTTAAAAGTTCATTTTCATACCGGCTGAGGGCAGCAGCGGCAGCTGATCAACCCGTTCAAAATTAACTCGGTCGAAGTAGAAAATGTTTTCACGGTTATAAGCATTGGTAACTCCAATATTGGCTTCCAGTGTGGAGTTTACGGATAATACGAACTTTCTTTTCAAGGTCATGTCAAGGCGATGATAGGTGGGTAAACGCCCTCCATTCAAATCATCATAGACAATCCCAAGTTCTCCGTTGGTGTTGAGTAAATCGGTGTTGGTGCCTCCCTGAAAAGCGTATTTTTCATAAAACCCAAGTGTTTGAGTAAAAGGAAAACCTGAGCCAAAGTTCCAGCGCGCGTCAAATTCCCAAAGCCTGTTTTTTCCGAATTTATAGGAACCAACAAAGTTCACGTTGTGCCTGCGATCAAAAACAGGTGCATAAGTCTGAACACCATCCCATCGGGTTACTTTACCAAGCGAATAAACAGCGTATAAATCAATATTTGACAGGTCATAGTTCAAGACAAAGTCAACTCCGTATGCATCTCCTGTTTCGATGATGAAGTCTTTACGCAAAAGCTCAGGTTGTGAGGTCTCGTTTTCATCGAAAATTTTATTTCTGTTCAAGTTCGTGATTTGCGAGAATCGTTTGTAATATGCTTCAATGTTTACATTGATTCTTCGTGTGACATCTATTTCTGTACCTACGATTAAGTGATTGGCCTTTTGCAGGGAGTGTGTGATGTCTTTGGTTTCACCATCTTCTTCTTTTAACGTTTTCTGCAAATTATCCGGGCCGGAAAGGAATCCGTTAAAGAGGTTTACAACATCTCGGTCACTGTTGGCCGCAATAAGGTTTTGACTGTAAATTCCTGCAGCGGCTTTTAGTCTAAAATTATCGGTTACGTTATACTTTGCACCAATTCGAGGCTCCAAAGATGGAGTGCTTAAAGAGGCGTAGTAATGCAGGCGAAGGCTTGGATCTAAAACCAATTTCCCCAGTTTCTTTTTATAGCGCACATACCCGGCAATTTCTGAAGTACTCTCCTGCTGCTGAATAACCCGATTTGCTGCGTTAGTGAAAAAATAATCTGTTGAAAATCCAACGATTTCAATGCCGTATTTAACCTCGTCATTTCCTAGAAAGTATGTAAACCCAAGTCCGCCATTAAAACCGCTAATCGCGCTGGTACGGTCGCGCAGATTGGCCTCTTGTAGATTGATTTGGTAAGATGAGTAAGCGAAATTTCCTTCAACCAACACCGGACTTCCTGATGGAATGAGAATGAAGTTTCCACCAACTCCGGCATTGTTCCAATTTAAATCTGAAATGGCGCCATATGAAACTTGATCATCATAATAAAGTCCGAAAAGGTTGGCTTTACTTCCGTTTTCACCGTTAAAAGTAACCTTGCCATATAAATCGGTATAGGTAAATGGAAGCCCGCCTTCATCGATGTAGCTATAAAGTAGTTTTGAGCTTTGATCGAGATAACTGTGCTTTGCTGATAATACAGAAGTGACGCTTGCTCCTCCGATGGTTTTCGGCTTTACCAAAGGGATTTCGGCATTCAATTTTGCTCCGAATGAGCTCACCGAAACATTGCCCTGGAATTCGTTTTGGTTACCATCTTTGGTCGTGATGTCCATGATCGAAGAAATACGCCCACCGTATTGGGCACCAAATCCGCCTGTATAAATATCAGCATTTCGAATAATGTCAGTATCAAAAACAGAAAAGAGACCGATGGAGTGAAATGGGTTGTAAATGATCATACCATCCATCATTACCTTGTTTTGCACTGGTGATCCACCTCTGATATAAAGCTGCCCTCCTTGGTCTCCGGTGAAAACTACACCTGGCAACACTTGCATGTATTGTGCAATGTCGGGTTCACCCCCTATACTAGGCAGCTGATCAATTTCTTTGGGTGTGATTTTTTGAACAGACATTTTCACATCGTTTCTGGCCTCTTCACGCTCCGCAGAAACATCAAATGTTGTCAACTCTTGTGCCTGAGGAGAGGTATATAATTTTTTATTGATGACCTGCCCCGCCTTTACGTTTATTGTTTCACTTACCTTTTCGTAGCCAAGAGTTGATACCACTAAGGTATAATCACCGGGAGGGATTTTACTGATAGAGTAATAACCGTTCACATCAGTAGATGCGCCATACGGTGTGCCTTCTAAAAGTACATTGGTGAAAATAAGCGGCTCACCAGATGATTTGTCATACGCAAATCCACGTATGGTTGCAGTCTGCCCAAATGCAACGGAAGAGGCTAGAACGAAAATAAAACTGGAAATCCAACGTAACATGCCCAACTGATTCATAAGGTGGCCAAAAATAGTATTCGACATGATGCGCGAAACATCGAATTTAGATTGTGTTGAATTCCTGCCGCGAACGGCTGTTTTCAATGGTGAACGGTTCTAGAGTTTTCCTCCTCTTGAAAATGCCTTTTGGTAATAGGGGTTAGTAAGGTCAGATACAATTACGCCTTTGCTGGTCGAGGCATGAACAAACTTATTGTTTTGAAGGTAAACTCCAACATGTGAGGTCTTTTTTCCATTGATATCAAAAAAAACAAGGTCTCCTTCTTTCAAGTTGCTTTTAGAAACTTTTTTGGATTTCTTGGCAAGCTCAGAGGTGGTTCGCGGAAGTTGTTTTTGGTAAACATCCCGATATAAATTGCTAACAAAACCTGAGCAATCTACGCCTGATTTGCTTACCCCTCCAAATGCATATGGCACTCCTTCCCATTGATCGATAAAGACATAAAGTCGTTCATTTTTTATTGAAGCCGCAGAAACCCCGAGCTTGGTGGCAAACTTACTTTGAACCGATGTATTGGCATGCTTGCTGCTTCTTTGATTGGTTTTTTTTGAGCTTCCGCAAGCACCAAGCGTTAATACCCCAATGGCCGCGCCAAAAATCAGCAAGTATGTCCATTTCATCTGACAATGCTAGCGGATTATTAAACCCATCAAACGTGCAACGGGATGATTTTTCAAAAAAGGAATTGTTAGTGGAAATCTTAATAAGTCACCTGAAACAGCAACTTGTTTACCGTGTTGTTGTTTTCAGAAACAAGTATGTATGCGCCCGGTGAAAGGAATGATGTATTCAAAAGATAACTCGTGCCATTGACGGTGCGTTCCAGCAATAGTTTTCCTTGCAGGTTATAAACGCGCAATTTATCAAGCGACTGTTCAGAAATGATGTTTAGTTCGTTATTTGCTGGCTGAGGGTAAACTTTCCAATTGGGGTTTTTTAATTCTTGTGTTCCAACCGTTAAATCCACCTCAAGCATTAACCCGGAAGAAGAACGAGCAAGCCATAAACTCATTTCCTCGCTACCTATAAAACTGGAAGTATCTACAAACCCAGAAGTCATTAGCGTGATTGCTTCCCCTTGAAAGTTTAGTTGACTTAATGTGAAATCATAAGTTTCAAAAACTGAGTTGTCATTTTCGAGTATCAGATCCAATTTATAATCGGTTAGTGGAAGGGAAGAGTAAGCGTGAAATGCTCCAAAATCAGTGCTGCTAAAAAGCTCGTTTGATAATGCTTTTGTTTCGTTTACCCGTACTGGTCCGGCATCTGATGCGCCATGAAAGAACAATACATCACATTGATTGGAGAGCTGAGCAGCTTTTCTGGATTTTTTGAGAAATATAGAGAAGGAAGTTTCAGGCGAAGGACTCCCGCTTTGGTTACCAGCGGCTATTGCAACATAAGGGGTTTCTGCCTCGAGTGCGATGTTCTGTGTGAAAAATGCTTCAGCGGAACTGCTGGAGTTGGCTGGTGCAAAAGCGAGATTCATTGCTTTACCTGATGGAAAACTCAGATAACCACTGGCTTGTCTAAACAACAGATCATTCAAGATCAAAACGTCATCAACATAAATATCCATTTCATCGAGCGTGGGATCGGCACTGTTATGGATGAGTTGCATTTCTCCCATGCTTTTGTCAAAACTTATTGTTGCTCCCCCAGGTAAAACTCCAATGAGTGCCATTGGTGCGCCATTATTGTTTTCTTCCGAATTGGCAAAGCCCGACATGATTAAAGTCAATGCGCTGTCCGTTAGGTTTTGAGATACAAGATTCAGATCAAACTCGCCCTGGATTTCAGAGGAGGTATCCTGCAATACGAATCGGTAATTAAAGGTGCTCAATGAACTGTATGCACTGTATTGACCATAGCCCAGATCGGTAATTATATTTCCTAATCCAAGTTTGGTTTCCATCACTGTAATTAGGTCAAAATCTGTAATTCCATTATAGAACTTTATGTCAGTGTCGTCAAATGCTTGAGAATTTTGCCTGATGTCGCCCAAGTCAACAAAATTCAAAGGCTCAAAGTGGCTATATCCTGTTGCACTGGCCAACCCCGATAAAGCAAGCTGGTGAAATGAACTGTCTTGAAGACTATCAGACCATAATAAAATGGGGGTTATAGTGTCTTCACTATTAGCTTGCATTACCCTGATTTCTGTCAATGCGCCAGCGGTAATGGCAATTGGTGCGCTGGCTGTTTGAAAAACAAGATCATCTACAAGCTTGGTGTTGCCAACCCAAATATCGATGGTTTGCAATGATGTATCTGCACTGTTATGAACAAATTGAAGATGAGCTGTTTGTGAAGATGCTGATGAGCCAAAAATAAAAACACACGATAGGATAAAAACAATGCGAGCCAATAAATTCATAGCATGAAGATAAGCAGCATCTTGCATTGTTTTCTTGAAAAGCCTGAACTTTTCTTGATTTTATGAATGGGTGATCTTATCAAAGAACAACAATCTTCCAAAAGAGATCAAGTCTATCAAGGAGAATGACCGAAACAATGATTTAAGAATTGCGCTTTGAACCTTAAATAGAATATAAAAGTTTCTTTCAACCTTATTGATTACTTTCATTGCTGTTTTTAGTTTTGATCGTACAATGAAAAACGTATTTCGCATCCTACTCATTCTGATGATTTTGGTCAGCGCTCAGTCAGGTACGTCTCAGGATCAACCTAAGATTGACAGTCTTTTTCAATTACTGCGTACTTCAAAGCAGGATACAAACAAGGTTTTTCTTCTTTACAATTTATCTCGCGAGTTTTTTAACAGTGATATTGATAGAGCTGAAAAATATTCGAATAGAGCGCTGTTTTTGTCAGAGAAACTAAACTTTAAAAGAGGGATAGCGCTTTCCTACAATAATCTGGGGATCATCAATTATTACAAAGCTATTTACAACGTGGCCCTCGATTATCATAATCGGTCTTTGGAGTTGATGACGGAGATAGGAGATAGAAAAGGAATGGCAGGATCTCATAATAACAAAGGCGCGGTTTATACCCAGCAAGGGGAGTATCCATTGGCCATTGAAGAATACCTCAATTCTATTCGTTTGTTAGAAGAACTCAATGATATGGAGGGCGTAGGTCGTTCTTACAATAACATTGGTCTGGTTTATTACCTTCAGGGAAATTATAAATCAGCCAGGGATTATTATAGAAAAGCGTTAGAAATTTTGAAAGGGTTTGACAACAAGCAGGTTGTTTCTGATATTCTTAATAATCTGGGAATTATTGCTTACGAAGAAGGCGCCTATGACGAGTCACTTGATTACCACTTTAAATCATTAGATGGAAGAAAAGGATCGGGTAATCAGCGTGGAATGGCTAGTTCATACACGAACATTGGTGATGTTTACGCCAAACAGGAAGCCGTTGTCAAGGCATTGGAGTTTCAACAAAAAGCTTTGCAGATCCAGAAAGAATTGGGAGATAAGAAAGGTATGTTAAGCTCACTTCAGGGAATAGGTCAGGTGCTTTCGCTCACGGGAAAATCTGATGAAGCTCTTGAATACATGCAACAGGTGATCAATATATCGAGTGAAATAGGTGCGAAAAAGGAGTTACGCGATGCTTATAATGAAATTAGTGAGATATACACACGCACTGGTGATTATGAGAAAGCCCTTTTATTCAAAGACCGTTATGCAGCCTTGAAAGACACCTTGTTCAGTCAACAAACAAAGGAGATTGCCAGCAATTTGGAGGCGAAATTTGAAAGTGAGAATAAGTCAAAGGAAATCGAAATTCTCAAACGCGAGAATGAAATCCAGGAATTGCAATTAGGTAGAAACCGAATCTTGATTATTTCATTCACCATCGGGTTGGTATTAGCGCTGATCTCGGTTGTTATCTATGCACGTACGAATCGTGAAAGGAAGAAAGCTTTGGAGTTGTTGCGGCATCAAAATCAAAATATAAAGAAGCAAAAAGAAGAAAAGGAAGTATTGCTTAAGGAAATTCATCATCGCGTTAAAAACAACCTACAAGTCATCAATAGCTTAATTCGATTACAATGCGCATACACTGATGACCAGGAAGCATTGGATTTGTTTGACGAATGCCAGAATAGAATAATTTCCATGGCACTTATTCACGAAAAGATGTATGAAGCACATGACCTCTCCAACATCAACATTAAAGAGTACATAACGGAGTTAGCGGAGAACCTCCTTCGCAGCTACAGACTCAATCAACAAATCGAATTGGATATTGATGTTAATGTTTCAACGCTTACGCTTGATACGCTAATACCGCTTGGGCTCTTGCTGAATGAAATGATTTCTAACTCTTTGAAACACGCTTTTCAAGAAAAAGAGGTGGGTACAATTAGCATTAAAATGGATCGTAATGCCGAAGGCAAGTTTGTACTTGAAGTTGGAGATGACGGTGTTGGACTGCCTGAAGATTTTAATTTTAACAGTGCCCAAACCTTAGGAATGGAATTGATTGTCACATTGACATCGCAGCTTGATGGTGAAATTGAACGCATCAAAAAAGATGGCAGTTATTTCAGATTGACATTTATCGGTTTGGAAAAAGAAAGAGAAGACATAAAAGAAGCCATGCGCAGCGATGAGGCGGTAGTTGTTTAATCAAAGCGCGATCAATCCTTTTATTTTTCCGGCAGATTTGTATCGTTCGATGATCGATTCAGGGTTCAACATCAATTCTTTGGCCGACACACTTAAATACTTTCCTGTTCGGCTCTTGTTTATGGTGACTTGAGCTTCTTCACCAAAAAGACTTTGCGTCAACGCCAGCTTTTTATTGTCGTTTGGAATGATGAATTTGAAAAGAAAAACACTCGGCCATTCTTTATGCTTTTGAAGTTGAGCCAGCAATCCATCATAATTTGCCCGTTCACTCATCGATGATCATTTTGAAACCAACACCATGCACGTTCATAATTTTAATACGCTCGTCATGACTGAGGTATTTTCTCAGTTTTGTGATGAAGACGTCCATGGATCTTCCGAGAAAATAATCATCACTTCCCCAAACTACGGTCAAAGCCATTTCTCGGGTTAATACCTCATCTTGATGCAAACAAAGCATGCGCAACAGTTCGGCTTCCTTTTTGGTCAATGTACGATTTTCAACGCTGTGTTTAAGGTTGAGGTTTTTATAATCGAATGTGAAGTTGCCAATTTGAAAAACATCTCGTTGATTTTGATCGCTCCCATCTGATGGTTTGGCACGTTTTAAAATCGCTTTTATCCTTAAATCTAGTTCTTCAAAACTAAACGGCTTGGTGAGGTAGTCGTCTGCACCAAGTTGAAATCCTTTGATTTTGTCTTCTGTCATGCTTTTCGCTGTCAGAAATAAAATCGGCACATCATAGTCCATTTTTCGAATGTCCTCAGCCAAAGTGAAACCATCTTTTTTTGGCAACATAACATCTAAAATGCAGAGGTCATATCCATTGTTGTAGAATTTTTGAAAACCTGAAAACCCATCTTTTTCCAGATCTACAGAGTATCCTTCATTGCGAAGATGGTCTTGAATAACAAAACTCAAATTGAGGTCGTCTTCAACCAACAAAATCTTAAGGCGTTCTTTTTTTGTGCTCATAATGGCTTATTTATCAATTTTTGTTCCATAAGGCAGGAATACTTCAAACGAACTCCCTTCTTGCAGCTTGCTTTTTATTTTTATCTTGCCTTTGTGGGCATCGACAATGGTCTTTATGTAGTACAATCCCAGTCCAAATCCCTTTACATCATGCACATTGCCCGTTGGTATGCGGTAAAACTTTTCGAAAATACTGCGCTGTTGATCTTTAGGAATCCCAGGTCCGTTATCGGTTACGGTAAGGTAAAACCCTTTGTCGTCACTCCGGGTTTTTAGTTCGATTTTTGGCTCCTCACCGCTGTATTTAGCAGCATTGTCGAGGAGGTTGAAGATTATATTTGTGATGTGCATTTCATCGCCATATACTGAATAGTTGATGGCGCTTAAATCTGTCTTTAATAGAATCTTTTTATCTGAGAAATTCATTTCGATGGTGGGCACAGCTAGTTCAATCAATTCGTGCATATCTACTTGTTGCCTTTTAAGGTCGATTTCTTCTTTATCCAATCGAGCGATTTGAAGCACACGCTCTACCTGAGTCTGCAGACGTTGGTTTTCGCTTTTGATGATGCGGGCATAGTTTCTGAGACGCTCCGGATTTTGTTCCGTTCCTTTTTGAAGCAAAACATCACTCGACAAGGCAATGGTTGAAATGGGCGTTTTTAGTTCGTGCGTCATGTTGTTGATGAAGTCATTTTTGATTTCGGACAGTCGTTTTTGCTTAAGAATTACGCTGATTACAAATGCGAAAAAGATCAGCACGGCAATAAGTACAAATGATGACATCAACCAAAAATTCATCTTTCCGATCACCGACAAATTCAACTCGGGAAAATAGACAGAAAAGTAGTGACCATCGGCTTCCCAATCAATGGGCGGTGGAGTTGCCAGCAAATCAGGGTCAGTTTTAAGTTTGTTATTGACCATTTTGGTGAAAACCACTGAGTCGTTAAAGCAATTATAAATGCTGTATTGAAATTTATAGTTCAGTTCACGATTTAGTAATTCTGTGGTCAGCATCGATTCTAGGTAAAATGGCTGTAGCTCTTCATTGATTTTTACTCTGAAAAAACTTGGAGAAATCATTTCTACCGGATCCACCAAAAAGGTGGAGTCTCCGCTGTGTTCCTGAATGTCTTGAACCACATTGATTAAAGCCAGTTCGATTTCATGCTTGATCTGTAGGTTGGTTATTTCATAGGCTTTTTTTACCCAAAAAATCTGGGTAGCGACCAGGCCAATAAATAATACCGTGGCAAGAATGATTATAAAACGAATGGAATACCTGCTCATTTATATTCAAAACTAAACTGACAGTGTGATAAATCTGGTCGGATTAACGCGTCATTAACGTATAACACTCTTCAAATCACGCGTTTCAACTCGTTCCAAAAACGCTGCATCGGAAAACCTACCACGTTGTAAAAGTCACCTTCAATGTACTTTATCCCAATAAGCCCAATAAATTCCTGAATTCCATAAGCACCGGCTTTATCCAGCGGTTGATGTTGTTTGAGGTAATATTCTATTTCGGCATCAGAGAGTGAGTTAAAATGAACCTTGGTCTCTTCAAAAAAACTATGCTTGGTATTTATCGTGGCGAGGCACACTCCAGTGAAAACTGAATGTACATTACCGCTAATCTCTTTAAGCATTTTGCGAGCATCTGCTAAATCGGTAGGCTTGTTTAAAGCATGATCATTTATCCAAACCACTGTGTCTGCTGTGACGAGCAGCTCAAGTTCTTTTAATTGATCCAGTGCGGCATTCGCTTTTTTATTGGCCAGGTACTCAGGAATTGCACCTCTTTTCAAGTGTTCGGGAAAACCCTCATCAACGTCTGTTTTTTTAATTGTGAACGGCATGCCAAGCGCTTCAAAAAGCATTTTTCTCCGAGGAGATTGTGATGCCAGAATGATCTCATATTGATTCAAACGCTCTATCACATGAAGTAAGTTTCAATACTCACCTTTATAAAATAGGTGCTCAGAATGATCAGCAAGGTGATGAGGTTGTTCAAGTTTGCTGAATATAAAAAATGGGGTTTCGTGCGTGCTCTAATGATAAGTATAATCTCAAAAACCAAAAGAAGCGCCACAATAAAAAAGAGAGTGGTCATTCCGGTGTGAACAGATAAATAGTCAAAATAAAACCATGAAAAAATCGCTCCGAATGCCGCGTAAAGTCCGATTAGGATGTATTTGGTTGTTTTGATGCCGGTTTGAATAGGAATGGTTTTCGAGCCGTAAATACGATCCCCGCGCAAATCAATGACGTCTTTGGTGATCTCTCTAATCAACGTGAGCAAAAACAAGATAATGGCATAGCCAATCACCCAAAAAGCGGGAACATTAAAAATAGAATAGCCTAACTCCTGAATCGATTCGGGATGAGCTTGGTTTTGGAGGGGGATTTCAAATAGTCCAACAATCAACGGCACAAAGGATGCCATTAGTGCAATGGCTAAATTACCACTAAGAAACTGATGTTTTAGGCTGGTAGAATAGAACCAAAGGGTGAAAATGGCAAATATGAAAAGTGCCGTTATTTTCCACATTCCTAATTTCCACGAGACGTAACTGGCAAGCATAAACCCGGTGGCAGTGAGCAAAATATGCAGCATCATCGCTACACGTCTTTTTATATGACGATCGATGATCACTTGTTTCAATTTGTTTATGCGGTCAACTTTTACATCAAAATAATCGTTGATTGCATATCCTCCAGCCGCGATGAAAATCGTTGCAAGCACCAAAAGGCTAAAGTGCATGTCGCTCATGATCAATTTATATCCATTGATCACAAGCATAGGTTCTATCAGGAAGTGCCTGACGTTGAACTGAATAAAGGCGATCAATACCAAAATAGGTAAGCGCACCAGCCGCATATATGCCATGAATTTTACCATGAAAACTCATTTAGATTTTTTGAATGTTCTTCCCGGTCAAACCATTTCGACTGAACCTTCATCACTTTTTCTATAATTTCTCTGGCACAGCCGTATCCACCGCTGTTTTTTGCAATATAATCGCAAATATCCATAACCTCGGGGCTGGCATCTGAAGGGCATGAAGGAAGCCCAATCATTTGCATGGCCGGAATATCTGGAATATCATCTCCCATGTACATGACTTCGTGTGGTTCTAAATGATACGAATGAATGAATTCACTCATCGCATCGGCTTTGTCACTCGATTTTAAATAAACATCGGTTATGCCCAGGGCGTTTAATCGTTCTTTTACTTCCTTACTGTTGCTTCCTGAAATCACGCCAACAAAGTATCCTTTTTTTACAGCAAGCTGTAATGCATAACCATCTTTTGAGTGCATGCGTCTCATTTGCTCGCCACCGGGCAGCAGCACAACTTTTCCATCGGTTAAAACACCGTCAATGTCAAAGATAAACGCCTTGATTGAATGAAGTTTTTCCAAAAAACTCATGAACGATAAGTGTTTTTAATGCTGTTGCTGAAAAGTTCGTAAAAAGTTTGGAGCTTTTTATCGTCCTCCAAAACTGCTAGATGCTTGGCGATTACCTTTTCGTCATTTCTACGGGCTGGTCCTGTTTGGCTCGAATGCGGACCATGTTTAAAAGCTTTTCTCACTGTCTCATGAATTAACGGAGATAACACATCGAAGGTCAACCTTTCCTTGTCTAGAACCTCCTTGGCCATGAAGAGCACATGATTTACAAAGTTAGCTCCATAAACTCCTGAAATATG
Source organism: Salibacteraceae bacterium (assembly GCA_040905305.1). GTDB lineage: Bacteria > Bacteroidota > Bacteroidia > Flavobacteriales_G > Salibacteraceae > SHAN690. Next base: position 5,019 of record JBBDRU010000088.1, on the reverse strand, counting down.
GATGGCCTGGCGTTGGTTTCTGTTCACTTCTTTTGCATTCCCTGATAGGTTTTCAGCTATCGAAATCAACGAAGAACGCAACCCGGGGTCATCGCTTTCGATGAAAATGGGAATGCCTTTCCATTCAACCGGAATAAATTTCGTGAATGTTTGAAACGGGTAAAGTACTCCAGATTTTTTGTGTGAAGTCAACAAAGGTGTGCTGCCGCTGCAATGCACAATCACCGCTTCACGATTGATTTTGGACGCCACTTCCGGTAATGCGTCATCAGGAAGACACAAGAAAATAATATCTGCTGAATTGTCAAGCGCATCGATATCTGGAGCCAAAGTAGCGCCAACTTTAGCCGAGAAGCGCTGGTTATCTTCCTGATTGCGGGCAATGATCTGGGTTATATGAAAACCTGATTGATGTAATCCGCGAGTCAAGTTCCAACCCAGGTTTCCCAGCCCCACAATAGCTATTTTTTCTGCACCGTTCATCAAGCTCTTCGAATTCGGAGATAAACAGCTAAAACGGTTCCTAATCCCATTAAAATGCAGCCGATCCACAAGATATTAATCCAAGGAAATACGATGGCTTTCATCACAATAAATTCCTGGTATTTGGGATCGCGTTCGGTCAATTTAAAAGAGAAACTTTCGGTTTCAGGATCGATGCCTTCAAATGCTATTTCCACCCCGATATTCGGAACACTGTCCGGCACAGAAAAAGAATATTGGCGATCGCGAATTACAAATAATGGTTCCAGATTGTGAGCCGTCGTTTGCACATCATACAGCGTGAATTTTGCCCCAAGCGCCAGATCGGTTTCTTTTAATCCCTTATCCTTCAAGTCTGGTTTTCGATTCAATGAATCTAAAATCAAGAAACTGTTTTTGGCAAATAGGGTATCACCAATTTTTAGCTGGTGTTCATTTGATTCTTCTTCTCTTTTTCTCTCTTCCAGCTCTGCATAAGTAATGTGTGTGTAGATATCCTTGTTGATATAATGTTTGGTGTAGGGTTCAGCCACGTTGCCCATTCTGGGGTTGAGCTGCACAAATGGATATAAAGTAAAGACTTTGGAGAGGTCGCCCTGGGCGTTGGGCTGCATGTAATCCACTTCATAATGAATATAAACACCTTCCTTTTCTTTTCCGCGGTAGCTGACAAAATACTCACCCATCATCAAGGTGTCATCTTTCATCAGCAAGATGTTTTCGTTGTTGCTGAAATCTTCGCCCAGCACACTTACATCATACAAACTGGTGTTTTGAGAAATGGTGTCGCTTTGGCTTGTAGAAACCAAAGCTCCTAAAAGAATCAGCGCAAAACCGATGTGTGCTATACTGGATCCGGCATGTTTGATTTTTCCTTTCACCACACGAATCAAATAATCTAGATTGGCAAATGCTGCGAACGCAGAAGTAAAGAGCAGAGTTAAGATCAGTGGATTTTTAATGGTCATTGATATTCCTAACCCAATGGTCAGGATCAAGCCTAGCGAAATAGCCACACTTAGGTTTTTGAGAAGTGTTTTTGGGTCGGTTTTTTTATATTTTAAAAATTGCCCAAAACCGATGATTGCCGAGATGATAATGGCGAGCGGAAGTTGCCATTTGTTATAATATTCGATGCGTTCAGCCGATTGGGCTAGGTCAGTTCCAAACAACGTGTTGATAACAGGGAATGAAGTACTAAACTCAATTTGAAATGCGGATAGAAAGAGGATCAGCGAGCCGATAAACATCCAAAACTCCCGCGACCACAAATGATCTTCCTGCTGGTTTTTTGGAAAATCTTTTGCCCGATATATTATTAATCCTGCAGAAAGAATAATGAAAAATATGAGTGAAATAGCCAGTTGGCCTGTCATGCCTAAATCAGTAAATGAGTGTACGCTGCTGTCGCCCAGAATGCCGCTTTTGGTCAGAAAAGAAGAGTATTGAATCAGCACAAATGAGAGCGTAATGAGCATAAACATGGTGAGCACAGAAGTGCCCTTTTTGCGCTGAATGAGCATGAGGTGTCCGGCACCTACCAAAATAAGCCACGGCACAAGAGACGCGTTTTCAACGGGATCCCATGCCCAGAACCCACCAAAACTAAGCGCTTCATAAGCCCATGCACCACCCATCAAAATCCCTATTCCTAAAACCCCAATTCCTGCGAATGTCCATGGCAGCGCAGGTTTTACCCATTCTATGTACATCTTTCGCCACAAGCCTGCAATGGCATAGGCAAATGGAACCAACACGATAGAAAAGCCTAAAAACAAGGTTGGTGGGTGAATGGTCATCCAATAATTCTGCAACAAAGGATTCAATCCTCTTCCGTCCAAAACGCTGATATAGTCAGACATTTGGAAAATAGGAAGGTTTACAAAATCGGGGTGCTCGCGCGTTAAAACAGTAAATGGGTTGCTGCCAAGTTTGTATTCAAAAATGTAAACACCGAGCAACATGGAGGTTAAAAATATTTGCACAGATCCGATAACCGCCATCACTGAGCGTTCCCAGTGACCAAGGCTGTAAAGTAGAATATTTGCGATAATGACGTGCCAAAACATCCAAAGCATGAAGCTGCCTTCAATGCCTTCCCAAAAACAGGAAAAAATATAGCGCAAGGGCAATTCAGATGAACTGTGTTGCCATACGTAGTGGTATTCGAAATATTGATTGAAGATCATGACAAACAAAGTGCCTACCATTCCAACTACTCCGATGCTGTGCATCCAAAAAGATAAACGACCAACTTTTCTCCAGGCATCATCACTGCGTTGTTCTGCGAGAAAGTAGGCGATGGTAGATAAAATGCCAAACGCAAAAGCAATGAGTAGAAAAATGTTGCCTAACTCGCCAATGAGTAGGTGTTCACCGGTATATTCCATAGCTTAGATACTGACTTGTTCTTTTGCTGATACTTCGCCATCGGTGTATTTTGATGGACACTTCATCAATATTTCGTCAGCATGAAAAACATTGTTTTTTGCTGAGCCGATCAATACGATTTGTTCTGATCGCTCAAAGTCTTGCGGTTTACTTTTGTGAAGTACCACCTGATGCTCTTCTCCGCTCATGTCGGTCATCCAAAACGTGAATAGATCCGGATTTTTGAGCGGGTCATAAGACATTTCTTTGCCTTCGGACAATGTTCCAACAACATGAAATTCATCGTCAGGGTTGCTAAACGCTTCTTCAAAGTCTGCATACGAACTTGAATCGCTTATGGCACCTATCATCGCGCCTATCAACACAGCGATAACTACAATTGATATAATGTGTGTTTTCTTCATAGAGGTTTGTTTTCTTTCTCCACTTTTTTCAGACGTTGATCCAAGAATATCAGGTAGCTAAAGAGTACAAGAAATATTAAAACGATCACCCCAACAACAACGTAAATTTTGCCATCGGCTCTCATTTTATCAGCCATTGATGCTGTTTGTGCTGTGGCCACTGCTAAAAACACAAAAAACAATGAAAGGGTTGAGATCAAATATTTCATAGCAACTTTTCTTTCAATAAATCAATTCTAACGTTAATCTCTGTAATCCATAGCCCTAATAAAATCCATCCGATAATGGCAGGGTAAAAAACCATGCGCATTGTACTGTCCAAATCATAGCCGCTAAACGCTGGGTTTCCCCCGTTGCCAGGGTGCAAACTATCGGTCATCCGGGGCAGAATAAAAATGAAGAGCAACATCATCACAAAAGCAAAAATGTTATAGACCGCACTTACTTTTCCGCGCTGCATAGGGTCTGCAAAACTGTTTCGTAAAACGCCATAGGCCAAATAGGCGAGAAGGGCTATTGCCGATCCGTTGAGTTTGGGATCAGGAACCCAAAATGCACCCCAGGTATATCTCGCCCAAAGCATGCCCGTGACCAACCCTGCTAACCCGAAAATCATACCTGACTGAACAAAACTGCGGGCAAGTAAATCATCGATTTCTTTCCCTGAATTTAAATGCTTTATGCTGAAAATAAATGAAAGGATGAAAAGGAAAACCATTGCAAACCATGAGGTGACATGAAAAAACAAGTTGCGTATGCTTTCATTTAAGATGTCTAATGCGGGCACTTCAATCAAAAGACCGGCTATGAGGGCGTAAAACACCAAAACAATTGCACTTATTTTAAATACGGGATGAAGCCTGATCATGCATTCATTTTATTCCCGCCAAAGGTACGGAAACAAGATGATGGAAAGGGTAAAACTCACGACATTCAACCCGATTAAAACAAAAAGGTATTTCAATTGTATGGAGAGGTCGATTCCATCGATAGCGTTTTTCATCAACGTTGTGCTTACCATGATCAGTGGCAAGAGAATTGGTAATCCTAAAATGGCGAGTAGGGTGAGGTTGTTGCCTGCTTTGGATGCCATGGTGCTAAGAAGGCTTAGAATAATTCCCAATCCTGTGCTACCTAATAAAACACTGGCATAAAACAGCGGTAAGTCATCGATTGCTATGGAGAAAAAAGTGGAGTATATCACCAGTGCCAACAGGGTTAAAATTATCATTACAAGACTGTGATAAATGCTCTTTGCAATGATGAATTGCACCGGGCTTACAAGGGTATATAAATAGAGCATTCTTGTTCTCGACTCATTGATAAAGCTCTTTGCCACGGCATTAAAACTCGCAAATAATACAATGATCCAATACAATGCTACCCAAAGCGATGGGCTCGAAATGCGCTTGATCGTAATGTAGCAAACAAACAAGCTTGATACCAAAAACAATGCAGCGCCACCCAAAATGTAAGGATTACGGAAGTCCGACTTGAACTCTTTCAGTAATATTGTTTTCAAATTCAGCATTGAGAGAACAATTTTAGTGCTTGTTGAATTATAAACCCCATGGAATTAGAAAAAGTAAACATTTTAGCGATCGGTGTGCATCCTGATGATGTAGAATTGAGTTGCAGCGGTACATTGATGAAAAGCATAGATGGAGGGAAAATAATCGGTCTGCTTGATCTAACGCAAGGAGAGCTGGGTACCCGTGTCAGTGGTGCGCTGCGCTTGAAA
>JBBDRU010000087.1:0-8552 GCA_040905305.1 Salibacteraceae bacterium | reverse complement strand
AAAAAAGTTCAGTATATTTTTCAAGATCCTTATGACTCGCTAGATCCCCGAATGACCATTGGTGAAACACTTATGGAGCCATTGGCAATTCATCAACCTGAAATGTCGAGCAGCCAACATAAAAACCGCATTGTGGAGCTACTTATAAAAGTGGGTTTGAAACCATTTCATATGGAACGGTATCCACATGAGTTTTCAGGTGGCCAGCGACAGCGTATTTGCATTGCTCGTGCCCTGCTGCTTGAACCCGAAGTTCTCATCTGTGATGAGGCTGTTTCCGCATTGGATGTTAGTGTTCAGGCACAAGTGCTGAACCTCTTAAACGAGCTTAAATATGAGTACAACCTGTCGTATATTTTCATCTCTCATGACTTGAACGTAGTGCGTTTTATGAGTGACAGAATCATGGTTATGGCTGAAGGTGAACTCATTGAGTTGGCAGAGGCGGATGAGTTGTTGTCAAATCCAAAAACGGAATATACCAGATCGTTTATCGCCTAGTAGATGCTACCTGAAAAGATACATTTTACCGAAGTCTTTCACAAAATAGTTATCCGCAGCTGTCGATCGGTGCTCAATTTTATCGCCATTCAACTTCATGATCACCCGATATAGGTAAACGCCATTAGCCAGTCTATCACCAAATTCATCCGTGCCATTCCAAGTATAGTCTGTGATGTTTCTGCCAACGTGAATATTGCCTAATTCCATTTTGGTGATTTCTCTTACCACTTTTCCAGTGACCGTCATTATTTGAATGGTGAATACATCAGGGATTTGAGAGCCAGTTAGGGTGAACACAAACTTTGTAGCGGTTGTGAAGGGGTTTGGGTAATTCATAACATGGGTTACTGAGCTTTTGTTGATCACTTCAAAATCAATCGTATAAGCATTTTTTCCGCTTTCGTTTCCAGATGCGTCCCTGCCCATAACTTTAAGACTGTATTCACCATCAGCCAGAGGTTCCTCAGGCTGATAGGTTAGCCTGGCTTTATTCTGTTTTTCGTCTGCGGGTTCAAAAAACATGATTTCTTTTCCATTGCTGATGAATGAAATTCGCTTTTCCAACCCGGTTGGATAAGTCATGAATACATCAAAAGACGAAGTGTCTTTCATCAATAAAAACGGGTTTTCATCTTTCAATGCCATTACAATTTCAGGTTGAGGAGAGACGATGTCGCCATTGATAATGTGGATTCCATCAAACGTAACATCAAGAATCGGGTTTTTCTTATCGGCTTTTACTTCAAATGCGATGTATGCGCGATTATTAAAATGAAACTGCTCCTTGTGCCAATCTTCATCTCTAGGATTTACTTCCACGTACATGAAGTATCTCCCGGCCAATCCATTAGTTGAAAATGCAACAGAATCAAAAATTACTTCGCCAGCTGCCATGGCCTCGTAATTGAGCCATTTTTCTTCCATGATTTTGTTATCACCATCTACAAACCAATAGCGCACTTTAAAATCATCAAAAGGAAAATCGGATATGTTTTCGATGGCAACACCAAAGTTAAAATCGATGCCTGCCCGCAATTCTTCACCTGCCTGGTAGGTTTGTCCTTTTATGGGGTTGATAGCGGCTTCTGGGGCTGGTTCATACAATACATGCCAGTTTTTTAATTGGGCTGGGGTAGCGGCAGTGTTGTCCTCTGTATAGAAATCAAGGGTCATAAACGGGAAGTCGTTTGCATCATAGGAGCTTAAATCCGATGATCCGCTTTGAGCCAGGGTGTCCAAACCAAAGGTGTTTTGATCCGGAGTGATACCACTGATGGATGCCTCTACTATGTCTACAGAGTTGCTTTCTAAGGCCCTTTTTTTCATGAAATAGTTTCCCCATTCCATTGCTGGTCCGATGTTTGGGCCACTCATTGAGCCTAGGCTGAAATTCGAGATAAGGTTAGAGCTCAACCGAATGATCTCTCTATCTGTTTGGCCAATCACTTGCTCTGCAGAACTCGGGTCGCCTTTTTTTACAAGGAAAATATACGGGCTGAGGTTTGGGACATGGCGAATGGAGTCAGCTCCGAGGGATTCAAAGAAATCAAGCCTCGGATTTGTCCAAATGTTCGTGTCTTTAAACAGTCCTCTTTGTTGGGTATAAAAAAGCAAGTAATGCCCATCGTCCACATGATTTTGAATCATGTCGATCATACTGTTCATTTGTGCGTTTGATACATTGAATGTAAAGAAGTATTCCACTCTGGATCGGTGGGCATTCCCGTCATTGTTGTTTCCAAATCGTTTGTCTTCATTGATATAACTTCCTTCTGGCCCAATGCCGTAAGTTCCCCATGGTTTAAGCTCGGCTGAGTCAATAACCACCACTGCAAACCCGGGTTGTATGTTGGCAATACCATATTCTCCTAGCGGTGCATTTTGACCGTCAAGTGAGTAGAAGTTATCTTCAAATTCATTGAGTGATGGATTGCCAATTACTTGAACAAATAACTCCCGCGATGCTTCTTTAAAATCAAATTGGCGATGATTGCGATCATAGTCGATCAGGTCAAATTCATTGTTTTTGTATTGAAAAAAATGATCCTGTCCCCAGCCGTTTCTACCTTGAATTACCTGAAACGAAAACTCCCGCCACTTGCTTAAATCGTTGGTGGGCGATACGCGCCAAAACAAGACGGTACTGTCTTTTAATCCTGTTGTTCCAAGTTGTGGATTCCAATTCAAAACAGCGCCTGATTGGGTAATGCTAGTCGATTTTTTAAACGGACTGTCATAGGTATCAGTTGTGTCGATCTCAAAACTATAGGTGTTACTGTTTAAAAACGGGTAACCGGTATTTGCTCTTAACGTTACATCAAAGTCGGGAACTACAGCGAAGTCGTAAGGAAAAACAGGAAAAATATCAGAGCTGCTGATGAAGAATGGAAGCCTGGTGACTTGATTGTTCGTGTTTTCAATATGTTCTTCAACCGCACTTAATGGCAGATCCACATCAACGGTGAGCTCATTTTCACCAATTCCGTTTTCTGCATCAGTGTTAAATTTAAAGCGAAGATTCTTTCCGAAGTTTATACCGTCAACTTGCATGGTTTGAATGACCGGCTGAGCACCATTTGGAAAGTTTCTTGTAACCGTTACATTGAAAGACTTGCTTGTTGACCTTCCTAAATTTGTCAGGTTTACATTCACTTCAAAGGAATCCAGATCAGTAGTAATATTGGATGGTGAAAATGAAACATCTGCGCCAAAAATGGGGTCGTTGATGGTAAGCTCAGTGCGGTCGTGCGGATAAAGCATCAAAGCAGGGTCACCGTGCAACGTCATTTCAAGTGCCACGGTCGTATTTCTTTCATCGCCTGGTAGTGCATCAGTGGTGGCTTGCATTTGCTCAGAAAAACTTTTACCATAGTTATCTCTTGAAAGCTGTCGATAAAGCGTATTGGTATAGGTGTTAAGGTAGCTTTCATAACTTAGATCTGGAGTTGCGATAAAAGATATAGCTCCCTCATTTGGTGTAAACAAATATTGTTCGGAAATGCTGCCAATCGCCTCAACGGGCAAGTGAATATTACCTGAAAAGCACGAATTGGCAATCACCATTGGATAGCGTCCACGATTGTCCCAAAGGGAAGGGTCGTCAACACTTAGGTCAAAACTGTTCCCTGATGCATGGCCGAAAAAGGTCAATAGTGCAGCGCCTTGTTTTATGAGTAACCTCACGCTGTCTGTATTTAATTGTTCGATTACATTTCCGCTGGTTTTGCTGAAGAGAAAGGTCTTTCCTGCAAACAAACTGTCTTCAACATAAGATTGATAGCTCGATAAATAACCCTTGAATCGATTGTTTTCTACTCCATCACTTCCACCTGCAAAATGCAGGATATGTTTTTGCCATTTACGATTGTCTATAGTGTAAGGCATAATCTGGAGGTTTTGTGCTTGTTCAAACTCCCTGACCTTGCTCAAGTAAACGGCTATTTCTTCATTGTTTCGCGCAGCTAGCCTACCGGTCGGTATAGCCGGAACATGTGTTTTTTTTCCATCTAAGCCTGCCGTAATACTGATATCTGATGGCGGAAAACCCATGCAAGGAATCAATGAGCGAGCCATGTAATTACTGTTTTTGCGCATGGTTTCCTCTGCTATTGATTTTCCCAATAGAAAAAGATGTTGAGGAGCAGTATTCCATGTTTTTAGTGCATAATCGGCAAAATTTCTAATCGCCAGAGGATGCTTTCTTATCCCAAAAGCAAATTGATCATACAGCGTTTCAATGTCTATCAGAACAGTATTAAAATCACTACTTCGGTAAGTTCGGTAACGTTCTGCTTCTGTTTGCAGTTTTTTATGGCTGATAATGATGTAAGCTTTTTCGCGCTCAGAACTCGATGGATCGGTAAACTTTCCAGTTCCTTCAACAGGAACTAACTCCTGACTACCAAGCGTTTTTATTTTATTGGAGCTTGCCAGAACCAAGCTGCGCTGGTTTCCTGCATCGATATTTGCACGAATGCTGCCCCCGTTTTGGCTTACTTCATAGCGTTTGTTTTGTCCAAGATCATAGATGCAATCAACTTGTGCACTTGAAAAATTGGTAGCGCTGAAATGCTGTGTGCTTTGTGCCTGTGGCACGGTACACTCAAAGAAGTCTTCACCGTTCATGGCTAATGTCCGGGGATAGGTCAGGTTGATATATGCACATGCAGAATAATCAGAAGCAGTATTGATTTGCGAAACCGCTTGCGAAACCACTAACCTGATTTGTGTCGTTGACGTTAACGGTTCGCTAATCGTACTCATATCACGCACATAATCAAAGGATGAATAAAGAACATTACTGATGGCGTTAAATCCGTTACCGGTGTTGACCTGAATTTGTGTGTGATGAGCTTGATTTCCGCCTGCACCGATGTTTATGCCGGATAATGCAACTTCAACTGCTGGGTTTGTTGCTGAACCATTATAAGGGCTTGTGGTGGGAAATGAGGACGTGATTATTCCACTTGTGTTACCACTGTTGTATCCAAAATTATTGCTCATCCAACCCTTGCCACCGTCATAAGTGGCTTTAGGTTTTCCTGCTCCTAAATCTATCCCTTTTTGATAATTGTTATTGAAAAATCTAACAAGCGTTTTTAAGACATAAGAAACCGGAGTGACCGCAGCAGTGCCATAGGCTTTGTTTTCATAACGGAAAGAGGATGCGGTATTAGTCGGACTCCAGGTGACAAAATAGGTGGCTGTGTCATTGTAAAGACTATAATAGGGATTGGTATGTGAATTAGCATCAGGATAGAGCACTTCATCAGCCCAACCATCGTTTTTTTGAGCGTAGAATTCGATGTAATCTCCACTGTCAAAGCTGCCATCAGAAGAGCCTTCCACGAAGATATACTGCTCTTTCCCACGACCAAAAACCTGCAGACTATTCGGGTCAACATTACTCAAATCCACCCCTATTTGCTGCATGGCAAACTGCAAAGTGTTGTGCGGAATCCTACAGACCCCCGTTTCTGAAATCTTAAACTTGAAGTAAAAACGCGAGGCTTCGTAATCGATCCAGGAGTTGGCCAAAGGCTGACCAACACTCTGAAAGCCTAAGAAAATGGAAAGGACGATTAATGTAAACCGTTTCACTTCGCTTTTTTATTAATAGCAACGCGTAAACTGAAAATATTAGAGTAGAGCGCCACACTTTGATCACCAATATCAGTTAATGCATAATCTATACTCAGGGTTTCTTTAATGTGCACACCAACACCTATATTCGGCTGAAAGGTGTATTCGTTGTAATTTCCAATTTCGGCTTTGATGCGCTGAACATTACCAAATCCACCCCGCACATATAGAATGTTCATGTAGTCGATTTCAATGCCGAAATTTGGATCAACGCTGAATGGATCGCTGCTGATGAATACGTTTCTGCGACCATCTGTAGTGATATCAAAATTTATCTCGGTAAGGACGCCTACGCGATCTTTTATTTTAAATGTTCGTGCAGCGCCCAAGCTCAATTTTGGTAAGGTTAGCTCCAGTCCGTTTTGAGGGATCTCATTATCGGTGGCTGCGAAAACTTCTTTGGTGCGTTCATCAAGCGAGAAACTCCATGCATTGAAAGTGGAGGTAACATCGCGGCCAGTAGCTCCAAAACGCCAATTTCCTGTGGCATATTGAGCTCCGACATCAAGTCCGAAGCCCCACGCTTGAGCCATGTCGCCTATCTGACGATAAATCACTTTTGCATTACCACCAACGCTCAATCCCGGTGGGCCTAATTTTTTAGCGTAGGAAACCAAAAAAGCATAATCTGCGGCTGAAAAGGAAGTAATGCGATCATAATTTACCCTTCCGTTTTGGTCGATCAAATCGGTGGTGTTTGGAATGTCATCTACACCGAAGCGAATAAAGCTCATGGCCAAAGCACTTGTACTGTCAATACGAGCTGCCAGGCCAGCATAATCATACTTGGCGATTCCTGCAAAGTATTCGGCATGTTGACCAGCCACCTGAAGGTCGTTATCGATGCCGGTAAGTCCGGCCGGATTCCAGTAAGCAGAAGTAACGTCATTTACGGATGCTACCTGCGCCTTGCTCATAGCCAGTGCTCTTGCGCCAACGCCAATACTTAAAAATTCATTACTGTATTTTGGCGCTTGTGATTTCAATTGCCCTCCGGCAATAAAAAACAAGCAAAAAATGATCAGAAAATTCTTCATATGATCCAACAAATGTACGAGTTAAACGGTGTTTTGGTTGGTAGTAATAACTGATCTTGATCGGTTTAATTGTGTGGATACTCCATGTTGAAGCAATATCTTTGGCGGAATGAATGCGATCATTCGGTTTGTTCCCAATCTTTTTACCCTGGGCAATGTCTTGATGGGTTTTCTTGCCATTATTTTCATTGCTAATGAACGTATGTTGAGCGCAGTTGTTTGCATTGGCATTGCATTGGTTCTTGATTTCTTAGACGGATTTGTGGCTCGGTTACTCCATGCCCAAAGTGAGTTGGGCAAGCAACTCGATAGCTTAGCCGATGCCATCACTTTTGGTGTCGTGCCCGGCTTTATCCTATTTCAAATGATTGTGATCACGAAGGGATATTATTTTGTGGAAATAAATGAATGGCCGTTTCCGGTTTTGCTTCAGGCTTCCGTAGCGGGCTTGGTACCGATGGCCGCTGTTTTTCGGCTTGCAACCTTCAACATTCAGGATGGACATCAAGATCACTTTCTTGGCTTGCCAACGCCAGCGATGACCATGTTTGTGGTGAGCATACCATTGATGTTAGAGGCCAACTATCACCTCAATTTTTATCACCCACTTTCCGATCAGTTTATTCAGGTTTTAGGAGAAATTAGAAAATGGGATGCATCTGATATGTGGCTGGTTGCATTGCTTAACGAAACGATTACTTATCAAATAATAGCCTTGATTTTAGCAGTGCTTTTAGTGAGCAGAATACCCATGCTTTCTTTGAAGTTTAAGGGGATTACCTGGGCATTGAATAAGTGGCGTTACTTCTTGATCGGCTGGGCTTTGGTTTGCTATGTCATCTTTCTCATCCCTTATTTTTGGAAACTTCCGATTAATTACGGATTGATCGACTATTTGATTTTACCAATATTCATGATTGGATATTTCATCCTTTCATTCATTTATGCCACTTTTGGTGGCTCAAAAGAAACGCAATTAAAAGATGAAGTTTAAAGCTGAAATCGTTATTATGCCACACGCTAACCTACTTGACCCACAGGGCAAAGCGGTGACATCTACCATGGGGAACTTAGGGTTAAGTGAAATAAGCAATGTGCGCATCGGAAAGCATATTCATCTTGAAATTGATGCCGAGAATGAGGCATCTGCCCGAGAAAAAGTAGATGAGGCTTGCAGAAAGTTGCTTTGCAATATGATTATGGAGAGCTATAAGTTTAATTTGTTTGAGCTCGAATCTGTCTGACTCAAACGAGTTTTTTTGTGAATAGATTGCTTTAATTCGAAGTTTTCACCAAGGTAAACTTTTCTTACTTGTGGGTCATTAGCAAGATCCTCAGCTGAACCGGCCTTTAATATACTTCCTTCAAACAAAAGGTAAGCGCGGTCGGTGATAGAAAGTGTCTCTTGAACATTATGGTCGGTGATCAAAATACCGATGTTCTTTTCTTTTAATTTTGCTACGATCGATTGAATGTCTTCTACGGCAATAGGGTCAACACCTGCAAAAGGTTCGTCCAACAAAATAAATTTTGGGTCAGACGCTAAGGAACGGGCTATTTCCGTTCGCCTTCTTTCTCCTCCCGAAAGCAAATCCCCGCGATTTTGTCGCACATGCTGCAATCCAAATTCATCTAACAAGCTTTCCAGTTTTTCGGCTTGTTCTGCTTTCGAGATGTCTTTACGCATTTCTAAAACAGCTTTAAGGTTATCCTCAACGCTGAGTTTTCTGAATACAGAAGCTTCCTGCGGAAGATATCCTACACCCTGCTGAGAGCGCTTGTACATCGGTAGCCCTGTAATGTTTCGATCATTAAGGTAAATGTTGCCTTCATTGGGTTTGATCAACCCGACAATCATGTAAAATGTAG